>DATFNF010000065.1:0-10008 GCA_035266525.1 Trueperaceae bacterium | reverse complement strand
CCCTTCCCCAGCGGGGAGGCCGTCCAGGACTTCCTCGCGTGCGCTCGGGAGACGCTCACGGCCAACGACGTGGGCGACTTCGTCAAGCCCGGGAGACACCAGTACCCTCATCAGTGGAACTGGGACGCCGCCCTGGTGGCGATGGGCCTGGCCCACTTCGACGAGGCCCGCGCCCGCAAGGAGGTGCGCTCGCTCCTGCGCGGCCAGTGGCTGGACGGCATGATCCCGCACGTCGTGTACCACAACGGCTCCTCGGACTACTTCCCGGGGCCGGACTTCTGGCACATCGAGCAGAGCGTGGCGGCGCCCCCGCGGGTCCGCACCTCGGGCCTGGTGCAGCCGCCGCTGCTGGCCACCTGCGTGCGGCGCATGCACCGGCGGGCCGGCGACCGCGAGGCATCGCTGGCGTTCGTCCGGGAGGTCTACCCGCAGCTGCTGCGCTGGCACCGCTGGCTGCACCGGGCCCGCGATCCCGAGGGGACGGGGCTGGTTGCGATCGTCCATCCCTGGGAGTCCGGCACGGACAACGCCGCCCGCTTCGTCCAGCCCTTGATGCAGGTCACGCCCACCCAGATGCCCGACTACCAGCGCCGCGACAGCGCGCACGTCTCCGCCGACGAGCGCCCGCAGCACGCCGACTACGAGCGCTTCGTGTACCTCATCGACCGCTTCCGGCACTGGGGCTACGACCCCGAGACGATGTATCAACGCTCCCCGTTCCTGGTGCAGGACACGCTCTTCAACGCCGTCACCTACCAGGCGCACGAGGACCTGATCGCGCTCGCCGAGGAGATCGGCGAGCCGACCGCCGAGCTGGAGCGCTGGCGCTACCGGCTACGGCGGGCGTTCAACGGCAAGCTGTGGGACGACGAGGAGGGGCTGTACTTCGCCTACGACGCCCGCCACCACCAGCTGGTGCGGGAGAACGGGGTGGCCACCTTCGCGGCGCTCTACGCCGGTCTCGCCGACCGTGCCCAGGCGGAGGTGCTGGTCGGCGCGCACCTCGAGAACGCGGAGGAGTACGCTCCCGACGGGCACAGCCGTTTCCTGGTGCCGTCGCAGGCGAAGAACAACTACTTCTTCGAGCCGCGCCGCTACTGGCGCGGGCCGGTGTGGATCCTCATCAACTGGATGGTCATGCAGGGGCTGGAGCGCTACGGCTACGCGGACCTCGCGGAGCGCGTCCGCCGCGATAGCCTGACGCTGATGCGCTCGGCCGGCTTCTACGAGTACTACGACCCGCGCGACGGCAGCCCCGCCGGTGCCAGCGACTTCTCCTGGAGCGCCGCGCTGGCGCTGGAGATGGTCGAGCCCATGCCGCTGCCCGCGGCGGGCGGAGCGTCCGGCGGGTGAGAGCCCCGCGGCCGTGAGCCGGGATTGGGAGGGCTCCCTCCGGGGCCACATGCTCGCGCTCTACGGCGAGGCGGCCGGGTCGGAGCTGGCACGGGCCCTGCTCGGCGAGGCGGCGGCCTTCCGCGCGGCCCAGCCGCGGCCGGCGGTGGCTCCGGGCGAGCGGCTGTCCGCCTCGGACGCCTTCCTCATCAGCTACCCGGACCAGGTGCGGCGGCAGGGCGAGCCGCCGCTCGCCAGCCTGAAGGCGCTCCTGGACGGGCCGCTGGCAGGGACCGTCAGCGGTGTCCACGTCCTGCCCTTCCACCCCGCCTCGTCCGACGACGGCTTCGCTGTGGTGGACTACCGCGCTGTCGACCCTGCCTTCGGCGACTGGAGGCAGGTCGAGGCGCTCGCCGCAAGCTACCGCCTCATGATCGACGCCGTCATCAACCACGTCTCGGCCTCGAGCGGCTACCTCCGGCGCTTCCTGGCGGGCGACCCGGCGGCGGCCGGCTTCTTCCGCGAGGTGCCTGCGGACGCGGATCTGCGCGCCGTGGTGCGCCCCCGCGCCACCCCCCTCGCCACGACCTTCACCGCTGCCGATGGCCGCTCCCACGCCCTCTGGACCACCTTCGGCGCCGATCAGGTCGACCTCGACTACGCCACCCCCGCCGTCTTCCTGGAGGTGGCGCGGGTGCTGCTCGGCTACCTGTCCCACGGCGCACAGGCGCTGCGGCTCGACGCCGTGACCTACCTGTGGAAGGAGCCGGGCACGTCCTGCGCCAGCCTGCCGCAGACGCACCGGCTTCTCGAGGCGCTGCGCGCGTTCCTCGAGCTGGCGGCCCCGTGGGTGGTGATGCTCACCGAGACCAACGTGCCGCATGCCGAGAACGTGGCCTACTTCGGGGACGGCGACGACGAGGCGCAGCTGGTGTACAACTTCGCGTTGCCGCCGCTGGTGCTGCACAGCGCCGCCACCGGCGATGCCGGCGCGCTGAGACGCTGGGCCGGCACCCTCGCCACGCCCTCGCGTCAGACCGCTTTCTTCAACTTCCTGGCGTCGCACGACGGCATCGGCCTGCGCGCGCTCGAAGGGCTGGTGGACGACGATGCGGTCGCCCGCCTGGCCGACCTCGCGCTGGCGCGCGGCGGGCATGTGTCCCGCCGCGCCACACCCGACGGGGAACGCCCCTACGAGCTCAACATCAACTACTTCGACGCGCTCACGCCGCCGGGCGAGGCCGTGGCGGCGAGCGTGCGGCGCTTCGCGACCGCGCACGCCGTGATGCTGGCGCTGGCGGGCGTGCCAGCCGTCTACGTGCACAGCCTCCTCGGCTCCCGCGGCGCGCCTCACGAGGTCCGGCGCACGGGCCGCGCGCGCAGCATCAACCGCGAGAAGCTCGGCCTCGAGGCGCTGCTGGCCGAGCTCGCCGACGCCGAAGGGCGGCGGGCGCGGGTGCTGGCCGCGCTGTCGACGCTGATCCGTGCCCGGCGCGCGCATCCGGCGTTCGACCCCTTCGGCGCCCAGCAGGTGCTGCCGGCCGAGGGAGGCGTGTTCGCCCTGCGCCGCGAGGCGGGCGGGCGGGCCGCGTGGTGCCTGCACAACCTCTCCGGGCAGCCGGCGCGATTCGAGCACCCCGACCTGCACGGACGGGCAACGGACCTGCTCGCCGGCGGCGAGCGCCCGCTCACGCGGGCGCTCGCCCTCGATCCCTGGCAGACGCTGTGGCTGGAGCCGATGTCGTGAGCGTGGATGAGACGCGCCACCGCGCCATGAAGCGACGTTCATGCAGCCGTCCCGTGGCAGAGGGTGGCGAGGCGCCCGAGCGCGCCTAGGACCTCATCCCGTTGGAAACGTCCCAGGAATCCCTCACGCCCACCTCAGCACGGCCCCCTACGCTCCGGACGACGAACGTGGACAGGAGGTCCAAGATGATGCGCCTCGTGATCCCGCTCGACGAATCCGTCTTCAGCCGATCCGAGTTCCCCTGCGTGGAGCGGACATTCCGTCCCGAGCACTGGCAGCTGGCCCTGCTGCAGGTGGCCCCGCCACCGGCCGTGAGGAGGATCCCCGCCGGCGCGGACGCAGGGACCGCGGCGGTCGCGGCGGAGCGGCGGAAGGGAGCTTGATCCATGCATTGGGACCGGATTCGCAACGAGTGGTCACGGCTCCGCCCGAAGGCCAGATCGGTCTGGCCCCGGGTGTCCGAGGCCGAGCTGGAGATCGTGGCCGGGCGCCGCGACAGGCTGGTCGACAAGGTGCGCGCCGCCTACCACCTCCCCCAGGAGGAGGCCGAGCGCGAGGTCGACGTCTGGGCCGAGGGGCTGCGGGCCTGAGACTGCGCTGACCGCGTGCCCGGAACGACGCCCGGCCGCCCGCCAGCGGCCGGGCGTTGTCGTCCGGGTACCGCCGAGCGGGGCCGGCGGGCCCCACAATGGGCCGTCCCCCGCGCGAGCGCGCGAAGGGCGGCGCGCACGGGTCGGGCGGGCTCGCCCGCGCGACCGGAGAGGAGGCGTCATGAACGCCGACTTCGACTTCCTCCGCACCGCGGAGCGCGACGCGAAGCCGCGCTCCCGAGGCTTGACCGAGATCCGCGGTCCCTACTACAGCGTGGTCGGGCCGCGCTACCTGGCCGACGTGCTCGACACCATGCACCCCTACGTCGATTCGCTCAAGTTCGCGGGCGGCTCCTTCACGCTCATCCCGGAGGACACGCTCAAGCGCATCATCGACACGGCACACGAGCGCGACGTGCTGGTCTCGACCGGCGGCTTCATGGAGACCATGCTCACGCAAGGCCCCGACGCGGTGGACGCCTACATCGCCGCCTGCAAGAAGACGGGCTTCGACATCATCGAGCTCTCCGCCGGCTTCATCAGCCTCGATACCGACGACTGGCTGCGCCTGGTCGAGCGCGTGCAGCGGGCGGGGCTCAAGGCCAAGCCGGAGATCGGCATCCAGTTCGGCGCGGGCGGCGACACCCCGGAGTCGGCGCTGGCGAGCGAGGGCGTGCAGGACCCGGAGTGGGCGATCCAGCAGGCCGAGCGCTTCCTCGACGCCGGCGCCTACCTGCTGATGATCGAGTCGGAGGGCATCACCGAGAACGTCACCGCCTGGCGCACCGATGTGGTGGCGCGGTTCATCGCCCGGCTGGGGCTGGAGCGGGTGATGTTCGAGGCGGCCGACCCGGCGGTGTTCACCTGGTACGTCAAGAACTACGGACACAACGTCAACCTCTTCGTCGACCACAGCCAGATCGTCCAGCTCGAGTGCCTGCGGCAGGGCATCTGGGGCGCGCAGAGCGTGTGGGGGCGGGTACAGAGCTATCCCCGACGAGGCTAGCGGACGGCGCGCGCGCCTCAGCGGCGCGCACGCCGGCGGCTGCGGCGCGCCGCTTCGTACGACGCGTGGAACAACGCCGGCCAGGGGGCAGGCGTCTGCTTGAATGGGAGCGAGGAGCGCACCCATGAGCAGCGAACGGCGGCATCGCTTCGACACGCGCGCAGTGCACGACGGCCAGCACCCGGACCCGGACACGGGCGCGCACGCCACCCCCATCTACCAGACCTCCACCTTCAGCTACGGCAGCTACGCGCGCGGCGCGGCGCTGTTCGCGGGCGAGGAGGAGGGCTACCTCTACAGCCGCATCGGCAATCCCACCACGCGCGCCTTCGAGACCAAGATCGCGTCGCTGGAAGGCATGGAGGACGCGGTGGCGTTCGCCTCCGGGATGGGCGCGATCAGCGCGCTGCTCCTGACGGTGCTGCGTCCCGGCGACGAGGTGCTCACGCTGGGGCCCCTCTACGGGGGCACCGAGGGCCTGCTGCGCGACGTGCTCGCACCCTTCGGCATCCGCCATCGCGACGTCGCCGACGCCGAGCTGCAGGGCGCCATCACGCCCGCGACGCGGATGATCTACCTGGAGACGCCGACCAACCCCACCATGGGCATCCACGATCTCGGCCACGTGGCCGCCTGCGCGCGCGGCCACGACATCCTCACCGTCGCGGACAACACCTTCGCCACCCCGTATCTCACGCGCCCGCGGGAGCACGGTGTCGACGTGGTGGTGCACTCCGCCACCAAGTACCTGGGCGGCCACGGCGACCTGGTGGCCGGGGTGGTGGCCGGCCCGTCGGAGCTGACGTCCGAGCTGCGCAGCCACGGCCTCCGCCACGTGGGCGCCGTGCTCGGCCCGTTCGAGAGCTTCCTGCTGCTGCGCGGCACCAAGACGCTGCCCGTGCGCATGGAGCGCCACTGCGACAACGCCGAGAAGCTGGCCCGCGGCACCCTCGGACACCCGGCGGTCGCCGCGGTCCACTACCCCGGCCTGCCGCAGCATCCCGAGCACGCCCTCGCCTCCCGGCAGATGGCGCGCTTCGGGGGCATGCTGGCGCTCGAGCTCGTGGGCGGCGCGCCGGCGGCAGGGCGCTTCCTCGACGGCCTGACGCTGTTCACCCAGGCGGTCTCGCTCGGCGACGTGGAGTCCCTGGCCACGCATCCGGCCAGCACCACGCACCAGCTGCTCGCGGAGGACGCACGCGCCCGCCACGGCATCTCTGCCGGGCTGGTGCGCCTGTCGGCCGGCATCGAGGACGGCGACGACCTGCTCGAGGACGTGCTGCGGTCCCTCGACGAGGTGCGGACCGCTGGCCGCGACGGCGCCGCCGAACAGGTAGGGGCCTGACCCCCGGTCCCGCCGCGCCGCCGGCGGCGCTCCTGCGCCCGTAAGCCACGCGACCTATGCCACCTCTCCTACGGCTGCCGCGGAGGGCCGGTGCTACGGGTCCGGGCGAGGAGGTTCTTATGCCAGAGCCGCACCGTCACGAAGCGGGACGAGTCGAGGCAGGCGACCTCGAGAACAGGGTAGGCGTCCAGATGATCCGCGAGCGCGGCATCGACGTCGAGGACCTGATCGACAAGCTGGTCGCCGCGACCGCCTCGGAGTGGGGGACCTACTACTACACCATCCTGCGCATGCACCTCGCAGGCCACGAGGACTACAAGGAGATCGCCGAGGACGCGCGTCTCGAGGACCGCTCCCACTTCGAGCTGATGACGCCGCGCATCTACGAGCTCGGCGGCGAGATCCACAACGACATGCAGGCCTTCGTCGAACAGGCCAGCTGTCCGGACCCCAAGCTGCCCGAGGACCCCACCGCGGAGAAGATCCTGCTGGTGCTCCTGGAGGCCGAGCGCTGCGCCATCCGGAGCTGGCAGGAGATCTGCGACATCACGGCGGGCAAGGACCTCCGGACCCACGCGCTGGCCGCGCGCATCCTCCAGGAGGAGATCGAGCACGAAGCCTGGTTCATGGAGCTGCTGAACTTCGAGCGCAACGGGACCTCGCTGCCGTCGGGCCACTTCAAGCGTGCCTATCCCGGGCAAGCGCCCATAAGCCACAACCGCGGCACCTGATCCGGCGCGGATCCCGTCCAGGCCCTCGCCTCGCGCCGGCGGCGTGCCCCCCGAGGGGGCGTGACCGACCGGCGCTCGCTCATGGCCGCCCGGAACGCGGGCTACGGCGGCGCTCCCGGGCCGGCGGTCCCGGTCCAGCGGTCCTCGGCCAGCGCCATGTGGGCTAGCCTGGACGCGGCGCCTCGGCGCCGCGAAGGGAGGCCCGCGTGCCCGAGTCGAGCGACGGCGAGGTGACCGAGCATTACGTGGTGGCGGTGGCGGCCGCCGTGTTCCGCGAGGGCAAGGTGCTGGCGATGCGGCGCTCGGCAGCGCGCGACGCCGGCCCGGGCCTGTGGGAGACCCTGTCCGGCCGCCTGCGGCTCGGCGAGGAGCCCGAGGGCGCCGTCGCCCGCGAGATCGCCGAGGAGTGCGGGCTGCGCGTCCGCGTGCACCCGCGTCCCGTCACGGCCTACCAGGCGACGCGCGCCGGCGAGCCGATGGTGGTGATCGTCTACCGCGCCGAGGCCGAGGCGGGTGAGGTGAGACGCAGCGACGAACACGATGCACACGCCTGGCTGACGCCGGACGAGTTCGGCGCCACCAGCAGCCTGGCGCCGCTGGTGTGGGCGGTCTTCGCCGCGGCCGCGCTGGCGCCCGAGTGAGCTGCCGTTGACACGCCCGCGGGGGCCTGCTAGATTACCGCCCATGACGGTCGCGTCCCCCGACCACCGGACCGACGATAATTCCCGCGCGAGGTGGCTCGGGGCCTAGGCCGCGGTTCGGCCTTCTCGCACACCCCGAGGAACCCCTCGGGGTGTTTTCTTTTCAGGAGCGTGCGATGGAGATCGTGACGGAGCAGAGAACCGAGACCCGGACGCTGGCCCGGGCCCTTCCGGGCCGGGTCGGCGAGCGCGTCACCCTTCAGGGCTGGGTGCACAACCGCCGCGACCTCGGCGGCATCCAGTTCCTCCTCCTCCGGGACCGCAGCGGTCTGGCGCAATGCGTCTTCGAGAAGACCGGCCTGCCTCTCCACGAGAGCTGCGTGCGCGTCCGGGGCACGGTGGTCGCGAACGCGCGCGCGCCGGGCGGGGTCGAGGTGCACGCCGACGGGCTCGAGGTGCTCAGCCGGGCCACCACGCCGCCGCCGGTGGAGATCCCCAAGGAGGAGTGGCACGCCAACCCCGAGACGCTGCTCGAGTACCGCCAGATCACCGTCCGCGGCTTGAAGGCCCAGGCGGCGCTCAAGGTGCAGGCGGAGCTGGTCGCCGCCTTCCGCGCCTTCCTGGACGCGCGCGACTTCACGGAGATCTTCACGCCCAAGCTCGTCGCCGCGGGGGCCGAGAGCGGCGCCAACCTCTTCGAGGTCGACTACTACGGCAAGCGTGCCTACCTCGCCCAGTCTCCCCAGCTCTACAAGCAGATGATGGTGGCGGTCTTCGAACGCGTCTACGAGGTGGCGCCGGTGTTCCGCGCCGAGCCCAGTCACACCAGCAGACACCTCTCCGAGTACCTCTCGCTCGACGTGGAGTTCGGCTTCATCGAGGACGAGAACGATGTCATGGACCTGCAGGAGGAGCTGTTCAAGGCCATGATGACGCGGGTCGCGGAGCGCTGCGCGCCGCAGCTCGAGCT
Source organism: Trueperaceae bacterium (assembly GCA_035266525.1). GTDB lineage: Bacteria > Deinococcota > Deinococci > Deinococcales > Trueperaceae > JASBRS01. The sequence continues at coordinate 1,646 of DATFNF010000065.1, read as the reverse complement.
GCTGGAGGCGACGGCGCCCGACGTCTCGGCGCCCATCCCGCGGATCCCGCTGCTGGAGGCGCGCGCCCTGGTGAAGGAGCGCTACGGGCACGAGACGGGCGGCAAGGACCTGGACCCCGAGGCCGAGCGCCTGGTGGGCCGCTGGGCGAAGGAGGAGCACGGCAGCGAGTTCGTGTTCGTCACGAAGTTCCCGCAGGCCGCCCGGCCCTTCTACACCTATCCTGAGGAGGGAGGCGAGCTCACCCGCGGCGTCGACCTGCTGTTCCGCGGAGTGGAGCTGACCTCCGGCGGGCAGCGCGTGCACGACCACGCCATGCTCGTCGAGGAGCTGACCAGGCGCCACATGGACCCGGAGGCCTTCCGGGGCTACCTGCAGGTGTTCCAGCACGGCATGCCGCCGCACGGCGGCTTCGCCGCCGGCGCCGAGCGCCTCACCGCCCTGCTGCTGGGGATCCCCAACGTGCGCTTCGCCCGGGCCTTCCCGCGCGACGGCAGCCGCCTCCAGCCTTAGCCGGTCCGGAGCGCCGCCGGCCTCGGCTACCCCGACGCCCGCGCCGCCAGGTCGAACAGCGGCACCGGGCGCTCGCCCCTGAACACCACATGGTGCTCGCGGCAGCGCGGCTCGTAGCGCTCGGCGGCGCCCACCAGGATGATGGGGTCGTCGTAGTGCGCCGGCTGCCCGGCGATGAGCCGCTGGGTGCGGGTGGCGGCCCGGCCGCAGCTGCAGATGGCGGTGAGCTTGTCGACCACCTCGGCGTGCGCGAGGAGCGCCGGCATGGGACCGAAGGGCTCGCCTCGGAAGTCGAGGTCGAGCCCGGCGACGATCACGCGCTTGTCGGCATCGGCGAGCTCCAGCGCCAGCGTCACCAGGCTGTCGTCGAAGAACTGGCCCTCGTCGATCGCCACCACCTGGGTGTCGATGGCCAGCAACGCCCTGACGGCGGCCACGTCCGCCACGGGCACCGCTTTCAGCGAGCGCCCGTCGTGCGAGGCCACCGCTTCCGGCACGTAGCGATCGTCGATGGCGGGCTTGAAGACCTGCACGCGCTGACGCGCGATGAGCGCGCGGTTGACGCGACGGATGAGCTCCTCGGACTTCCCGCTGAACATGGGGCCGACGATCAGCTCGATCCAGCCGCCGGCGAAGGCGTGGGCTAGCATGCCGCCATGCTACCGCCGGCATGACCGGCGCGGGCCCCGCGCCCCTCGCCGGAGCCGGGCCTCGGCAACGCCCCATGCGGCTCGGGGAGCCCCGCCCGTAGCGGCCGCCGCCCGCTCGCAGGGCGTAAACTGGGGGGGTCGGTCTCCTCGGGAGGAACGTCATGCGTCGGGTCATGCTGGTCATCGGCCTGCTCGTCCTCGTCGTCGCCGCGTGGGCGCAACCGACACCTACCACACAGGTCGAGCTCGTTCTGGACGCTTCCGGTTCGATGTGGAGTCGGGGGCTCGACGGCAGCTACCGGATCGACGCCGCCAGGCAGGCGCTGTCGGCGTTCATCCGCGGCCTGCCGGACGCCGGCGTGGACGTCGGGCTCAGGATTTACGGGTCCCGTGTCGGCGCGCTCGATGCCGGCGCCTGTGACGACACCGCGCTCTTCGTGCCGCTGGCCGCCGTCGACAAGGCCGCCCTGCAGGCGACCGTCGAT
>DATFNF010000064.1:0-14092 GCA_035266525.1 Trueperaceae bacterium | reverse complement strand
GAGGCTGCGGTGGGAGCCGTGGAGCGCCCGCTACCGGGTGCTGCCGCTCGACCAGCGCGTCGACGTCGCTCGCGGCCTGAGCGAGCGGACGCAGCGCCGCAGGCGGGCGTCGGCCTGGCGACGGGATGCGGGCGGCCCGGCGGCGCTCGGCGGTTCCTCCTCGAGCTCCCGCGGCGCCCCGCTCTACAGCGTCGAAGGGTACTTCGAGCCGCGGCCGGAGTCCAGCCGGCCCCGCTCCGAGCAGCCGTCGCCACGGGAAGGCTCGCGGCGGCCGGCGGCGCCGGCGGCGCCCGCCGCCTTCCAGGAGGAAGCCGGCGACCGGGCCGCCGAGAGGCGCGCGCCTGCTCCCGACGCCCGGACGGTCGCCGACGAGGAGACCTGGCCGCCGGCGCGGCCGCCCCGTGAGCAGCGGCGCGCGCGGGTGCCCGAGCCCGACCCCTACGGCTGGATGGCGGAGCAGGAGGCCGACGCGCCGCGGCCCGGGGATGCCGCCGGCCGCCGGCGTCGGCGCGGGGCTTCGGACGCGTCCGGGCGGCGCGACGCCCCGGGACGAGCGGACGTGGCCGGCGCGGAGGAGGGCGGTGCCGGCGATGCCGATGGCGGCGGGAACGTCTGGCGCCTCGGTGACGCCGAGCGCAGCGGCCTCGGCCGAGCCGCCCGGGCAGCGCGCGGCACCGAGCGCGACGGGGCGGGCGGCACGGTGGGCCCCTCTCGGCACCCGGGTCGTCGGAGCGAGTCGGAGCGCCCCCGCAGCTGGGCCGTCCGCTCCGACGCCGTCCCGAGCGCCCCGGACCTCGGTCCCGGCGAGCTGGTGGGTCCGGACGAGGAGCCGGCGCCGCGCACGCGGCCGGCGGGTGCGGGGGGCGCGCGCGAGGCACGGGCTCCGGCGCCCGGGGGTGCGGCGGGCGCAGTGGGCGACGCCAGCGGGGCCGCGCGCAAGGCGCCCGCCGTGTCCGAGGCGCCCGCCGTGCCTGAGGCGCCCGCGCGCGGGGGCCTGTCGGGCGCGACGGACGACGATGTCGGGCCTTCCCGCACGCCGCCGAAGGCGCCCGCCGCCGATGCGGTCGAGGAGAGCGGGGCCGGGGACGAGTCGCGTGAGGAGCGCCCGCGCCCGCGCCTCGAGTTCCCCGACGAGTTCTGACCCGCGGCCGGCGTCCAGGCCGTGAAGCAGCCCCTGGCGGGGGAAGGTATGCTTGGCAGCCTGGAGGTCCGTCATGAAGATCGATTCCGTCGAGCTCCGGGAGCTGTCGGTGCGGCTGAGGTTCCGTTTCGAGACGAGCTTCGGCGTGGAGCAGGACCTGCGCAAGCTCCTGGTGACGGTGCGCTCCGGCGACCTGGAGGGGTACGGCGAGGTCACGGCAGGCAACGAGCCCGGGTACAGCTACGAGACGACCGACACGGCCTGGGTGGCGCTGGAGCGCTACATCGTGCCGCGTCTGCTGGGACGTGACGTCGCCACGCCGGCCGAGCTGCTCGCGCTGGTGGGCGCCATCCGGGGCCACAACATGGCGGTCGCCGCGGTCGAGACGGCGTTCTGGGACCTGCAGGCGAAGGCGGCGGGGCTGCCGCTGTGGGCGCTGCTCGGCGGCGTGGAGCGGCCCATCCCCGTGGGTGCCTCGATCGGCATCCAGGGCAGCGTCGCGGAGACCGTGGCCATGGCCGAGCGCCATGCCGACCAGGGGTACAAGCGCCTCAAGTTCAAGATCAAGCCCGGCTGGGCGGTGGAGCCCCTGCGGGCGGTGCGCGAGGCGCTGCCGGACATGCCGCTCAGCGTCGATGCCAACAGCGCGTTCCGCCTCACCGATGCGCGCGTCTTCCAGGATCTCGACGAGCTCGGGCTCGACTACATCGAGCAGCCTCTGGCCCACGACGACCTGGTGGACCACGTCAAGTTGCAGGCGATGCTGGCGACCCCATTGTGTCTGGACGAGTCCGTGCACTCGCCCGAGGACGCCCGCAAGGCGTTGGAGCTGGAAGCCGGACGTGTCATCAACGTCAAGCTGGGCCGGGTACGGGGCCATCTCGCCTCGCGGCGGGTGGCCGACGTGGCGCTCGCGTTCGGGGCGCCGGTATGGTGCGGCGGGATGCTCGAGCTGGGCGTCGGCCGCGCGCACAACCTGCACATGACCAGTCTGGAGGCGTTCACGCTCCCCGGCGACACCGCCAGCGCCAGCCGGTACTGGGACGAGGACATCGTGGAGCCGCTGTTGGAGGCGAAGGACGGCTACCAGAGCCTGCCGCAGGGGCCGGGGCTGGGCGTGACGCTCAAGCGCGACCTCATCGAGCGGCTCACCACCCGCCGCATCCACCTCGGCGGCGACGCGGCCGCTTGACCGCCCTGCTGCTGCAGGGCGCTGCCTTGGGGCTGTCGGCGGCGATGCTGCCGGGGCCCTTCCAGGCGTTCGTGGTCTCGGAGGCGGCGCAGCGCGGCTGGCGGCGGACGTTGCCGGTGGCGCTGGCGCCGCTGCTCTCCGACGGGCCGATGCTCGTGATCGTGTTCTTCGTCCTGAGCCGCGTACCGGGAGACGTCCTTCAGGCCATGCGCGTGGCCGGCGGGGTGTTCGTGGGGGTGCTCGCCTACCGCGCGCTGAGGGCGCTGCTGCGCGGGCTCGAGGACCCGCGCGGCTACGGCGGGGTGTGGCGCGGTGCCGTCATGAACCTGCTCAACCCCAACCCGTGGCTGTTCTGGGGTCTGGTGGGCGCCCCCATCGCGCTGGCGGCGTGGCGGGCGGCGCCGCCGCACGCGCTGGGCTTCCTGCTCGCGTTCTACTCCGTGATGCTGGCGGTGACGGCGGCGCTCATCGTGGTGGTCGGTTCCGCCGCGCGGCTGGCGGGGCGCGTCCGTCGCGGGCTGGCGGCGCTGTCGGCGCTGGCGCTGGCGGGGTTCGGGGTCGCTCAGGTGGTGTTGGGGACGCTCTCGCTGTTGGCGGTGCGGTGAAGCGGGGGCCGTGGCCTCGAGCGCCGGCCGTACGCTCTCGCGAGGTGCGAGGTGCGAGGCGCGAGGCCGGCCGCGGTTCGCCCGGGTCCCCGGACGGCCCCGCCTGCGGGCACCACCGACTCCAGGCGACCCGCCTGGCCGCCGCGCGTGACTAGCATGGCTTCATGGACGGATCTCAGGACGGCCGCGTGGCCGTCGTCACGGGAGGCAGCTCCGGCGTGGGCCGGGAGATGGCGCGGGCTCTCGGGGAGCGTGGCTTCCGGGTGCTGGTCATCTCGCGCGCCGAGGGGAGCGGGGCGGACGCCGTGCGGGCGCTCCGCGAGCAGACCGGCAACCCGGAGCTGCACTTCCTACCCGCCGACCTGGCGTCGATCGCCGAGGTGCGCGACGTGGCATCGCGGGTGCGCGAGCGCGCGCCCCGCATCGACGTGCTCGCGAACAACGCCGGCGCCTTCTTCGCGCGGCGTGTGACGACGGCCGAGGGCTACGAGGCGAGCCTGGCGCTCAACCACCTGGCGCCCTTCCTCCTCACGCACCTGCTCCTCGCGCCGCTGCTCGACGGCGGCGGCCGGGTGGTGGTGACGGCGTCCGAGGCTTCGCGGGCGGCGCGCTTCCACTTCGACGACCCCATGCTGACGCGACGCTATAGCGGTTGGACGGCGTACGGGCAATCGAAGCTGGCCAATATCGCCTTCACCACGGCGCTGGCGCGACGCCTCGAGGGGACGCCGGTGACGGTCAACGCGTTCCATCCGGGCTTCGTGAACACCGGCTTCGGCAGCGGCCGAACCGTGATGAACCGGCTGGTGCAGGTCGCCGCCAAGGTAGCGGGCCGGCCGCCCTGGCGGGGCGCCGAGACCGGCGTCTACCTGGCGCTGTCCGACGAGGTGGCCGACACGTCGGGCGGGTACTTCGCCGACCGGCGGCCCATCCGTCCGAAGCCCGCGGCGCGAGATCCCGAGGCCACCGAGCGGTTGTGGCGCCTGTCCGAGGAGCTGGTGGGCTTGCGCGAGGAGGAGAAGGCGGCGCTGGCGCAGGCCGCCGAGGCTGGGTCAGGCGCGGCCTAGCGGCCGCCGGCAGTGCACGCAGGAGTCCTGGTCGGGCACGCGCATCCCGCAGTGCGGACATAGCCGGCTGCCGCGCACCACGGCGCGGGCGCCGAGCGCGCTGAGCTCGCCCGCGATGAGCACGGCGTCCTCCTCGGTCACGTCCTGGATGGTGAGCTCGACGTCCCCGGCGCAGGCGTCGACCAGGAAGGTGCCGTGCCGGTAGGGCGGCATCCCCTGACCGCGGTTGCTGCGCGCCACGGCGCGGCGCACGTCGCGGAAGAACCGCCACAGAGCGACCTCGCTCACGCCCCAAGCCTAGCAAAAGCGACGACATCGCCGGGCACGGCCGGCACGTAGACTCGGACATGAGCAAGCACGCACGGGACAGCGAGATCCCCGCCTCGCGGGGCATGGAGGCCCTCATCGGCGACACGCCGGTGGTGAAGCTGCGGCGGGTGGTCGAGCCCGACATGGCCGAGGTGTGGGTCAAGCTGGAGGGGGCCAACCCGGCGGGGAGCATCAAGGACCGCACCGCCCTGGGGATGATCCAGGACGCCGAGGAGCGGGGCCTGCTCACGCCCGGCTCCGGCCAGCTGATCGTCGAGCCCACCAGCGGCAACACCGGCATCGGGCTCGCCTTCCTCGCCGCCGTTCGCGGCTACCGCTGTCTCATCGTGCTGCCGGACAGCATGAGCGCCGAGCGCGTGAAGACGTTGCGCGCCTACGGCGCCGAGCTGGAGTTCACCCCGGGGGAGCAGCGCATGCAGGGCGCCATCCCGCGCGCCGAGGCGATCGTGGAGGAGACGGGCGCGTTCATGCCCAACCAGTTCGAGAACCCCGCCAACCCGCGCATGCACTACCGCGTGACCGGGCCGGAGCTGTGGCGGCAGATGCAGGGGCGCGTCGACGCCTTCGTGTGGGGCAGCGGCACGGGCGGCTCGCTCTCGGGCATCGGCCGCTACTTCAAGGAGCAGAAGCCCCGGCTCCGGGTGGTGGGGGTGGAGCCGGCGCGCAGCGCCGTCATCAACGGGTTCGACCGCGGTCCGCACAAGTTCCAGGGGATGGGCCCGGGGTTCCTGCCCAGGAACCTCGATCTCGACCTGCTCGACGAGTGCAGGATGATCTACGAGGAGGAGGCGTTCCCGCTGGCGCGGCGCCTGGCGCGCGAGGAGGGGATGTTCGTCGGCATGTCCTCCGGCGCCGCGGTCACCGCCGCCCTGGAAGTGGCGCGGGAGCTCGGCCCGGGCAAGGTGGTGCTCACGCTCGCGGCCGACACCGCCGCGCGCTACGTGAGCACCGACCTGTTCGAGGAGCCGTCGCCGCAGGCTTGAGCTGCCCGGCCGCGTCGGGTCCGGTGGTTCGGCTCCTGTGGTTCGGGGCGGGTGGTTCGCAGGGGGGGCTCGGAACGGGAGGTCAGAAGAGCGGGCGGCTCGAGGGCAACTCGCTGACCTCGGTGACACGCCCCAGGCGGAAGCGCAACGGGCCCCGCTCCTCGCTGGTCCCGGTCACCAGATCGCCGTCGACCGACAGCACCGTCACCACGTACGGGACGCTGCCGTAGACGAGGCGCACGCGCCCCCGCTCGCGGGCGGCACGCTGCAGCATGGTGCGCATGGCGTCGGGCTCGGTCGTGGTCGCGGCGCCCGGCCGGCCGCTCAACCGGCTACCGCGGCGCCCAGGTCGAGCAGCTGCAGGAGCTTGCCGTGGAGGTGGCCGTTGCTGGCCACCAGGGTGTAGTCGCCCAGCCGGTAGGGCGCGCCGTCGGCCGCGGTGACGGTGCCGCCCGCCTCGCGCACGACCAGGTTGCCTGCAGCGACGTCCCAGGGGTTGAGCCCGAGCTCCCAGAAGCCCTCCAGGCGGCCCGAGGCCAGGTAGCAGAGGTCCAGCGCGGCCGCGCCCGGACGCCGGATCGACTGGACTTGCGGCAGCACCCGGCCGAAGACCTCGAGGTTCCGGTGGAGGGTGTCCGGGAGGTAGGCGAAGCCGGTGGCGAGGAGCGCCCGCTTGGCCACGGTCTCGCCGCTGACGTGGATCGGGCGGCCGTTGAGCGCCGCGCCGCGGCCGGCCACGGCGGTGAAGAGCTCGTCGCGGTAGCCGTCGTACACGACGCCCACTTGAACCTCACCGCTCACCTCCAGCGCGATCGACACGCAGAAGAACGGGAAGCCGTGCGCGTAGTTGACGGTGCCGTCGAGCGGGTCGACGATCCAGCGGTGGCTGGCGTGCCCTTCCTGGCCCTGCTCCTCGCCCAGCACCACGTGCTGGGGGTAGGCCTCCTGCAGCATCTCGCGGATGCGCGCCTCGCACAGGTGATCGACCTGCGTGACGATGTCCACGTCGCTGGACTTGGTGTCCACCTCCAGCTCGCCTTCCAGGTGCGCGAGCTGGATCCGCGCCGCCTCGCGGGCGGCGCGGATGGCGGTGTTCAGGTAGGCCGTGACGGCGTCGCTGCCTGGCATGGCGTCACCATACCAGGGGCCCGTTCCGGCTCCGGGCGCGCGCGACCTGTTCCGGGCGCCTCAGCCGGGGCTGGGCTCGGCCCCCTTGGACGGGTCCGTGTCGCTGTCGCCTTCGTCCCGGCGCTGCTGCTGCCGGTGGATGGCGCTGCGCTTGTTCGAGGGCGGCTGGCCCAGGGCCTGGTCGGAGGTGGCGAGCGCTCCCTCGTGGTCGGCCACCTCGGCAGGGCTCGGCGCCGACTCCAGGATGAGGCGGGCATGGCGGTCGTAGGTCAGGTAGTTGTAGACCCAGTTGAGCAGCGTGTCGACCCGGTTCTTGAAGCCGGGCAGGTAGAGCAGGTGCAGGAACAGCCATCCCAGCCAGCCGACCAGCCCGCGCATCCTGAAGCCGCCGAAGCGCCGGCTCAGCTCGGCGATGCCGGCGTTGCGGCCGATGATGGCCATCATCCCGCGGTCGGCGTAGTGGAAGCGGCGCCGCTCGCGCCCCTCGAGCGAGGCGAGCACCATGCGGGCGGCGTGCCGCCCCTGCTGGATGGCCACCGGGGCGAGCTGCGGGTAGAGGTCGCCCTCTTCGTCCTCCGCGCCCGCCAGGTCGCCTGCCACGAAGGCCTCGGGGTGACCGGGGATGCTCAGGTCGGGCTCGACGCGGATGCGGTAGCCCTTGCTCATCTCGAGGTCGAGCGCCTCGGCCAGCGGGTGGCCGCGCACGCCCGCCACCCAGATGAGCGTCCGGGTACGGATGCTCTCGCCCGACTCCAGCGTCACCTCGTCGGCGCCCACCTCGTTGACGGTGGCGTTCAGGCGCACGTCGACGCCGCGCCGCCTCAGCACGCGCTCGGCGTAGCGCTGCGAGCGTGGGCCGAAGGGCGGCAGCACCTTGTCGGTCATCTCCAGCATCACCACCCGCGCCCGGTCCACGACGTCGAGCTCCGGATAGTCCGGCGGCAGGGCGCGGTCGAAGAGCTCCACGAGCGCACCGGCCATCTCCACGCCGGTGGGGCCGGCGCCCACCAGCACGAAGGTGAGGGCGCCGCGCTCCACGGTCGAGGGGTCGGCGCTGGCCGCTTCGAACTGGCGCAGGATGTGGCTCCGCAGGGTGTTGGCCTCGCTGAGGCTCTTGATCAGGTACCCGTAGCGCTTCACCCCCGGCACGCCGAAGTCGTTGTAGATGGCGCCGGCGCCGAGGATGAGGTAGTCGAAGGCCAGCCGGGCCCCTTCCTTGAGGGACACCTCCCCCGCATCCCAGTCGACGCCGTCGACGGTGCCCTGGCGGAACTGCACGTTGCGCTGCCGGCGGAAGATGTTGCGCACCTGGTGCGCCACGTCCGCGGCGTCCAGGCCGGCCGTGGCCAGCTGGTAGAGCAAGGGTTGGAAGGTGTGGTAGTTGTGCTGGTCGACGATGAGCACGTCCACGGGCGCGCCCTTGAGCGCCTTGGCGGCGTTCAAGCCGGCGAATCCGGCGCCGACGATGATCACGCGAGGACGGTTCGGCATGGCGTCCACCTCCTCCTACGGACGCGTCTGCAGATCGGCCCCCAACGAGTGGGCTGGTCCCCCTCCCCGATGAGACGCTACGCGACACTCTCCGGACGGGCGGTTCCGCGGCCGACACGGGGGTCCACGGCGCCCACCGCCTACCGCGCCATCTTCAGGGCGATGCGGCGCCCGGTCTCGGTGGCGGCGATGCCGCCCTCGCCGGTCTCCCGCAGCTCCGGTGGGAGCAGCCGCCCGACCGACGCCATGGCTTGCACCACCTCGTCCGGCGGGATCACGGACTCGAGCCCCGCCAGCGCAAGCTGCGCCGAGCTGACCGCGTGGACGCTGTAGAAGGCGTTGCGGGACACGCACGGCACCTCGACGTAGCCGCCCACCGGGTCGCACACCAGCCCGATGGTGTTCATGAGGGCCATGGCCGCGGCATGGATGCAGGCGCGGGCGCCGCCGCCCAGCAGCTCCGTCACCGCCGCCGCCGCCATGGCGGCGGACGCGCCGATCTCGGCCTGACATCCGCCGCTGGAGCCGGCGATGAACATGCGGGCTTGGATAGCGTCACCCACGGCCGCGGCCAACACCAGCGGCATCACCAGCGCCTCGTCGTCCAGGCCCAGGTGGTCGGCCACGCCGAGCAGTGCGCCGGGCACGGTGCCGGCACTCCCCGCGGTGGGCGCCGCCACGATGCGGCCCATGCGCGCGTTCTCCTCGTTGACCGCCATGGCGTACGCCTGCACGCGCTTGAGGAGCGGAGCGTGCAGGGTGTCGTCCGCCTGCCACAGCTGCTTCGCGTTCCACCCCACCATCCCGGTGCGGCTGGGCGCGCTGGAGGCGAGCCCGCGCCCGACGGAGTCGCGCATCTCGCGCAGACGCCCCCGCATCAGCTCCAGCAGGGCATCGCGGTCGGTCCGGTCGCTGCCGACCTCGTCGGCGAGCGCCGCCTCGGACGCCTTCCCGGGTGCCGCGGCCAGCTCGGCGAGGGTCATGTCGGGCCCCCTTTCCCGCCGCGGGCGGCGGGCCGGCCGCTCGCGCCGGCCCCCGGAGCCCCGGGCGCCCCGTCCAGCGGCGCGCGGCTCGCGGACGCCGCCTCGGCCGTCTCGATCTGCTCCTCGGGCGCCGTGCCGCTCATGACCTCGGGGAGCATGCGCAGCCAGTGGATGTAGGGAACGAACGTCAGGTAGTCGAGCGCGTACTGTGCCAGCCTGCGATCGATCTCGATCGACATCATGGCGAGCCCGCCGCGCTTGCGGCGCGCGGAGTGCAGGGTGGCGACGTTGCCCTCGTCGTCGGCGATCACCCGGGCGACGCGGGCGATGATGCCGGGCTTGTCGTCGTGGAGCACGAGCAGCGTGTGATAGCCGCCGGTGACGTTCACCTCGAAGCCGTTCACGTTGAACATGCGCACCAGCCCGCCGCCGACGCTGGAGCCGGTCGCTTCCACGCGCTCGTCCGCGGCGTCGAGCTCCAGGCGGACCGTGTTGGGGTGCACGTCGCCGAGGTCGGCGGTCTCGAAGGTGAGCTCGAGCCCGGCGGCGCGGGCGTGCTCGAAGGCGTCCTTGATGCGCTCGTCGTCCGGCGCGAAACCGAGCAGCCCGCCGGTGAGCGCCAGGTCCGTGCCGTGGCCGTGGGCGGTCTTGGCGAAGGAGCCGTGCAGCGTGATGCGGGCGTGCCGGGGCGGCGTCAGCAGGGCGTGACGCGCCAGCAGCGCCAGGCGGCAGGCGCCGGCCGTGTGCGAGCTCGAGGGCCCCACCATGACGGGGCCGACCATGTCCAGCAGTCCCACCCGCCCATGCTATACCCGCCCGCGGGCGTGCCGCGGTGCCTGGCGACGCGGAGCCGCGGCGCGCCGGCGGCGCGCGCCCCGGATGTAAAGGCACCTTGACATCCAGGGCGCCGGGATGTAAACTCCGTTTGACATGCGAGGAGTCCGTTCACCCGAGCGATCGCGCCGCGCCGGACGCCTGGCGGCGAGCCCCGCGGATGAGCTGCGCAACCGCCTGCGAGAGGTACGGCAGGCGGCGGAGCTCACCCAGGCCTCGCTGGCCGAGCGGACCGGCATCACGCGGCAGACGATCATCGCCATCGAACGGGGCGGCTACGTGCCGTCGTTGGCGTTGGCGTTGGCGCTGGCGCGGGAGCTGTCGACCCCGGTGGACGAGCTGTTCTGGCTCGGCCGGGCGAAGGGGGAAGAGGCATGAGGATGCCCGTGAGCTTCGTGGCCACGCGGTTGCTGGCCGCCATCGTGGTGGGGGGCCTGGCCGTGCTCGTCGGCGCCTCCTGGTACGCCGCCGGCGCGCTCGCCGGCCTGGCGGCCGTGGGGCTGCTGGTGGCGAGCCGCCAGGGGCGCCACCTGTCCACCGCCAACGGCGCCGTGCTGCGGCGCGACGAGCGCGGCCGCATGATCGCCGACCGCGCCGCCCGCAACGGCTTCGTGGTGCTGCTGCTGGCGGTCGCCGCCATCACCGTGGCGGCGCACGCGCTGGGCCGGACGAGCGTCTCGGTGGGTCTGGTCGATGCGGCCCTGGCGGCCGGCGCGCTGGCCTGGCTGGCGAGCGACCTGTGGCAGCGGCGCGGCTGAGCGACCGCGCGTGACGCAGGGCGGCGCGCCCGCCGCCCTCAGGAGAGCCGAGACAGGAACGGGGCGGCCCACGCGGGCCGCCCCGTCTTCGGGCGAGGAGCGCTTACGTCAGCGAACGCGTTCCTTGAGGCTCTTGCCGGGCTTGAAGGCCGGGTACTTGCTGGCGGGGATGCGGATCTTCTCCGTGGTCCCCGGCTTGACGCCGGTGCGGGCCTTGCGCTTGCGGACCTCGAAGGTGCCGAAGCCGGTCAGCTGCACCTTGTAGCTGCTGTCCAGGTGCGAGCTGATCTTGCCCAGCATGGTGTCCATGATCTCCTTGACGTCCTTCTTCTTCATCCCGGTCTCGTCGGCCACCATGTCGACGAGGTCGGCCTTGGATACGGTCTTTCCCTTCGCCATTCGACTCCTCCTCCTTGGGTCCCTCGAGCTTGGCTGCACTGTAGCAGACGGACCCCTGGCGTACAAGTCTGTCACGGCGTTTATCGGATTTTTCACGCGCCGACACCGGCCAGGACGCGACCCTCAGGGCACCTTCTCGCGCGGCTCCTCGCGCGCTCCCTCGGTGCCAAGATGTTGTGTCCTGGAGGGCAACATCTCGTTCACGCGGAGCATCAGCTCCCGGGTCATGGCGCGCGCGCGATCGCGCGTCTTGCCCTGCGGCTCGATGGGCTCGGCGAAGCGCACGTGGAACCGCCGTCCGTCGCGCCACACCGCGGCAGGCTGCAGCGGGACGCCGGCGCGCTGCGCCAGGTAGGCGGCGCCGTCGAGGGCTTCCTTGTCGCCGGCGTTGCGGGTGCCCTGGGCGAAGATGCCGATCGCCAGGCCGGCTTGCAGCTGGCGGAGCGCGTCCTTGACGGCTCCGATGTCGTTGATGGAGCGGTCGACGGGGAAGGCGCGCAGACCGTGCATGAGGAGCGCGCCCCAGTCCGAGGCGAAGAGCTCCTTCTTGGCCATGAAGTGGATCTCCCGTGGGACGGAGACGCCCACCACGGGCGGGTCCCAGGCGCTCACGTGGTTGCAGGCGACCACCAGGCCCCTGCCGTCCTGGGGAACCTTGTCCGCGTCCTCGACGCGGAGGCCGTAGACGAGACGGGTGAAGGTGCGGAAGGCGTTCACCGCCAGCACGTAGAACCACTTGCGGCGAACGAGACGGTCGAGCCAGGCGATCACGCCTCGATTGTAGAGCCTGACGCGGGATGCGCTGTTCCGGGCCGCCGCCGCGTCTCAGCCCGGGCTGTCGCTCAAGACGGGCGGCGGGCCCGCCTCGCGGTGCCAGGCACTGGCTTCGGCCGCCACCAGGGCTCCCACCAGGAACAGCATCAGCGCCAGATAGAGCCACAGCAGCAGGGCCACCAGGCTGGTGATGAAGCCGTATACCAGGTTGAAGCGCTCGGCGTTGAAGGTGAGCAGCAGCGCCCAGCGCGCCAGCAGCACGCCGACCGCGCTCACCAGCGCGCCGGAAACCGCGCCGCCCCAGGTGCTCTTCTCGCGCGGCAGGTAGCGGAAGGTCAGGGTGAAGGCCGCCACCGCGACGATCAGCCGGCTGGCCTGCAGCGCCAGGCCGGGCTGCAGGCCCAGCGGCAGGCCGGGGAGGTGCACGTTGAAGGTGGCCAGCCAATCGGCCAGCGCGATCGACACCCCGTTGAGCCCGGACGCCAGGGCGCCGCCGACGACCTCGAAGAAGATCACCAGCGCCACCGCCACCACCAGCAGCATCGCCACCATCCGTTTGCGCAGGAACCCGCGCGCGTGCGGGACGTCGAACACCACCTCGAGGGCCTGCTGCAGCGAGGTGAAGAAGTTGCCGCTGGCCCAGACCAGCACCAGGAAGGACAGCGCGCTGCGCAGCAGCGCCCCCTGGTTCAGCTCCTGCAGCACCGTATCGAAGCTGTGCGAGACCAGCCCGGTGGTGTTCTGCTGGAGCGGCAGCAGCTGGCCCAGGAGGTCGTCGAGGGCGTGGCGGTACTGCGCGGCGAGCTCGGGATTGGCGCGCAACAGGATGGCCAGCCAGCCGCCCAGGAGCAGCAGCAGCGGTCCCAGCGAGAAGGCGGCGTAGTAGGCCAGGGCGGCGGCCAGGAGCTGCAGGCGCGCGTCCTGGAAGCGACGCACCAGGCGGCGACCGAACAGGACCGGTTGCCGCAGGACCTCGGCCATGCGCCGGCTAGGGTGTCCGGGATCGCCGGCGGTGGAGGTAGAGCGCGACCAGCACGCCGGCGAAGGCCACTAGGCCGTGCACCGTGATCCAGGCGCGCTCCTCGCCCGCCCAGGGCAGCGTCACCAGGAACAGCGGCTTCTTGGAGGCGGCCGCCACGAACACCATGGGCACGACCTCCAGGAGCGGGGAGAGGATCACGGCCAGGTAGGGCCAGCCGTACTCCAGCGCCAGCATGGCGAGCAGGTTGGAGCTGATGACGATGGGCAGCATGGTCAGCCAGCCGGGGTCCCCGCTGACCAGCCCCCCGACGGGCGCCAGCAGGGCAGTCAGGTAGGCGGCGGGCATGCCGGCCTCGGCGAAGGCGAGATAGGCGAAGATCAACACGCCCAGGCTGCGGAAGAGCAGCGGCATGGGCGCCGCCGCGCTCACCACCGCGGCGAGGAACAGGAACACGCCGATGATCACGTTGCGTGGCGGTGCGGCGGTCCGGATCACGCCCTGCCGCCCGTCAGCATGCGTCGGTTAGGGTGCACGCGTCTCCACGTACGCATCCTACCCAGCCTGGCCATGAGAGCGTCAAGCGCGTCCCTGGGCCGCGCGCGCCCTCAGGCAACGTCTGCCACCTCGTCCACGCGCTCCCGGATCTCGGGCACGCGGCGCAGGAACGCGCCGGTGCTGGACCTCGGGTCCGTCGCGACCATCTCGGGGGTGCCTTCGGCCACGATGTCGCCGCCGCGCGCCCCGCCGTCGGGGCCGAGGTCGACGATCCAGTCGGCGGTCTTGACGACGTCCATGTTGTGCTCGATCACCACCAGCGTGTTGCCGCCCTCCACCAGGCGGTGGAGCACGTCCAGGAGCTTGCGCACGTCGTCGAAGTGGAGGCCGGTCGTGGGCTCGTCGAGGATGTAGAGCGTCTTGCCGGTGGAGCGCTTGCCCAGCTCGGATGCCAGCTTCACGCGCTGCGCCTCGCCGCCGGAGAGCGTGGGGGAGGGCTGGCCGATCTTGATGTAGCCCAGGCCCACGTCCTTCATGAGCTGGAGCTTGCGCGCCACCGCCGGGATGTTCTCGAAGAACTCCAGGCCCTCGTCCACCGTCATCGCCAGCACGTCGGAGATCGACTTGCCGCGGATCTTCACCTCGAGCGTCTCACGGTTGTAGCGCGCCCCCTTGCACACCTCGCAGGGGACGTAGATGTCGGGCAGGAAGTACATCTCCACCTTGACGGTGCCGTCGCCCTTGCAGGCCTCGCAGCGGCCGCCCTTCACGTTGAAGGAGAAGCGGCCGGGCTTGTAGCCGCGCTTGCGCGCTTCGGGCGCGCGCGCGAAGAGGTCCCGGATGTCGGTGAAGATGCCAGTGTAGGTGGCGGGGTTGGAGCGCGGGGTGCGTCCGATGGGGCTCTGGTCGATCTCGATGACCTTGTCGACG
>DATFNF010000063.1:0-25736 GCA_035266525.1 Trueperaceae bacterium | reverse complement strand
GTCGAAGGAGTCGTCGGCGTAGAGCAAGGCGATCGACTGCACGGGCGGGCTCAGCTTGGCCATCATGTCGATGGTGCTCTTGAAGTAGTCGCCGGCGGCCGGCAGGGTCCCGAAGATGTACTTGTAGCCGCGGCTGAAGATCTGGCCCGACGCGCCGCCGCCCTCGATCATGGGCACCTGGTACTTCTCGGCCACCGCCGAGGTCACCAGCACCGCGTCGCTGGCGTAGGGTCCGAGCAGGAAGTTGACCTTGTCCTGCGTGAGCAGCTGGGTGTACTGGCGCACCGCCAGGTTGTTGTCCGACTGGTTGTCGAGCACCTTGAGGGCGAGCTTGTAGGTCTTCCCGCCGACCGTCACCCCGCCCTGCTGGTTGATGGTGTCGACCGCCATGTTGAAGGCGTCCTTGTAGTAGCGCCCGGTGTTGGCGAGGCTGCCGGTGAGCTGCAGCGACGTGCCGAACGTGATCGTTTGGGCCCAGGCCACGGTGCCGAGCAGCGCCACGGCCAGCACGACGAACTTGAGGGCTCGCATCGACCTTCCCCCTTCCGGCGCGGCTTTCCTCCGCGCGGTGAAGCGTGAACTGGCATCACCATACCGCGCCTCCCGCGCGCTTCCGCCGGGCGCGCCGCGACCTTTCGGGACAAAGGTCCGTGCGCCGCCGGTCCACGGCCGCCCGCGGACGGTAGACTGGACGACCGTGATCCGCAGCCTCCTGCCCGACGAGGTCGCGTGGTTCGTCAGCCGCGCGGTCGCGTACCTCGGCCACACCGACCCGCGCGGCCTGTCGCAACGACTGGCTCGCCAGCTCGAGGACGCCGCCGCCGACGCCGCCCGCTGCTTCGTACACGCGTCGGGAGAGGGGGAGCCCACCGCCGGCGTGTACCTGCGCGCGCCGGGCCCGGACGACGACGACCAGACGCTGGCGCTGGTGAGCGCCTGGCACGTGGACGACGCCGACGGTCTGCGACGTCTGGTGGCCGAGCTGCTGGACCGCCATCCGCACGAGGCGGCCGTGGTGCCGCTCCATGCCGTTCCGGACCGCCGTGCCCGGGAGCTGCAAGCTACGCTCACCGGCCTCGGCTTCGAGCGCGACGAGCTTCGCCGGCTGCGCTTCGAGCTGGCGGACGTGCCGCCGCTCGGGCTGCCGCTGGTGCTGGAGTCGTGGTCGTCTCAGAGCGACAGGGCGTTCCGCGACCTCTACCAGCGCGCCGAGGCCCGCACGATCGGCGATCGCTACTGGGCGTACCTCAAGCGCCGTCACGGCGCCTTCCGGCCCGACCTGTGGTTCATGGCCCGGGAGACGCTCGATCAGGAGCCGGTGGGCTATGCGCTGTGCGGCTCCGAGCGGATCGATCTGGACGCCCGTTACGCGCTCAACGGCGTGGGCGTGTTGCAGGAGCACCGCACCTCCTCGGAGATGCTGAGGCGGCTGGTGGTCTCCACCCTGCACGAGCTGGCCGGAGCGAGCCCCTTCGGGAGCGTGGATGCCGAGCTCAGCCTGCGCGACCCCAAGCTCATCGACATCCTGATGTCGCTCGGCTTCGACGTCGTGGAACGCTATACCGCCCTGGTGCGGCTGCCGGGCTGACCGCCGGCGTGCGTATACTCGCGCCATGAACCTGCTCATCCGCTGGGCGCTCAACGCCCTCGCCCTGTGGCTGACGGTGCAGCTGCACGTGGGTCTTGGCATCTACCCCCCGACCTTCGGAGCGCTGCTCGTCGCCGCGCTGGTGCTGGGGCTGGTGAACGCCATCGTGAGACCGCTGATGGTCATGCTCACCCTGCCCCTGACGGTGCTGAGCTTCGGCCTCTTCCTGCTGGTGGTCAACGCCCTGGCGATCGGGGTGGTGGCGGCGTTGACGCCGCTCACCGTGAGCGGCGTCTGGGGTGCCGTGTTCGGTGCGCTGGTGCTCAGCGTGATCAGCGCGCTGCTGTCGCGCCTGTTCCGCGACGACCGCTTCCTGCGCCGCATCTGACGCCGGCCTTGGGCCGCGGCCGCCAGGCGACCCCGGCCGGACCGCGCGCCTCGGTCGCGGCCCGCAGGCGGCGACCTGCGCGCCGGGCCGCGTGGCGCGCCGGGGTCAGGGGAGGTACTTCTCCCAGATGGGGTCGATGTCGGGAAGGACGCCGTAGGCGCTGGAGAAGATGAAACGGGGGGCGAAGGGGTGGCGCCTCAGCGCCATCCCGGCTTCCTCCGGGGTGCGGTCGCGCTTGCGGGCGTTGCAGCGCTTGCAGCAAGCCACCACGTTCTCCCAGCTGGTGGCGCCGCCGCGGCTGCGCGGCACGACATGGTCGAGCGTGAGGTCGTTGCTGCGCTCGCCGCAGTACTGGCAGCTGTGCTCGTCCCGCTTGAACACGTTGCGTCGGTTGAAGGCCACCCGCTGACGGTAAGGGCGCTTCACGAACCGCCGGAGGCGCACCACGCTCGGCACGGGGAAGGTGTGGTTGACCGAGCGAAGGACCCTGTCGCCGTCCTCGACCCGCTCGGCGACCTCGTGCATGAGCAGGCCGACGGCCCGCTTCACGGAGCAGACGTGGAGCGGCTCGAAGCTGGCGTTGAGGATGAGGACGCGGGCGCCGTTGACGTTGAGGAGCGGCATGCCGGCCGAGCCAGCATGCCCGCCGACCGGAGGTGCGGCGCCGCGGTCGTCGGGGTCGGCGGGGTGAGGCGTGTTGGGGGCGGATCGCTCGGCGGCCGTTACCTCCCGGTGGTCTTGCGGGGATTATAGCAACGCCCGCTCCCGCGCGGGCCGGCGAAGCGGCGGGCCCGTCAGCGCGGCTCGCAGGCGAGGTCGAGCAGGCGAGCGATGAGCTCGGGGTAGGGCACGCCCGCGGCCTGGAAGAGCTTGGGGTACATGCTGTGGCGCGTGAAGCCGGGGATGGTGTTCACCTCGTTGAGGAACAGCGTGTCGTCGTCCTCGCGGTAGAGGAAGTCGACCCGGGCCAGCCCCGCGCCGTCCAGCGCAGCGAAGGCGCGCCGCGCCAGGTCGCGTGCGCGCTCGGCCACGCTCACGGGCACCGGGGCCGGGATGAGGAGCTCGGCGCGACCGTCACGGTACTTGGTGTCGTAGTCGTAGAAGCTCGCCTGGAAGCGGATCTCCCCGACCGGGCTGACCTCCGGCGCGTCGTTGCCGAGCACCGCCACCTCGAGCTCGCGCGCCTGCCTCACGCCCTCCTCCACGATGACGCGGCGGTCGAAGGCGAAGGCGGCGTCGATGGCGCCTTCCAACTCGGCCGGCGCCTCCACGCGGCGGATGCCGATGCTCGAGCCCAGGTTGGCCGGCTTCACGAAGCGCGGCCAGGCAAGGCCTGCGAGCTTCGCCAGGCTCCCCTGGCGGTCGGCCAGCCAGCCGGCGCGGGTGACGCCGCCGAAGCCCACCTGGGAGAAGCCGTGCGCCGCGAAGACCGCCTTCATCATCAGCTTGTCCATGGCCACGGCGCTCCCGAGCACGTCGGAGCCGACGAAAGGCACGCCGAGCAGGCGCAACAGGCCCTGCACGCTGCCGTCCTCGCCGTAGGGCCCGTGCAACAGGGGGAACACCACGTCGAAGCCCTCGCTCCTCGCTCGGGACAGCGCGGACGCCACGTCCTCGGCCTCCTGCGCCGCCGCCCCGCTGCCGCCGGGCCCGGCGCCAGCGTCGAGACCGGCACCGCCCGCGCCGTCGCCCGCGCCGGCCGCGTCTGCGTCCCCCGATGCCGTGCTGGGCTCCGTCAGGGCGCGCCGCGACAGCGCTGCCGGCAGCAGCCGTCCCCTGCGATCGATCACCAGGGGAGTGATGTCCAGCGAGCCGTCGACGGCCTCCAACACCGAGCGCGCCGAAGCCAGCGACACGTCGTGCTCCTCGGAGCGGCCCCCGCACAACAGCAGCACCCGCCGAGCCGGGCCGGCGCTCACGCAGGCCCCCACATGGTGTGTAAATTACACATTGCGCCTATCGTAGGCCCGAAGGGGCCGGAGGTCAAGCCACGGCGGGGTCCTACGCGCGCCACCGCGGCTCGCGCTTCTCGAGGAAGGCCCGCACGCCCTCGCGCAGGTCGTCGGTCTGGCGCGCCAGGGCGTTCACCTCGACAGCGTGACGCAGCCCGTCCTCGAGGCTGAGCGACGGCACGCTCGCCAGCAGCGCCTTGGTCATCGCCAGGGAGCTCGGGGCGTTGGCCGCCAGACGCCGGGCGCGCTCCACGGCCGCATCGAGCGCCGCGCCGTCCGCGCAGATCTCGTTCACCAGCCCCATCGACGCGGCCTCGGCGGCGCCGACGAGGCGCGCCCCGAGGAGCAGGTCGCGCGCGTGCTTCTCGCCGACCTGCCGCAGCAGGAACACCGACACCAACGCCGCCACGAAGCCGATGCGCGCCTCCGTGTAGCCGATGCGGGCGCCCTCGGCCATGACGGCCACGTCACAGGCGGTCACCAGGCCGGCTCCGCCCGCCACCGCCGGCCCGTTCACGGCCGCGACGACGGGCTTGGGCAGCGTGGCGAGCTGCAGCAGCAGGTCCGCGAAGGCGCGGGAATCGGCGCGGTCGGCCTCGGCGCTCGCGTCCACCGTGGATTCCAGCTCCCGCAGGTCGAGCCCGGCGCAGAACGCGTCGCCGGCCCCGGTCAGCACCACGGCGCGGGTGGCCTCGTCGTCGGCCGCCTCGGCGAGGGCCTCCGCCAGGGCGCCTCGAAGCTCGCGGCTCAGGGCGTTGCGCACCTCGGGCCGGTTCAAGGTGAGGATACGAACGGGCCCCTGCCGGTCCGTTAGGATGGGCCGCATAGGCGCATTCTACGGGCCGCTTCCGCGCGAGAGCAGCCGGCCCGCATCCCGGACACGGGGAGGCCCACCCCTGAACGCCATCACCAGCGCAAAGGCGAGCCCACTCCAGGGCGACCTTGCGAGCGAGCTGCGGCTGCTCGACTACCGCCGGCGGGTGGCGGCCATGTACGCGCTCGCCCGTGACGCCACGTTGCCGCCCGCGTCGCGCTGGGAGCGCTTCCGGCAGCTGCGGGACGCGCTCTTCGCGGGGCACCCGTGCTCGCCCCTCGCCGCCGGCGACCGGCACGACCGGACGGCCGTCCCGTACTTCCCCTACGATCCCGCCAGCCGGGTGCTGGCGACGGCCGAGGCCGCCCCGGGCGATCCGTTCGAGATCCACTTACGGGAGGACGGAGCGTTCCGCCTGGTCCGTGTGGCATGGCTGCGCTTCGCGCTCCGCGGCCGCCCTCTCGGCCTGGCCGTCTACCGGCGGCTGGGCTACGGCGGCGGGCTGTTCGTGCCCTTCCGGGACGCGACCGCCGGCGGAGAGACCTACGGTGGCGGCCGCTACCTGATCGATACCGTCAAGCATGCCGACCTCGGGACCGAGGACGGCCTGATGGTGCTGGACTTCAACTTCGCCTACCATCCGAGCTGTGCCTACAGCCCGCGGTGGGACTGTCCGCTGGCGCCGCCGGAGAACCGCCTCGAGGTGAGGATCGAGGCGGGCGAGCGCCTTCCCCGCGCCGGGTGGCGGTCCGCGCAGACGTGAGGCGCTGCGCTCCCGCCCGTATCCAGAGCTGCTTCGGCAGCGCCGCACGACGACCTGGGAGGTTCCGATGTACACGCTCATCCTTCATAACGTTCGCTTGACGCGTTTCCGTGCCGTGGTGATCGCGGTGCTGGCAGGCCTGCTGCTCACGGCAGCCGCGGCGCAGTCGGCGCCCAGCGGCACGCTCCGGGTGGGCATGGGCTCGCCGGCCAAGCTCGACCCCGCGTACGCCTCCTCCGACGCCGAGATCGCGGTCCTCAACGCGGTGTACGACTACCTGGTGGACGTCGACGCCGACAACAACATCCAGCCCCGCCTGGCGACGTCGTGGAACGTGTCCAAGGACGGTCTCACCTACACCTTCCAGCTCGACCCCAACGCCAAGTGGCACGACGGCAGCCCGGTGACGGCGAAGGACGTGGTGTACACCTTCGATCGCCTCAAGGACCCGAGCCTCAAGTTGCCCACCGCGGACCTCTACTCCGACATCGAGAGCATCCAGGCCACCGGCGATCACCAGGTGACGTTCACCCTCAGCCAGACCAACCCCTTCTTCCTCTACGACCTCAGCGACAACCACGCCGTCATCGTCAAGGACGGCACCACCAGCTTCGGCAGCAGGTTCGACGGCAGCGGCCCGTTCACGGTGCAGAGCTACAACCCGGACGACCGCATGGTGCTGAAGGCGAACCCCGACTACTTCATGAAGGGCAAGCCCGGCGTGTCGACGCTCGAGTTCATCTTCTTCAGCGATCAGGCGGCCGAGGTGTCGGCACTGCGCGGTGGCCAGATCGACCTCGCCATGCGCCTGCCCAGCTCGCTCTACCAGTCGCTCAAGGGCGTCAAGGGCATCACGC
Source organism: Trueperaceae bacterium (assembly GCA_035266525.1). Lineage (GTDB taxonomy): Bacteria > Deinococcota > Deinococci > Deinococcales > Trueperaceae > JASBRS01. The sequence continues at coordinate 19,374 of DATFNF010000063.1, read as the reverse complement.
AGGTGGACGTGCCCACCAACGGCTTCAACGTGCTGCGCCTGCGCACCGACGAGAAGCCGGGCAACGACCCGCGCGTGGTTCAGGCGCTCAAGCTGGGCATCGACCGCAAGGCGATCACCGAGTCGGTGACCCAGGGGCTGGGAGTGGTCGGCAACGACACCCCGATCGGGCCGCTCTACAAGAAGTACTACGACCCCAACGCCAAGCCGCCCGCGACGGATCCGGCCAAGGCGAAGCAGCTGCTCAAGGAAGCCGGTTACCCGAACGGCCTCAAGCTCGACCTGTACGTTCCCAACACCGGCGACCGGCCCGACATGGCGGTGGTGGTCAAGCAGCAGCTCGCCAAGGCCGGCTTCGACATCCACGTGCAGGTGGTGCCTGAGAGCGTCTACTACGGCGACAACAAGTGGCTGGAGGTGCCCTTCGGCATCACCGGCTGGGGCTCGCGTCCGTACCCGCAGTACTACCTGAGCGTCATGCTCGAGTGCGGCGCGAAGTGGAACGAAGCCCACTACTGCAACAAGCAGTTCGACACCCTGGCGAAGGAGGCGGGCAACACCCTCGACAGCCAGAAGCGCGTCGACGACTACCACCAGATCCAGCAGATGCTGGCGCAGAGCGGCCCCATCGTCATCCCCTACTTCTTCCCGCAGCTCGGCGCCATCCGCGACGGCTTCACCGGCTTCCAGTTGAAGGCGTTCGCCGGGCGCACCGATCTGGCCGCGGTCCACGCTCCCTGAGGAGCGGTTGCGGGGACGCGCCTCGAGGCGCGTCCCCGTTCCATCGGCTCGGTACCGGTGACGGGCCCGCCCGGCCACGACCGGATATGGTGGGGGCGCCTCGCCATGGTGATCGCCGTGAACCCATCCTCGCTCCCGACCGTGATCCCGCCCGTGACCCCGGCGCCCGCCCCAACCCGCGTCATGCCTGAGCCCCTGCCGTGACGGACAGCGCGCTCTCGGCGCGCCGGCCGCGACGCTGGATCGCGGTCGTGCGGGGCCTGTACGCCCGGCCGTCCTCGGCGATCGGCGCCAGCCTGGTGTCGTTGTTCGTCGTGCTGGCGGTGTTCGGACCGCTGATGACGCCGTACGGCCCCATCGAGCAGACCTTCACGCAGCGCAGCCGGCCGCCCTCGCTCCACCACTACTTCGGGACCGATCACCTCGGCCGTGACGTCTTCAGCCGGGTGGTGGCGGGGGACCGGGACATCTTCCTGCTTGCCGGCAGCGGCACGCTGGTGGCGGTGGTGGTGGGCACGCTGGCGGGGCTGCTCGCCACCTATCGGGGCGCCTGGGTGGAGGAGATCACCTACCGCTTCTTCGACAGCGTGCTGGCGGTCCCGGCGCTGCTCCTGGCGCTGCTGCTGCTCGGCTCCCTGGGCCCCTCGCGGACCAGCGTGCTGGCCGTGATCGCGGTGGCCTACACGCCCATCGTGGCACGCGTGGTGCGCAGCGTCGTGCTGGACACCAAGACCAAGGAGTACGTGCTCGCCGCACGGATGCAGGGGGAGAGCCTGGCCTTCATCCTCGGACGGGAGGTGCTCCCGAGCGTGCTGCCGGCCCTGGCGGTGGAGTCCGCGCTGCGGTTCTCCTACGCCATCTTCCTGGTGGCGTCGCTCGGCTTCCTGGGCGTCGGGGTGCAACCCCCCAACCCCGACTGGGGGCTGATGGTCAGCGAGGCGCGGGACTTCGTCTACCTCACCCCGTGGACGCTCGTCTTCCCGGCGCTGGGCATCTCGCTGCTCGTGGTGGGTGTCAACCTGCTCGCCGACGGCCTCAAGCGGGTCTTGCAGGTGGAGGTCAGCGCGTGAGCGGGGGCGTACCGCTGCTGGCCTTCGAGTCGGTGAGCGTCGCCTACCGCCGTGGCCGCCGCTGGTCGCGGGCGGTCCGCGGGTTCGACCTGCGCATCGGCGCGGGCGTCACCTACGGGCTGGTCGGGGAGAGCGGGAGCGGCAAGAGCACGCTCGCGCTGGCGCTCCTCCAGGTGCTGCCCCCCAACGGCCGCGTGGTGGACGGGCGCATCCTCTTCCGCGGCGAGGACCTGTCGGGCTGGTCGAGGGACCGCTTGCGGAACGAGTTCTACCGGCAGGTCGCCATGGTGCCACAGGATCCGCTGCCGTCGCTGAACCCCGCGCACCGCATCGGCCGGCAGATCGAGGAGGTCCTCGATCCGCGCGGGATGCCGACGGGGCCCGCCAGCGAGGTGCGCCGGCGCGCGCTCGGGATGCTCGAGGCCGTCGGCATGGCCGACCCCGAGCGGGTGGCGCGCGCCTACCCGCATCAGCTCTCCGGCGGCATGCAGCAGCGCGTGCTCATCGCCATGGCGCTGGCGGGCGAGCCCGCCCTGCTGGTGCTCGACGAGCCCACCACCAACCTGGACGTCACCACCGAGGCCACCATCCTCGACCTGGTGCGGGGCCTGGTCGCGGATCGCGACACCGCGGTGCTCTATGTCTCCCACAGCCTGGGCGTCGTGGCCGAGCTCTGCGATCGCGTGGCCGTGCTCTACGCCGGCGAGCTCGTCGAGGACGCGCCCACGGCGGACCTCTACCGCCAGCCTCGCCATCCCTACACGCAGGGGCTGTTCGACAGCGTCCCGCGGCTCGGCACCACACGGCGCGCGGTCGCGCTCCGGCCCATCCCGGGACGCATCCCGTTGCCGCAGGACCTGCCGCCCGGCTGCGTCTTCGAGCCGCGTTGCCCCATCGCCGTCGACGCCTGCTCTCGGGCCCGGCCCGAGCTCGAGCCCGCAGGGGAAGGCTGGGCCCGCTGCATCCGCTGGCGGGACATCGTGGACGGCAGCGCCGACCCGCACCAGCCGGCCCCGCCCGCCCGCACGCCGGCAGGGGGCGGGGACGTGCCGGTGGCCCTGGACGTCAGCGGGCTCCGCAAGCGGTTCCCGCTGCGGCGCTCCCTGCTGGAGGTGCTCCGCGGCGCCCCGCAACGCGCTGTGCGCGCGGTCGAGGACGTCAGCCTCACCGTCCGCCAGGGGCGCACGCTGGGGCTCGTCGGCGAGAGCGGCAGCGGCAAGAGCACCACCGCGCGCGCCATCCTGGGGCTCGATCCGCCGTCGGCCGGGACCGTCACCCTGGCGGGTCAGGTGGTCGCCGCCACGCTGGCGGGCCGCTCGCCCGAGGCCATCCGTCGACTGCAGATGGTGTTCCAGAGCGCGGACGAGGCCTTGAACCCGTACCGCACCGTGGGTGCCGCGCTCCGGCGTCCCTTCCGGCGGCTCGCCGGGCTCTCCCGCGAGGAGGCGGAGGTGCGGGTGGCTCGGCTGCTGGAGGACGTGCAGCTCACGCCCGCCTACGCGGCGCGGCGGCCCGCCGAGCTCTCGGGCGGGGAGAAGCAGCGCGTGGCCGTGGCCCGCGCGTTCGCGGCCGAGCCGGAGGTGCTGGTGTTCGACGAGTCCGTGTCCGGGCTCGACGTCTCGGTCCAGGCGGCCATCCTCAACCTCGTCGGCGACTTGCAGGAGGAGCGCGGCACCGGCTACCTGTTCATCAGCCACGACCTGGCGGTGGTGAGCTTCCTGGCCGACTACGTCACCGTCGTGTACCTCGGCCACGTCATGGAGGCCGGGCCCGCCGGCCGCGTGCTGTCGCCCCCCTACCACCCCTACACCGAGGCCCTGCTGTCCGCCATCCCGCTGCTCGACCCGGGGGCCGAGCGGAGCCACATCCGGCTCGAAGGCGAGGTCCCGAGCCCGGTCGATGTCCCCAGCGGTTGCCCCTTCCACACCCGCTGCCCGCGCTTCCTCGGCGAGGTCTGCGTGAGCGAGGAGCCGCCGTGGCGGCAGACGGAGGAGGGGCACGGCGTGTACTGCCACATCCCCCTGGACGAGCTGCGGGCCACGCAGGCGCCGGCGTTCCGCTTCGCCGCCGCCGAGGGGCCGGCCGGAGGGCGCGGCGACGACGTGGCCGACGCCGCGCCCGCCGGCGCCGGCGATCAGGGGGACGGCGATGGGTAGGTTCCTGCTGCGCCGGTTGGGGTTCCTGCTCGTGACGATGCTGTTCACGTCGCTGCTGATCTTCCTGATCACGCAGGCTCTGCCGGGCGACGTGGCCCGCATCCTGCTCGGCCGGGAGGCGAGCCAGCACGCGTTGCAGCAGCTCCGTGTCCAGCTCGGGCTCGACCGGCCGTTGCCGCTCCAGTACCTGCACTGGCTCGGCGACTTCGTGAAGGGGGACTGGGGGACGAGCTTCAGCACCGGCCAGAGCGTCCGCGCGCTGGTGCTGCAGCGGCTGGGCAACTCGCTGCAGCTCGCCGGCGTCACCCTCGTCATCGCCGTGCCGACCGCCGTGGCCCTGGGCGTGATCGCGGCGCTCTACGAGGAGAGCTGGATCGACACGCTGATCAGCCTGGCCAGCCTGTCGGTGGTGGGGCTGCCCGAGTTCATCACCGGCCTGGTGCTCATCCAGGTCTTCAGCTTCAGCCTGGGGTGGTTGCCCGCCAACTCCTCGATCGCGCCCGGGGCGAGCTTCTTCCAGGCGCTGCCCTACCTCGTCCTGCCCGCCCTGACGGCAACCCTGGTGCTGCTCGCCTACGTGGCCCGGCTCACCCGCGCCAGCATGCTGGTGGAGCTGCGGCGGCCCTACGTTCGTACCGCCATCCTCAAGGGCGTCCGCTGGCGCCGCGTGGTGGTGGCGCATGTGCTCCGCAACGCCCTGTTGCCGACCATCACCATCGTGGCCATCAGCTTCGGCTGGCTGATCAGCGGCCTCATCGTGGTGGAGAACGTCTTCAACTACCCGGGGCTGGGCCGCCTGCTCACCTTCGCCATCGCCCGGCGCGACATCCCCCTGCTCCAGGCCGTAGCGCTGGTCGCGGTGCTGGGGTTCGCGCTCGCCAATCTGGTGGCGGATATCTTATACGCCGCTTTCAACCCCCGCATTACGCTGCGTTGACGCCCGCCTGCCCGGGCGCCCCGGAGGTGGTCCATGCGTCGACGCTGGTTGTGGCCGGGTTTCGCCCTGGTTCTTCTCCTCGCCGTGATGCTGAGCGGGTGCGCGCCCGGAGCCACGCCCGCGGTCACGCCGCCGACCTTCGAGGCGGTCGCCGACGGCACGGGGCTCGCGTACGTCGACCCGCCCGGGGTGGGCGCCGGCGCCGCCGTCTTCGACGTGCACCTGCTGGCACACAACCCCAACCCCTTCGGGATCGACCTCAGCACGCTGGACACCGACTTCTACCTCGGGGGCCGGCAGGCGGCGTCCGGCACCTTCCAGAGCGGCGTGCACATCCCCGCCCAGGGGACCGGCGACCTCAGGCTGAAGGTGGAGGTGCCGCTGTCCGCGGCGCCGGGGCTGCTGAGCACGTTCGCCCGCCTCGTCGCGGGCGGTGCCGTCGAGTACCGTCTCGACGCGGTGGTGGGCGTCAACGCGCTGGGGTTCCCGGTGCGCTTCCCCCGCGCCACGCTGGGTCGCGGTAGCATCAGCGCCAACCTCGCCTGGTACGCGCCGCAGATCACCATCGCTGCGTCGGGAGCCAGCCTGAGGATCGACTCCCTCACCCACGCCTCCTTCGAGGTGCCCGCGAGCCTTCACAACCCGGCCCGCCTGGGCTACCTGATACGGACGCCCAGCTTGCAGCTCCGGCTCGCCGGCACCACCGTGGCCCGCGCACGGCTGAGCCGCATCGTGGCGCCCGCCGGCACCACGGTGCCGGTGACGCTGAGCTTCGACTTCGACCCGCTCGCCCTGGGTCCGGCCCTGGCGGCGCAGCTACAGGCGGTGGTCGCCGGCGCGGGCCGGGTGACGTTCGTGGTGTCCGGCCCGCTCACGCTCGACGCGCCGGGCATCGCCAGCCACGACATCCCCGCGTCCTCGTTGCTGAGCGGCAGCGTGCGCTAGGGGGGCCGCGCTCAGTCCGCGTTGAGCTTGGTGTGGTTGGCCAGACGCGCCAGCGGTCCCGGCATCCACCAGTTCCAGCGGCCGGCCATGGTCATCACCGCCGGCACCAGCGCCATGCGCACCAGCGTGGCGTCCAGCAGCACGGCGGCGCTGAGACCGAGCCCGAGGGTGCGCACCAGCACCACGTGGCTCAGGAGGAACAGCGCGAACACCGTGATCATCACCGCGGCCGCGCTGGTGATCACGCCGCCGGTGGCCGACAGCGCCGTGGCGACGGCCTCGCGGTCGCTGGCGCCCCGCTCGTGCTGCTCCTGGATGCGCGCCACCAGGAACACCTCGTAATCCATGCTCAGGCCGAAGACGATGGCGAAGATGAAGAGCGGCGCGCTGGTGTCGATGTAGCCGAGCACCGGCCCCCCTCCGAAGAGCGTGACCAGCACCCCCTGCTGGAACACCAGCGTGATGATGCCGTAGGCGGCGGCCACCGTGAGGGTGTTCATGATGATGGCCTTCAGCGGGATCAACAGCGATCTGAACGCCAGGCCCAGGACCAGGATGGTCGCCAGGTAGACGAGGGCCACCGACCAGGGGAAGCTCTTGTAGAGCACCGCCGCCCACTCCGCCTCCTGGACGTAGCCGCCGCCGATCTTCACGTCCAGGCCCAAGGCCTGCGTGCGCTTGTGGATGGCCTGGAGGAGGTCGTTGCCTTGCGCGGGGGTCAGCGTCCCCTTGGGGAAGACGCGCACCAGGGCGTAGCGCCCCGCCTGACTGATGGTGGCGCGCGCCAGCGGCGCGATCTCGCTGCCCATGGCGATCTTGGGCGACGCGTAGTACTGGTAGAGGAACAGCCGCGGCACGCTGCTCACGGACATGGGGCTGGTGATGGCCTCCACCCGTTGCAGGCCGCTCAAGCTGCGGTCCAGCTCGGAGATCTTGCGGACGTTGCCCGGTTGGTAGAACCCCTGGTGCCCGAAGTCGACCAGCACGTCGTAGGAGCTCAGCAGCCCCTCCAGCCCCAGGTGCTGGAGCGCCGTCACCGTGCGGTTGGCCTCGGTCGAGCCCGACAGCCCCCGCGGCCCGGGGTCGGCGACCTGCATCCACAGGGCGGGCAGCCCCGCGGCGATCAGCACCGTGACGCCGACGAGCGTCCAGGCGCCCGGGCGCCTGAGGATCTCGTTGGCGCGCGCCCGCCAGAAACTGCGGCTGCGCAGCCCAGGCTCGCGGCGGGTCACCTTGAGCCAGTTCACGCGGTGGCCCAGCAGCGCCAGCGCGGCCGGCAACGCCGTGATCGACACCGAGACGCTGATGATGAGCACCAGGATGGTGCCGATGCCGATGGACCGGATGAACGACAGCGGCGGCACGAGCAGCCCCGTCAGCGCCAGCACGACGGTCATGCCGCTGAAGGCGACGGCCTTGCCGGCGGTGCGGGCGGTGCGCTCGGCCGCGTCGCGGGGATCGAAGGTGTGCCTCAGCTCCTCGCGGAAGCGGTTGACCATGAGCAGGGCGTAATCGATGCCCGTCGCGAGGCCGAGCATGGTCACGATGGTCTGGGTGAACACGGCGAAGTCCATGACCTGTCCCAGGCCGTAGAGGGCGGCCAGCGACACGGTGATGGAAGCCAATGCGACCAGCAGCGGCAGCGCCGAGGCGATCACCGCCCCGAACGCGATCACCAGGATGAAGAGGCTGATGGGCAGCCCGAAGATCTCGGCGCGGTGGGCGTCGGCCTCGCTGACCCGTTCGAGCTCCTGGACCGTGGCCGGGCCGCCGGCGATGGTGAAACGCAGGTTCGGCTCGCCCGTGAGCCTCCTGCGTACCTGGTCGGTGATCCCCTTGGCCACCCCCAGGTCCTTGGCGCGCATGCTCACCAGCGCCACCGTGAAGCGCCTGTCGGGGGAGACGAGGTCGAGGCCGGTGACGGAGCGATGATCGCGCACGGCCGTCACGCCCGGCAGGGCCCGGATGCGGGTGATCACGCGCGCGAAGGCGTTGTCGAAGGCGGGCTGGCCGACGTGCGTTCCCACCCCGTGGGCCACCAGCACCAGGTTGTAATCGTCCGGAAGGGCGAACTTGCTGCGCAAGATGTCGCGCACCTGGGCGGCGGTGCTGTTGGGAACGTTGCCCGGCTGGGCCGTGAGGACGTTCCCGACGCGCGACGCGAAGGGTAGCGACACGGCCGCGATGAGCAACCAGCCCGCCAGCACGAAGCGCGGGTAGCGAGAGGTGATGCGTGCGATCCGTCCCAGCATCAGCGTCGAGGGCGGCGGCGCCCCCTCATACCCCCACGAAGCGCTCGATGGCCTGCCGCGGGTCGCCCTCGTGCGTGGACGCCTCGCCCGACACTCCGCCGTCGCGCAGGAACACGATGCGATCGGCGTGCATGGCGGCGTTGGGGTCGTGCGTGACCATCACGACCGTCCAGCCGAACTGGTCCACGCCCCGCCGCAGCAGCTCCAGCACCTCGGCGCCGGTATGCGTGTCGAGGTTGCCGGTCGGCTCGTCGGCGAGCACCACCAGCGGCTCGTTGATGAGCGCGCGCGCCAGCGCGACCCGCTGGCGCTGGCCGCCCGAGAGCTGCCGCGGCCGGTGGTCCAGGCGGTCGGCGATGCCGAGCGCGTCGGCCAGCTCCGCCAGCCGGCCGGTGGCCGCCGCTCCGCGACCGGCGATCTCCGCCGGAAGCAGCACGTTCTCGCGTGCGCTCAGGTTGGGGATGAGCTCGAAGCTCTGGAACAGGAAGCCGAGCTTGGAGCGGCGGATACCGGTGAGCGCGTCGTCATCGAGGGTGGCGGTGCGCTCCCCGGCGATCTCGACCTCGCCGCTGTCGGGCACGTCCAGCAGACCGAGCAGGTGCAGCAACGTGCTCTTGCCGCTCCCGCTCGGTCCCATGACCGCCAGGAACTCCCCCTGGCGCACGGTCAGGTCGACATCCCGCAGGGCCGGGATGGTGAGCTCGCCCAGGCGGTAGCTCTTGCTCAGCCCGGTGGCCTTGAGGACGGCACCGTCGGTCTTCGTCATCATCACTCCGTGAACCCCAGCGCCCTCGTGGGGGAGAGCTGAGCCGCTCTGCGGGCCGGTAGCAGCGAGGCGATGAACCCGACCACCGGCGACGCCACCAGCGCCAGCGCCACCAGCGGCCAGTTGACCACCGGCGTGAGCAGGAAGCCCGTGAGCGCACTGCCTCCCGCCACGATGACGCGGCCGAGGAGGAGGCCGAAGGCCACCCCGAGCAGGGCGCCCACCAAAGTCACCACCATACCCTCTGCCGCGATGAGACGCCGCACGCCGGCGCGGGTCATGCCGACGGTCCGGAGCACCGCGATCTCGTGGCTGCGGCTGACCAGGTTCATGCCCAGCGCGTTGGCTACGCCCAGGGCCGCGACCAGCACCGCGATGAGGAGGAGGGTGTTGGTGGTGACGAAGGTGCGTTGCGTCAGGCTCAGGATGTAGCGCCGATAGTCGGCGTTCAGGGTGACGTCGAGATGGAGGTTCGGGAACGCCGTCAGCAGCTCGTCCCGGACCTGCTTCGAGTCCGCCCCCGCCTTGTCGGCGATGACGTACAGGTCGGGCGAGCCGCCTCCGAACAGGTTCGCGTCGTGGATGCTGCCCACCACCGTCTCGCCGCCGCCGGTGAAGTCGACCACCACGCCCGCCACCGGGAAGTCCCGGAAGCCCTCGTTGGTGCGCAGGCGGATGGTGTCGCCCTTCTGGATACCGTACTTGTCGCGCATGGTGTTCGCCACCAGCACCTCGCCGCCGTGCTTGAGCGCCTCGTACCCCTCGCGGTTGTTGCCTTGACCCTGGATGTACTGGAAGCGGCCGAACCCGCCGTTCGGATCGAAACGCTGCGGGTCGACCAGGATCAGCGCGATCGAGCGGCCGCGGGCGGCGTCCTTGGGCTCGAAGCGCACCACGCGGATGCCCACACCGCTCGCCACCTTCACGCCCGGCAGCTTCTGGGCCTGGGTCTCGAAGTCGGCGGGGAAGCCGACCGGGGAGGTGACGAAGAGGTCGCCGACGACGGTGGTGTTCACCCACGAGGCGATGGCCTGGTTGATGCCGGCGACCATCGAGCCGACGCCGATGATGAGGCCCGCCCCCACGGCGACGGTGCCGATCGCCACGCCGTTGCGCGAGGCGTTGCGGAGGGCGAAGTTGCTGCCCAGCCGGCCGGCGGCGCCGAAGACGCGCACCAGCAGCGGCGTCAACGCCGCCAGCGCCGGCCTGAGGAGGCTGGGGGTGGCCAGCGTCACGCCCAGGAAGAACACCGCCATGGCCACGCCGGCGGCCGCGAGCGCCAGGTAGCCGGCCCAGGGGATCAGGCTGAGGCCGGCGCCGAGCACCAGCAGCGCCCATCCCAGCGTCACCAGGCGCGGCTTGCTCACCTCGTCGGCCGACCGCGCTGCCGCCAGCGGCGGCGTCCGGGAGGCGTTGCGGGCCGGCAGCACGCCGGCGGCCAGCGACACCGCGATGCCCACGCCGCAGGCGATGGCCACGTTCCTGCCGGGGATGATCAGGGTCCGGAAGTCGAAGCCGAGGCTGACGGCGTTGAGCCGGGTGATGACGTACGCCAGGCCCACCCCCAGCACCAGGCCGACGACGGCGCCCGCCACGCTCAGCCCGGCCGACTCGTAGAGCGCCAGCCGGCGGACGTCCCCGCGGGTCATGCAGATGGTGCGGAGCAGCGCGTACTCGCGCGTGCGCTCCACGACCGACGCCATGAAGGTGTTGTAGGCCATGAAGCCGCCGAGCGCCAGCAGCGTCACCGCCAGCACCGACAGGCCCGACTGCAGGGTGTCGACGATGCCCGAGGCCACGTTGCCGGACACCGCCGGATAGGTCACCGTCAGGCTCTCGGGGAGCGACGACAGGCGTGCTTCCAGGCGCGTGCGCACGTCCTCGACGGGAACGGACGGATCCACCATGACCTCGATGTGCGACGCCCGGCCCGACAGGTGGAGGATCTGACGGAGGTCCTCGATATCGATGATGCCCACGCGGCCGCCGTTGGTGCTCGCCACCCCGAAGCGGTCGTCCAGCAACCCCGTCACCTTCAGGGGCACGTCTCCGAAGCTGGTGGCGAACTTGACGGTGTCGCCGACGTGGATGCCACGCTCGTTGGCGAAGCCCTGCGCGATGGCCACGCCGTGCGAGCCGCTGGCGGGCAAGGAGCCCTCGGCCATCCGGGCCGGCACGTCGGAGGGAACGCTGGTGACGCGGCCGCTGAGCTGGAAGCCGGTGTCGACCCCCGGGATGATCGATCTCTGGTAGTTCTCGAGGTTGCGAACCGGCTCGGCGCGGGTGTTGAGCACCGGGTAAGCGGCCTTCACGCCCGGCGTGGCGCGCACCGCACGCAGCGCCGGACCGTCCTCGAACACGGCACGGCCGCTCGGTCCGGGCGTGACCAGCAGGTCCGCCTTGCCGGCAGCCGCCTGGAGCGCGCTGCGCACGTTCCCCTCGACGTTGGCGCCGACGGAGAGGGTCGTCAGCACCGCGGCGACGCCGATGCCGACGCCGAGGACCGTCGCCAGGCTGCGCCAGCGGTGACGAAGCAGGTTCCGAAGGGCCAACCGCGGCAACATCGTCACGAGCTTCAGTGTACAGGGGCGGACGTGCCGCCCGGAGGCCCGTCGCACGCCGGCGTGCCGGCCGGAGTACCGGTGCGGCCCGGCGCCTCGGCTCCCCTAGGTGCGGTCACCGCTCGCCAGGCGGGCTCCGGCCTGCGCGGCCGGTCGGGCGGTGCGAGCGGGGGACATGGGCCGGGCCCGGAGGTCGTCGATGGCGCGCAGGTAGAACTCCTCCGTGGCGTCCAGCGCGGCCCCGACCGACAGCACGCTGCGCGCCCGGTCGAAGGCGCGAGAGCCCAGCCTCACGCGCAAGCCCGGGTCGTCCAGCAGGCTGACGATGTTCTCGGCGAGATCGTCCGCGTCGGGCGGATGATGCAGCAGGCCGGCCGCTCCGTCGTCCAGCATGTCGCGCATGCCGCTCGTGCTCGAGCCGATGATCGCCTTGCCGTAGTTCATCGCCTCCAGGCACGTGTAGGGCAGCACGTCGAAACGGGACGGGAACACGCACACCGTGGCCCGCCGGTAGAAGCTCGCGAGCTCGTCCTGCTGCACCTTGCCCAGGAACTCCACGCTGTGGCGCACGCTGTCGGGCAGCAGCGACTCCAGGTAGGCCCGATAGCTGGCGTACCCATGGCACGGGCCGGTGTCGCCGCCGAGGAGCTGGAAGCGAGTGTCGGGGTGCCGGCGCAGGACGTGGGGGACGGCGCGCATCAGCGTGTCGACGCCTTTCCAGCCGGTCAACCGCCCCACGAACAGCACGACCGGCGGACCGGCCGGGTCGGGCGTCGGCGCCGCGGCCCCCAGGGTGCTGAGGTTCGGGTTCGGGAAGACGTGCACGTGACGGTCGCGGGCGTGCAGGGCGTCGAGGAACGGCGCCACCATGGTCGCGGAAGGTGAGCTGAGATGCGTGGCGTGCCGGGCCTGCCGGCGTTCCTGTGTGGCCACCACCGCGGTGACCCACCCCGGAACGTTGCGCTCGACGCGCTCGCTGTAGGTCATGGGGGTGTGCAGCCGGACCACGAAGGGAACGCCGGGGTGGCGCGCGGGGTCGTACCAGGCGGCCTCTCCCAGGTGATCGGCGGCTTCGACGAGGTCGTACCCGTGACGGGCGACCAGGTCGTGGATTCGGTTCGCCAGGCGGCGTCGGTACCGGATCTCGCCGGCCAGGCCGCGCACCCCCAGGGCCGCCATGGCGAAGGTGTTGGACTGGTCCTTCGGCAGCTCCGCTCGGGTAGGCACGACGTACTCCACGGTCACGCCTTCGATCGTGTCGACGGCATTGCGCTCCGTCCCGCGGGTCAGCACGCGGACCCGGTGACCCCGAGCGGCGAGCCCTTCGGCGACCGCCTTCGTGTAGGAGCCGATGCCCGAGCTGAACGGTTGCGGAGGATATTCGATGGTAGCGAGCAGGATGTGCAGGGAACGGGTCATGGAAACGCCCCAATGCTACCAGGATGCAGCGGGGAGGGCTCCACAGCCGCCACGCCCGCACGGGCCTCAGGGCCGGTGCCGCTGGGACGTGCCTGCGCCGGGGGCGCCGGGAGCTCCCATCGAACGGCGGGCGAGGAGATAGCCTCCCAGCATGGGGCCGATGAGGAAGATCGAGTAGTAGGTGATGACGCGCCACACCAGCACCACCGCCGGCACGGAGGAGCCGCCGCCGCGAGCGACGAGCAGGTAGGAGATGCCCAGCTCGAACAGACCGCTCCCGCCCGGCGTGGGGATGAAGGTCGCCATCACGTTGATGATGGTGAGGGCGGCGGCGATGCCCCACAAGGTGACGTCGATCGCCAGCCCCTTGGCCAGCCAGTACAGGATCGAGTAGTAGAAGATGCCGGCCAGCAGGCTGTAGAGCTGGACCAGCAGGTAGAAGCCGACGGGAGCGCTGGCGAAGAGACGGTTGGCTTCGAGCATGACGTCGATGAAGCGCAGCCCCTTGCGGCGCCAGCGGATCAGCGGGCCGCGAAGGACGGTGCGCGCCAGCGGCTCCAGCCAGGCCAGCCGGAACTGCACCACGTACGCCACCGCGGCGGCGACGACCAGCGCGGCGAACCCCAGCGCCAGCCATACCGGGGTCCGCGGGTACAGCTTGTCCTGGTAGAGGATCGCCAACGCGATCGGCGTGGTCCAGCTGTGGAACAGCGCGTCCGCCCCGAACACCGCCATCCCCACCGCCCAGGCGCGCCCGCTCCGTTCCCCGTGATGCTGCAGCGTGAGCGCGATCGCCGGCATGTTGCCGCTGCCCCCCGGCGTGACGGTGGCGCTGAACATCCCCAGCACGTGGGCCCGTATGGCGTGGTGCAGGCGCAGCTCGAAGCCCAGCCTGCGACACAGCAGCTGCAGCCGCAGCCCCGAGAACAGGAACGCGACGCCGAGGCCCGCGATGCCTGCTAGCACCGCGATGATCGGCATCCGGCGTACCGCGAGCAGGTCCCCCACGGAGCCGACGCGGAACACCACCCACGCCAGGCCGGCCGCGCTGAAGACCAGCGAGATCGCCAGGGAGCGCCACACGGTCTTCATCGCGAGCCCACCGTGGTGCCGGATGCACCGCCCGGTCGGGGCCGGCGCTCGAGCGCCGTCACGCCAGCTCCCACGTGCCCAGGGGCGCGGGCGGCTCGCGACTCTCGGCGTAGTGCAGGAGGTAGCGGCCGATGCCGTCGGCCATGCGGTCGAACCCCAGGGCGCCGATGCGAGCCTCGATGTCGAGGCGGAGGCCAGCGTCCTGCTGGAGCCTCATCACCTCCACGGCGATGTCCCGGGCGCGGGGGACGAGCTTCCCCAAGCCCCGGCTCTCCACGAACTCCGCGACCCGGCGCTCGTTGAGGCCGGCGTAGGCCGTGAGCAGTAGCGGCCTTCCCACGGCCAGCGTCTCCATGACGCTGGCCGGGCCGGCCTTGCCCACGAAGACGTCCGCGGCGGCGACGTACCGTTCCATGTCCTCCACGAAGCCCCGCACGTGCACGCCCGTGGTGCCGGCGGCCGCCGCCTCGAGCTCACGCGCCAGCCGCAGGTTGCGCCCGGCGATGATCACGGTCTGCGCGCCGGTCCCGGCGAGCGCCCCCACCACGTCGGCGGGGTTGCCGGCCACGCCTTCGGCTCCCAGGCTCACCAGGCACGTGAACCGCGGCTCGAGCCCCAGGCCGCGGCGCGCATCGGCCCGCTCGGGCGCGTGCCGGAACCGCCGCTGAACGGGGTAGCCCACGATGTCGATCAGCGTGTCCGGCACGCCCAGGCGCACCAGGTCGTCACGGGCGGCGCGGGACGCGGCGAGCGCGCGCTCGACCCGCGGCTCGGCCCACAGCGCGTTGGCGTCGAGCGGCTCGGTCAGGTAGCTGAGCACGGGCGTGCGCAGTCCGTAGCGACGCTGTGCGCGCGTGAGCGCCGTCGCCAGCCAGCCGTGGTTGCCGACCACCAGGTCGGGCGCCAGCTCCCCGAGCGTGGTCGCCAGCCTTCGCGCGAAGTCGTCGAGGAAGACCCGTTGCCAGGCGACGACGGCGCCGGGGACGGCGTCGATGATGCGCTGCCCGCTGCGTACCGTCCGGGGGTAGCGCAGCATCCACCGCCAGGTGCTCTTGTGCTGCGCGTCCATGCGCTGGGGCCCGAACTCGGCCATCACGTCGCTGACGCGCGCCGTGACCCGCCCCTGACTCAGCTCCTCGACGCTCTCGGCCATGGCCCGGGCGGTCGCCACGTGGCCGCCGCCGGCGGCGATGGTCGCGAAGAAGATGCTGGAGGGACGAGACACACTGCGTTCCTGTTCGGACTCCGGCCGCGCGCGCAGCGGAGGTCGCTCGGGGGATTGTCCCATGCCCGCCCACTCCCCGGTGGCGCGGGACGTGAGGCGGCGGACACGGCGCGGCGGGTCATCCGGTACCGAGGAACGTCGCTCCACGCGACCTCCCGCTGCAGCCGTCGGCCGCCCGTCCCCGGCGCGTCGGAGCCGGCGGCCGCTCGGTGCCACGCGTTTCAGTCTACAGGGCGGGCTGGGCGTCCGCGAACCGCCCCACCGCGCGCGGCGCTTGTCGCCGGCGCGTGCGACTCGCGCGAGAGGCAGCGGGCAGCCGGTGATAGACTTTCGCAATGCCACTGGTTTGGACGCTCGTCGGGCTGGCGGGCTTCGCTATCAGCACATTCCTGGGAGCCATGGTGGTGTTCGTGAGGCGCTGTCCTCGACCACTCGGCCATGCGCCGGAGCAGGACCGCGACCGGGCCGCGGCGCTGCTCTCGATCGTGATCCCGGCCCGCAACGAGGCGGCCATGCTGGAGGGCTGCGTACGCTCGGCCCTGGCTCAGGACTATCCGAACCTCGAGGTGGTCGTGGTCGATGACGCCAGCGACGACGGCACCGGCGAGATCGCTGCCAGGCTGGCGGCCGAGGACCCGCGCTGTCGCGTCGTCGCCGGACGGCCGCTGTCGGCGGGCTGGCTGGGGAAGCCGAATGCCGTTGACCACGGCGTGCAGCACGCCAGCGGAGATTTCCTGCTGTTCATCGACGCCGACGTGCGTCTCGCGCCGGAGGCGGCGACCGCCGCGATGGAGGAGATGCGGCGTCGCGGCCTGGCGTTCCTGTCGCTGTGGCCCTACCACACCCTGGAAGGGCCGATGACGAGCCTGGTGCAGAGTGTGATGGTCAGCCTGGCCCTCTTCGCCGACGTCATGCAGCGCGTCGGCGGACGCCCGTTCCCGGTGGCTCTGGGCGCGTGGGGGCCGTTCATCCTGGTGAACGCGGCCGACTACCGTGACGTCGGCGGTCACGCCGCCGTGCGCTCGAGCGTCAACGAGGACCACGTGCTCGGTCGGAACTTCCGCAAGGCGGGGAAGGCCACGGCCATGCTGGACGGCACCCGGCTGGTCAGCGTGACCATGTACTGGCGGCTGGCGCAGCTGTGGCGGGGGTGGTCCAAGAACCTCCACGCCAACCTGCGCTCGAGTCACCTCCTGACCCTGGGAGCGGCGCTGCTGGCGCTCTTCGTCACCTCGGGGCCGACGGCGGCCTTCGTCCTGGCTGCGGTGGAGGGCTCGGCGCCGGGGATGGCGGTGGCCGGCGCCCTCCTCGTGATGCAGGCGGCCGTCGGGGCGCTCGCCACCCGCCACGTCAGGATCCTGCCGCTGCTGGCGCTGTCGCCGATCGGCGGCGTGGTGGCGGCCGCCCTCTACCTGGCGTCCTCGCTCAACGCCGCCACCGGTCGCGCCGTCACCTGGAAGGGACGGGCGCTGCCGGTCGACTAGGGCGGCGAGCGCACCGCCACGCCTTCACGCGTGTACCGGGGTCGCCTGCGTGGGGCGCGGCGTCAGATCGGCGCGAGCGCCCCGACCGTCCTTCGCAGCCCCTCCTGCCAGCTGACGGCCGGCCGGTAGCCCAGTTCCTCCACGGCGTGTCGGATGTTGAAGTGCACGTCGCGCGCCATCAGTCCCGCGCGGTAGCGGGTCATCGGCGGCTCGTTGCGTGGGAACAGCGCGCCCCAGGTGGCCTCCAGCCCGGAGGCGAGCGCCTTGGTCGGGGTGCGCGGCAGTCGCAGGCGCGGCGGGCGCTCGCCCAGCAGGCGGGCGAGCTCGGTGAGCACCTCGCGCCAGGTGGGCATGCCCTCGTCGGCGATGAGGTAGACGCGCCCGGAGGCTTCCGGCCGCTCTACGCTCAGCCTCACCCCCAGCGCCAGGTTCTCGGCGTAAGCGGTGTTGATGACGCTCTCGCCGCTGCCCACCATGGGGAGCAGGCCCTGCTCCAGGGCGCGCGCGACGCGCCGGATGTTGGGGTCGCGCGGGCCGAAGGGCCACAGGCCGGGCCTCACCACCACGGCCTCCAGGTCGGGCGTCTCGAAGACCAGGTCCTCGGCCATGATCTTGGAGTGGGCATAGGCGTCGCGCACGTTGTCGCGTGGCCGGGTTCGAGGGTCGGCGTTGCGGAAGCCGCTGTAGCGGTGCACGGCCACGCTGGAGATCAGCACGAAGCGCCGCGCTCCGGACGTGGCCGCCTCCCGCAGCAGCTGGCGCGTGCCGACCACGTTGGTGCGGTAGAAGGCCTCCCACGGACCCCAGTCCGCTACCCGCGCCGCGGCGTGGACCACGACCTCGACGCCCACGCACAACCCGGACACCGCGCCCTCGCGGCTGAGGTCGGCGCGCTGCACCTCGAGGCCGCCGTGGAGTGCCACGCCGGCCAGGTTGCCGGTATCGCCCCAGGGGGAGACGAGTGCCCGCACCTGGTGGCCCGCCGTCAACAGGGCTTCGGTGATGTGGCTTCCGAGGAAGCCGTGGGCGCCAGTGACCAGAACCTTCATAACAGTCGCCGCCGTCCAAGCCTACCAGGATGGCGGCCGTCACCGCCCTTGCCGTCGGGGCGAGCCGCAGCGAGGCGCGACGGCTCAGCCGTTCATCGCGGCAGCAGGGCGCCCTGGTGGGCCAGCACGAAGAGGTCCAGCGACAGCCCGATCGACAGGTGGATGATGGTGGAGGACACGATCGAGCGGCTGCGCAACGCGATGATCCCGAACAGCAGGCTGGCGGGGAGCGCGGCGATGACCTCGGTCATGGGCTTGCCGAGGTGGACGAGGGTGGCCGCCATGGTCTGCACCCAGATGCCCTGGGGCGCGCCCCAGGCGTCGGCGACGATCCGTTGCAGGAAGCCGCGGTAGAAGAACTCGAAGGCGACGTAGTAGAGGCCGTAGAGCACGACCCATGCGAGCACCGTGCCGATGCTGCGACCCACCCAGGCGCCCGCCCAGGGGTAGGTCGCCTGCAGCCCGGCGTTGAAGCTGCCCGCGTACATGAGGGGCACGGCGATGATGACGCCGCCGATGGCGGCTCCCAGCCCGAAGCGCAGGTCGCCCGGCCGTAGCCCGACATGCCGCAGGTCGACGCCCAGCAGCGTGAGCAGCAACGCCGGGATGGCCAGCAGCAGCACCAGCGACCAGGCGATGGTGGTGACGGCGCTGGCGAGGTCACGACCCCGGAAGGCGAGAAGGGCCGGCCCGGGGCTCGCCAGGTACCAGAAGCCCATCTGCAGCACCAGGGCCGAGGTCAGCAAGAACCAGAGGCGGGCGTGCTTGCGACTGAACAGCTGCGCCAGGTCGGCGAACACCACGCCGACCGAACGCAGGGGGTTCACAGGGCCTTCTGGTACATGCGGTAGGTCTTGTACAGCTCGCCGCCGGCGGCTTCGATGCCGCGATTCATGGCGACGTTGTCCTCCAGGACCCAGCTGCACTCACCGCCGGTCCAGCCGAGCTTCCGTCCTCGCCGTACCGACTCGGCGATGAGCAGGATCTCGAACCCCTTGTGGCGATGCTCCTTGAGCACCCCCAGGATGGCCAGGCGCCCCTGATCGATGATCTTCTTGCGGTTGAGCAGCTGGATGATGCCGAAGGGGAGCAGGCGACCGTTGGTCCTGGCGAGCACCTGATTGAGGTCGGGGATGGTGATCGACAGGCCCACGGTATCGCCCTTGTACTCGAGGAACAGCGCCACCTCCGGCTCCATGATCATCTTCAGGTCGTTGGCGAGGTAGTCGAACTCGGCGTCGGTGCCGCGCACCTGCCCCCAGTTCTCCTCCCAGGCCTCGGTGTAGAGCTTCTTGAGGAGGCCCACCTCGCGTTTGAACTGCTTCATGTCGGCCGGGCGCACCGTGACGTCGTAGCGCTTGCGCACGCGGTCGGCGATGCGCTCGAGGCGTTCGGTGGCGCCGTCGCGGATGTCGATGCGCCAGGCGTAGAGGTCCTTGATCTTGTCGAACCCCGCCGCTTCGGTGAAGCGCGGGTACGTCGGCGGGTTCTGCGGCATCATGATGTACGGCTTGGTGTCGTAGGCATCGATCTGGAAGCCGGCGCCGTCGTCCATGGTGGGGTTGACGGGGCCCCTCAAGGCGTTCCGACCGTTGGCGCGCGCTTCCTTCTCGACCGTGCCGAAGAGCGCCTGAGCGACCTCCTCGTCCTCGGCCTCGAAGAAACCGAAGAAGGCCAG
>DATFNF010000062.1:0-25988 GCA_035266525.1 Trueperaceae bacterium | reverse complement strand
CGCCCGCTCGGCGGCGCGCGCGGCCGGCGCAGCCCTGCGCCCGAGCGCCGCGGGAGGGCCCCCCGCGCGCCCGACGCCGAGACGCCCGCGCTCCGCGCCATCGACCCCCGCCACGCCGCCGGCCGCGCCGGCTGCGCCCTGGCGAGCGCCGCCCTGCTCACCGTCGCCGGCCGCCCGTGGGGGCTCGGCTGGCTCGCGCTCGTCGCCTTCGTGCCGCTCCTGGCCTCCCTGCGCCGGGAACGGCGCCCGCTCGCCGCCGCCGGCTACGCGGCGCTGGTGGCGCTCGCGCCCGCCTTCGTGGTGTACGAGGCCTTCGGCCCCTTCGCGCCCGCCGCGCTGCCCGCCCTGGCGCTCGCCGCCAGCCTGCCCTTCGCGCTGGCAGGAGGGCTGGCCCCGCGGCTGCGGCGGGCCCTGGGCACGCGGGCCCTGCTCCTGGGCTTCCCGCTGTTGTGGCTCGCCGCGGAGACGCTCCCCGGCGAGGGCTGGTTGCTGGGCCGCTTCGCGACGCCCCTCTACGCCCTCGGCTACAGCCAGGCCGGGCTCCCCACCATGCAGCTCGCGCGCCTGGGCGGCGTCGGGGCCGTGAGCCTGGCGGTGCTCGCCGCCAACGCGCTGGCGGCGCTCGCTCTCCTGGAGCGCGCCGCCTGGGCCGGCTGGGCCCTGGGCGGGCTGACCCTCGCCGTGGCCGCGGCCGCCCTGACGCCGCCTCCCGCGGGCGCCCGCCCGCCGGCCACCGTGGCCGTTCGCGTGGTCTAGGAAGCCCTGCCGGACGCGGCCTACGCCGTCGCCGCCATGCTCCCCGAGGCGCGCGCCGCGCTGGTCGCCGCGTTCGTGCGCGACAGCCTGGCCGCGCCGGTCCCCGCCGGGCCGGGCGTCACGGTGTGGCCGGAAGGCGCCCTGCCGGGTCCGCTGCCGGCGGCCGGGCCGACCGGGCTCGAGCCGCTGCTGAGCGCCCTCGGGCCGACCATCGCGGGCGCGCCCGCCCGCGTCGGCGGCGGCATCGCCAACGCCGCCTACGCCTGGCGGGGCGGCACGCTCCGGCACGTCTACGACAAGCGCCGGCTCGCGCCCGTCACCGAGGGCGCGCTGGTACCGGGCCGGGGCCCCGGCATCACCACCCTCGGAGGCGTGCGCGTGGCGCCGCTCATCTGCTTCGAAGCGGCCTTCCCGGCGCTGTCGCGGCGCGCGGCCCGGGCCGGCGCCCAGCTCCTGACGGTGCTCACCAACGACGCCTTCGGGCGGTACCTGGGCACCCCCATCCAGCACCTCCGCGTGGCCCGGTTCCGGGCGGTGGAGACGGGCCTGCCGCTGGCGTTCGCGTCGAACGCCGGGCCGAGCGCCGTCGTCGACGGCCGGGGGCGGGTACTGGCACGCACCCGCCCGGGCGCGCCCGCCGCGCTGGTGGCCACGCCGAGGCTCGCCGCCGGGCCCACCCCGTACCTGCGGTGGGGCGACTGGCCCGGCACCGTGGCGCTGGCAGCCGCAGGGCTGCTGGCGTTGGTCAGTGGGGCGAGAGGAGGTTCGGCCAGGTCCTGATCCGCCGCCGGCACCACGCCCCATGGACCCCCTGGGAGGATCGTCTATGTCGCCCCGCACCCGCTCACCCGGCCGCACCCGCTCACCGGACCGCACCCGCATGCTGCCGGCCGCCGTCGCCGCCGCCGTGCTGCTGCTCCTCGGCGGCGCCGCGAGCGCCGGGCCCGCAGCCTTCGCCTCGGCGCTCGCCGTTCCGGCCGCCCCGCCGACCTCCACGCTGCCCGCGCCGGCCATCCCCGCCGCGGCGGCGGCGCCCGCCGCGCCCATCGCCGCCGCGCCCATCGCCGGCACACGCATCACCGCCACGCCCATCACCGCGGTCGCGCTGGCCACCGTCACCGGCGGTATCTGCACCACGTGCAGCAGCGGGGGCGGGGGCGGCGGCGGCGGGGACGGCAGCAGCGGCTCCCCCCAGCCGATCGGCAGCCCCTACTGGGTGACCTACCGCGTCACGCTCGACTCCAGCTACTACTCCCCCGCCTCGCTGGCCAGCCAGATCAACAACTGGTCGAGCGCCACCATCACCGGCACCTTCGGCTACACCCGCAAGGTCATCCGCGACGTGCAGTTCTCCGGCGGCTTCGCGAGCTTCGTGAGCGCGTCGGTCGGCGGGGAGGTGAGCCTCACCACCAGCGCCTCGGTCAGCTACCCGGTGCCGCCCATGTCCTTCGCCAAGCTCTACGTCAAGTACTACACGGCGCGCCAGACCTACTACGGGCACCAGTACCAGGACTTCAGCGACGGCTCCCGCGTCATCGTCGCCACCGACTACGGTCCCTACCAGAGCACCTCCACCGTGCTCGGTTACGTCACAGGGCCGCTCTGAGCGCGCGCGGGCGCCGCTGCGGCCCGGGTGCCCCGCCCCGCGGGGCGCCCAGCCGGCAGCGGCGCCCGCCAGACGCCCGGCCCCGTCCGTCAAGGAGGCACGCATGCCGACCCCCACCCCGCCCGCTCGCCGGCGGCCCCGCGCCGCAACGGCCGTGCTGGCCGCGGTACTGCCGGTGCTGCCGGCGACCGTGCTCGCCACGGCGCTCGCCACGGCGCTCGCCACTGCCGGTCCCGTCGCCCCGCCGCCCCTCCCGGGCGCCGCCGGAGCCGCCGCGCCCCCGCTAAGAGGCGCCGCACCGCGGCCCGCGGACGCGCCCCTGGCTCTCGTCCCCGGCATCGCCTTCGGCTGGACGGACGCCGGCACCGAGGCGCTGCTGAGCTTCCAGCTCCAGCCCGGCCCCGTGGACCTGCAGAGCGTCACCAACGTGCGCTTGCCGGCCAAGCATGTCGCCCTCGCCGGCTACCGCTTCGAGCCTGCGGCCGGCAGGCTGCTGCTCCGCGTGCGCGCCGATCGCGCCGGCGACGTGCCGCTCCGCAAGCTCGAGCTCGAGCTGCGCTACGCGCCCGCCCAGACGTTGCGGCTGCGCGCGGCCGAGGTGATCGCCCTGCCCGGCGGGGGCGGTCCGCTGCGCCTCGCGGGCTGGGCCAGCGACGACGCCGTCGGGCTCTACGCCGCCTTCGCGCTGCGGAACGCCGGGCCCGTGCCGGTGACGGTGCACGCGCTGCGCTACGCCCCGCCGCGGCTGGGTAACGGGCTGGTGCTCGAGGAGACCGGCCCCCCGAGCGCCTTCCAGGCCTGGAAGGACCGCGTGCTCGAGCGCATGGAGCCCGCCTTCGGCGCCTACCTGATGGCGGGCGGCCACGATCCGCTCTCCCCCTCGCGCGCGCTGGCGCCGGGCACGCTGGCGTTCCCGCTCGCCGGCGCGCTCGCCGGCGCGCACTGGCGGGCGTCCGGTGCCCTCGACGTCACCGTGGCGCCGGGCGAGGCGCTGTTCCTGGCCGTCACGCCGGCCGCCTTCAGCACCTACGTCGACGACCTCGCCATCACCGCCTATCCCGTGATCGCCTACCACGCCGCGGACGGCTGCTGCCGGCTCCAGGGCGTGGCTGCGCCCATCGTGCACGTGGTGGCGGTGCCGGCCGGGCGGGCCGGGCGGGAGCGGTGAGGGCTGCCCGCCCGCGCACGCGGCCGGGGCCGCCGCACGCGACACCGCGGGCGACACCGCACGCGACACCGCACGCCGTCGCCGTGGCGACCGCCGTGATCGCGCTGGCGCTGCTTCCGCTGGCGCGCGCCGCGGCACCGGCCTGGTTCGTGCAGGCGCGCGCCGCGGCCGTGGCGCGCGCCCAGGAGCCCCTCGCGGACCAGGCCCTGGACGCCGCCCGGGTCGAAGTGGCGCGTGCGGCGGCCGCGGGCCTGCCCGAGCTGCGGCTCGGCGAGCGCAGCCGCCTGGGCCTCGATGCCGCGTTCACGCTCGAGCTGGAGGCAGGCGTCCGCGTGCCGCTGTGGGCACCCGCGGTCGCCGCCGACCGCCGCCTCACCGGCGCGCGGCTGACCGCGACGCGGCGCCAGCTCGCGGCGGAGCGCCGCGCCCATCTCCGCGACGACCTCGCCGCCGCCGTCGGGCTGCTCGCCACCGGGGCGCGCCTGCGCGCCCTTGACGCGCTCGCGGCGGCACTGCGCACCGCCGGCGCGGCGCCGAGCGTGCCGCCCCCTCTGCAGGTGGTGGACGTGCGTCTGTTGGCAGCCAGCCGCAGCGCTCAGCGGCGCCGGGCCGAGGCGCTGCGGCAGGCCCTGACGGCGAACCTGGGGGTCCGCGTGCCGCCCGTGGAGGACGCCCCCGCGCCCGCTTCGGGCGCCCCCGCTTCGGGCGCCCCCGCTTCAGGCGCCCCCTCCGCGCGCGAGGCGCCGGACGCCGCACGCGATCCGCTCGGCTTCGTCGTGGCCCAGCTCGAGCCGGACCGCTGCCTGGCGGCGAGCGACGACGTGGCCCGGGCGCGCCTGGCCGTGGAGGACGCCTCCCTGTCCGCGGCGCTCGCACGCGCCCGCGCGCGAGCCCGCGTCGAGCTCGAGCTCGGCGGCTCCGCCACCCTGGGTGGCGAGCCCCTGGACGCGAGCTACGCCCTGAAGGCGGGGCTGTCGGTGCGTTTGCCGCCGTGGAGCGCGGCCACGGGCTCCGCCTCGCTGGCGGTCGGGGCGGCGGGGCTCGAGCAGGCGCTGGACGCCCGCTGGCCCAACCGCCAGCCGGCAGCCGCGCCGGCGGCCGCCAGCGCGGCACCGGACGCCGCCCCCGAGGTGGCAGACGCCGCCGCCGCGGTCCGGCAGCAGCTCGACCTGCTGGTCGGCCAGGAGGCCGACCTGATGGCCCGCCGGCGCATCCTCCTGCGGGCGCTGGCGCAGCCGGCCGAGGCGACGCTGGCCGGCGCCTACCGGTCCGCCACGCTGGCGCTCCGCCTGGCGGACGCGGACGAGGCGCTCGGCGTCACCCGCCTCGATGCCGCGCTCCTGTGCGGGGCGCTGCCGCCGTGAGCGGGCGCCGCGTCGCGCCGGCGCACGCCGCCAGCGCCGGCCCGCCTGGCGGGCCGGGCGCGCAGCTTCCGTGCCCGACGCGGGTCCGGTATCGTGCTGAGCGTGGACGCGGCGACGATCGGGACGGCGACGCCCGCGGCGACGACTGCCGCGGCGGGGACCACCGCGGCGGCGAGCGAGGCGCGGCGGGTGGCGGTGGTCGGCGCCGGGATCACCGGCCTGGCCACCGCCTACCTGCTGAGCCGCGAGCGCCCGGCGTGGCAGGTGGCGGTGCTCGAGTCCGGCGAGCACGTCGGCGGCAAGGCCCGCACCACCGTGCGCGGCGGCTACACCGTCGACTGGGGCCCGAACGGGTTCCTGACCAGCGCGCCCGAGACGTTGGAGCTCGCCCGCGCCCTCGGCCTCGAGGACGAGCTGCAACCCGCCGCGGACGCGGCCCGCCACCGCTTCCTCTACCGCGACGGCGGCCTGCGGCCCCTCCCGGCCAGCCCGCAAGCGTTCCTGACGAGCGAGGTCGTGCCCTTCCCGGGCCGCGCCCGGGCCGCCTTGGAGCCCTGGCTGGGAAGCCGGGGGGCCGGCGAGGAGAGCGTGCACGCCTTCCTCGCCCGCCACTTCGGCAGGGGCTTCGCCGACGCCCTGGCCGATGCCTTCGTCTCCGGCATCACCGCGGGCGACCCGCGCGAGCTGAGCCTGGACGCGCTCTTCCCCCGCATGCGCGCCATGGAGCGCGCCCACGGCAGCCTGGTGCGGGCGCTCGTCGCGCAGCAGCGCGCGGCCCGGCGCAGGAGGCGGGAGGCGGGCGCCGGACCGCGTCCGCCGGCACCGGGCCGCCTCACCTCGTTCCGGGAGGGCGGCATGCAGCGGCTGCTGGACGCCCTAGCGGACGCGCTGCCGCGCCCGGTCCGGCTCGGAGCCGCCGTGACCGCGCTGGAGCGCGCGCCCGACGGGCCCGCCTACCGCCTGCGGCTGGCGGGCGGCGAGCCGGAGGCCTTCGACGCGGTCGTGGTGACCGCCCCCGCGCCGAGCGCCGCCGGCCTGCTGCGCCCGCTCGCGCCGAGCGCCGCCGACGCCCTGGCCGCCATCCCCTACGCCGGCGTGCGCGTCTTCGGGCTGGGCTTCGATCGCATCGACGTGCCGCGGGTCCTCGACGGCTTCGGCTTCCTGGTCCCGCGCGGGCAGGGCGTGCGCAGCCTGGGGGTGCTGTGGACCTCCACGCTCTACCCCGGCCGGGCCCCGGCGGGGAAGGTGCTGCTGCGCGTGCTGGCGGGCGGGCGCCTGGATCCGGCGATGCTCGAGCTGTCCGACGACGACGCCCTGGCCGCGGTGCGCCGCGACCTGCGCATCAGCATGGGCGTCGTGGCGGAGCCCGAGTTCGTCGAGACGGTGCGCTGGCCACGGGCCATCCCGCAGTACACGCTCGGCCACGGCGCCCGCCTGAGCGCCCTGGAGGCCGGACTCGCCGGCCTGCCCGGCCTCCAGCTGGCCGGCAACGCCTACCGCGGGGTCGGCGTCAACGACTGCGTGCGGGAGGCCAGACGCGTGGTGCAGGCGTTGACGGGGCGGTGAGGCCGTTCGGCGGGCGCGCCGCCCCGTGGACGCGCGCCCGCGGGCTCCGTAGGAACGCCCCCATGCGGGCTGGCTGGCAGACATCGGTACGCCTTCTCAGGAAAGGCTCATCCGTATCGGGGACGCGCACGTTATAAGATTGCAAGAGGTGGTAACAATGTATCGCGTTCGGGTCGTGCTGTCCTTCGTTGTGGCGCTATGGCTCGTGACGGCGCTGGCGGCCTGCTCCTCGTCGACTCCGTCTTCCACGCCGGGAAGTCCATCGCCCACCACCGGAAGCTTGAAAGTATCGGTCTATGGTCTCCCGGGCGGGGTGAGCGGCGCCGTGACGGTGAGCGGACCAGCAGGCTACACCGCGAACGTGACGGCAACCGCGACCCTCTCGGGGCTCGCGCCGGGAAGCTACACGGTCACGGCCGCCCCGACCCGCAGCACCGCTGCGGTCGTGGATGTCGCCTACACGGTGTCTGGTGGGGGCGGCTCGGTGACGGTGAGCGCCGGAACGACGAGCAGCACGAGCGTCACCTATGACGTGTTGCCAGGCAGTGGGAAGCTCTGGATCGAGGACACGCAAGCGGGCGGGGCCGACGGCTTCACGAACAGCCAACTCACAGGCTCGGGAGGCGCGCTCACGCCAGCGGTCCAGGTGAAGAGCAGTGACAACCCAGCGGGAGGGCTGGCGTTCGATGCCGCCGGCGACCTGTGGCTGGGACTCACCGGCTATCTGTTCGAGTACACCCCATCGCAGCTCGTTTCCACCGCGACTCCGACGCCTAGCATCACCATCAACAACGACAACACCACCGACTATTCGTTGATCCGGCCGCTCGACTTGGCGTTCGACCCCCACGGGAACTTGTGGGTCTCGGAATGCAACGGCAACAACATCGAGATGTTCACGCCGGCGCAGCTCGCGGTCAACAACAGCAGCCCGACTCCGAACGCGGAGATCACCAGCGTCACCTGCGCCGTCGGCATGACCTTCGACGCGCAAGGCGATCTCTGGTTCAGCGAACCCCGCGCTACTCCTCCGGCCATCGCGGAGTTCACGGGCGCACAGCTCGCAGCGGCGGCAGGCAACGTAAGCAGCCCGTCCCCCAATGTCGTGCTGACCTCGAGCAGCTTCACGAGCTACACCAGCAACACGCCTGCCGGGATCGCGTTCGATGGCGGTGGGAACTTGTGGGTGGCCAACTCCACCAGCACGAGCTCCAGCGCGGCGATCTGGATGTTCCCGAAGTCGCAGATCGTCACGAGCGGCACCAGCGCCATCACGCCTTCCGTCATCCTCAAAGACGACGGCAGCGGCGAACTCATCCCCTCGAACTACCTCGCGTTCGACAACAGTGGCGACCTCTGGGTCTCCTCCAAGAACCTGGTTGAGTTCGCCCCCGCCAACCTTCAGAGCAGCGGGCACCCCGCCCCCACCGACGTGATCACCATCGGCACCGGCTCCTCACAGGGCGCCTACCCGCAATTCGCTCTCGACCCGCCGCCGGTAAGCCCCTGACGCGCCTCACCTCCGTGTTCGACCCCGCCCCCAGGTCAACGCGGTTGCGCGTTCGGGGAGGGGCCGGGACGGGAGCAAGCCGGAGACGCCGGCGCATCACCACAGCTTGCCAGCCGGTACAGCTCTAGGCATGCCACATAGCGTGAACACGCCCTAGATCGCGCCGCCGTTGAAGGTCGCGGATATCGAGTTGCAGCCGTAGCTGACGATCAGCGTGTTCATCTCGCTGTCCGCGTAGGTGACGGAGCCGGAGTCGAAGTCGTACGCGCACGTCAGCGTCTTGTCGAAGTGCAGGTCGCTCGAGGCTCGCGTGGCCCGGTAGTAGTTGCCGGAGCTGTCGTCGAACTCCGCCTGGCCGTTGAGCTTGAAGGTGCCCGCCGCGAACGGGTCCGCGGCGCTGTCGGCGATGTACTGGGGGCTGCCCGTGACGCTGAGATGCCCGTTGTACCCGGGCGCGTCGGCCACGATATCGAAGCTGTAATCGAGCGTGTACTGGGTCGAGCTCACCTGCGACAGGTCGACGGAGATGTTCATGGTCATGCTGTAGGTCTGCCCGCCGCTCGTGAAGGTGAGCTTGAAGTCCTTGATCTGCGCCGTGTAGCCCGTGTTCTGGCCCGGCTTGTCGGTCACCGTCAGGGTCCCGGTCAGGGTGACGCCCGACGTGCTGCACGCGTACGTGGTCGTGGCGTGGTCCGGGATGCCGTCGCCGTCCGAGTCGACGCCCCAACCGCTGCTCTGGTACGCGGACGTCGAGGAGCACGCCGAGATCGCCAGCGGGGAGAGACCCATGGTCGCGAGCGTGCCGCTCCCGATGGCGGCGGGCGTGAACGTGGACGTCGGGTCCATGATCCCGTAGAGCATCCCGTCTCCGGTCTGGCCGACGCTCTCCATCTGGACGGCGGCGGTCCGGTTCAGCGGCGACACCGGCTTCGAACACCCCGACAGCACCAACGCCAGCCCCAGCCCGATCAGGGCGAGAGCGGCCACAGAGGTCCGTTTCATCGAGCCCCTCCTTCCGGGACCTTCCATCCCCTCCGTGGCGCAAGCCTAGGGGCTCTCCCGGAGCCGCGCCAGGCATTTTCTCATAGGCTGCGCTTTGCCGGGCCCGCCCACGCGTGCTACAATCCCAATTTGCCGCGCCAGCCGCCGGCTCCCGGTCGCCTGCCCCGCGGGGCGGGGCTGGAGACGTCCGGTGGCGCGGTGGCGAGCCTACGCTGGGGAGGGCTGCAGCGCGCGTCTCGGGCCGGCCGCCAGGGCCAGGCCCGGCCGCTTGCGTGTTCAGGGCCGCACGGCCGAGCGCCGCAAGGCGCCGGCGGGACCGGCCGCAGCCACGCGCAGCCACCAGCTTGGAAGGGAGGTGCCCATGTCCCAAGCGACCTACGACCTGAACGTCATCCTGGACCCGAACCTGAACGAGCAGCAGCTCCAGACCGAGAAGGATGCCGTCACCCAACAGGTGGAACGTGCCGAAGGCGAGATCGTGGAGCTGGACGAGTGGGGCGCACGCCGCCTCGCCTATCCGATCCGCAAGCTCAAGGAAGGCTATTACCTGATCTACCGCCTACAGCTGTCCAGTGACAAGCCCAAGGCGCTGGAAATGGCCCTGCGCCAGCGTGATAACGTGATGCGCGTACTGGTAGTCAAGGACCGTCCCGAGTGGAAGACCCGCAAGGAGTCGCGGGAGAAGAGCGAGGCGGGAGCCAGCGCCTAGCTGGCGGCCGCGTCTGGCTTTCGACGAGGCATAGGAGAGCTCCATGGCACGAGGCTTGAACAACGTGTACCTGGCAGGCACCCTCACGCAGCCGCCCGAGCTGCGCTACACGCCCGGGGGCCTGGCTATCCTGGAGCTCAACCTGGCCGGGAACGATCACGTGCTCGGTGACGACGAGAAGATGCGCGAGCTGGCCTGGTACCACCGGGTCACCGTGTTCGGCGCCCAAGCGGAGGCCCTCGTGAACCAGCTCGACGCCGGCACCCCGGTGTTCGTGGAGGGGCGGCTCAACTACCGCAGCTGGGAGTCGCAGGAGGGCCAGCGGCGGGCGGCGCTCGACGTCGTCGCGCAGCGCGTGGAGGTCCTCGACATCGGCGCTCGCGGCGAGGAGCCGACCGTCACCGATGCCCGCGGGCAGCACCGCCTGCGGAACGCGCTGAACGAGGTGCTGATCATCGGCAACCTCACCCGCGACGCGGAGCTGCGCTACACGCCCAGCGGCAGCGCCGTCACCCGCTTCTCCGTGGCCGTCAACGAACGCTTCCGCGACCGCGGAGGCAACGACCAGGAGCGCACGCACTACGTGGACGTGAACGTCTGGCGCGAGCTGGCCGAGGCCACCGCGTCGCTCGCCAAGGGCGACCCGGCGTTCGTCATCGGGCGCCTCGTCAACGATTCCTGGACGGACAAGGATGGCAATCGGCGGTTCACCACGCGCGTGGAAGGCTCGCGCGTGGAGTTCCTGACCCGCGGTCCCGGTAGTGGTGGAGCCGGGACTCGCCCCGAGAAGGTCTCTCAGGGCGCCCAAGCGAGTCGGCTTGACATCGACGAAGAGTTTCCACCGGAAGAGGATCTGCCTTTCTAGATGCCACGTGAGCGAGACGGAAAACAGCGTCGCCGCGGCGGAGGACGCCGCGGCCGTAGGCCGAAGGTCTGTGCCTTCTGCACGGGCGAATACGAGATCATGGATTACCACGACGGCAGGATGCTGCGCCGCTTCATCTCCGACACCGCCAAGATCCTGCCGCGTCGTCGGACGGGTACCTGTGCCAAGCACCAGCGTAGGCTCGCCACCACCATCAAGCGCGCGCGGTCGCTGGCCATCATCCCGATCACGGAGAAGTTGGTCCGGAAGTGAACGTCATCCTGCTCGAGCCTGTCGAAGGCCTCGGTGAGGCCGGCGAGGTCGTGCGGGTCCGCCCCGGGTACGCCCGCAACTTCCTGGTCCCGCAAGGCCTGGCCCTGCCCGCCACGGAGGCCAACCGCGCCGAGCTGCAGGCGCGGCTGGCGCAGCGCGCCCGCCTGCTCGCCGAGCGCAAAGGCGACGCCGAACGCCTCCAGCAGATGCTCGGCGAGGCCACCCTCGAGATCAGCGTGAAGGCGGGCGAGGAGCGCATCTACGGCTCGGTCGGCAACAAGGACATCGCCCAGGCGCTCAAGGCCGCCTACGACGTCGACATCGACCGCCGCAAGATCCTCCTCCAGGACCCCATCAAGACGCTGGGCGAGTACGTGGTGCCCTACCGCCCCCACCCGGATGTCACCATCGACCTCAAGGTGGTGGTGAGGGCCGAGGAGGGCTAGCGCTCCACCCCCGTTCCTCGCGAGACGCCGCGGCCGGCAGGATGTGTCCTGCCGGCCGCGTTCCGTCGTCCCCCTCGGCCGCGAGCTAGCCGCGCCCGGCCGTCAGGGTGGAACGCTGGTAGAAGAGCGGCGGTTCGATGCCGAGCATGCGCAGGTAGACGTAGCCCTGCCCGCGATGGTGGACCTCGTTGTCGATGAGGTAGAGGAGGGTCGTGATGACCGGGGCGCGCCACAGCCCGAAGGCGTTGGCTTCCTCGCCGAAGCGCTCGGCCGGGATCTTCGGGAAGCTCTCGGCGAGCACGCCGTCGGCTTCGTCCCAGGCGGCGAGCAGGCCGGCCTTCGTGGTGGGGGCCGGCGCGCCGTAGCCGCCCGCTTCCCAGACGTCCTCCAGTGCCCCCTTCATGGTGGGGGCGATCATCTGCAGCATCTCGGCGGCGAGCTGCGCGAAGGGGCGCATGCCGCCGGCGTTGAAGGTGAAGAGCTCGTCCTCCGGGAAGGCCTCGATCATGCGGCGTGTCAGGCTGCGATGCCCCTGCCAGTGGGCGAGCAGGCTGCCGGCGTCGAGCACCGGGGCGGTGAGGGTGGCGGGTGAGTCGCTCATGTCGTTCTCCGTTCGTGGGCCGACGGCGGCCGGCTTCTGGGGTTCCTCCCCAGCCTAGCGGCGATCGGCGACAGGACGTGACGCCGATGGCGGCGGCCGAGGGGTAGCATCCGGGCATGTACGACCCGGTCATGCGGGTGTTGACCGTGCTCGAGATCCTGCAGGCGCGCGAGCGCGTGACGGGCGCCGAGCTCGCCCGGCGCATGGAGGTGAGCCGCCGCACCGTGCAGCGCTACGTGGCGCGCCTCCAGGACCTCGGCATCCCGGTGGAGTCCCGGCCCGGCGTGGGCGGCGCCTACCGCCTCCGCCCCGGCTTCCGGCTGCCGCCGCTGATGTTCACCGATGAGGAGGCCTTCGCGCTCGCCCTGGGCCTGCGCGCGTTGCGGCACCTGGGGCTGGACGCGCTGGCCCCGGCCACGGAGGGCGCGTCGGCCAAGCTGGCTCGCGTGCTGCCCGACTCGGTGCGCGAGCGCGTGGGGGATGTGGGCGAGTCGGTCACCCTGGAGGCCGGTCCCTGGACCGTGCCGACCGACGCCTCGCTGGTGGCGGCGCTGGCGGCCGCCATCCGTGCCCGCCGGCGCGTCACCTTCCGCTACCGCTCCCACCAGGGGACGGACAGCGAACGCGAGGTGGCGCCCTACGGGCTGGTCCATCTCGACGGCCGCTGGTACCTGGTCGGTCACTGCTCGCTGCGCCGGGCGCTGCGCACCTTCCGACTCGACCGCGTCGGCGAGGTCGCCCTGCAGCCGGCCACGTTCGAGCGTCCCGAGAGCTTCGACGCGCGCCAGTACCTGATGACGTCCCTGCCGTTCGTGATGGCGCCGCACCGCATCGAGGTGTGGCTGGGGTTGCCGCTCCAGCGGGCACAGCGCTCGCTGGCGCCCTGGCGCGTGTCGTTGGAGGCCGAGGACGGCGGCACCCGCCTCCGCTGCAGCCGCGAGGAGCTCGAGCCCTTCGCGGCGATGCTCCTCGGCCTGGGCTGCGCGCTCGAGGTGCGCCGACCGCGCGCGCTGCGGCTCGCCTTCGCGGCCCTGGCCGCACGCGCCACCTCCGCCGCCGGGTCGGCCTGAGCCCGTGCGCCGCGACCGCGGCGACCCCACCCGGCACCGCGACCCCGCCCCACGCGGCGGCGCGCTCACCCCTCCGGCCGGTAGCGCTCCACGCGGATGAGGTTGGTGGTGCCGCGCATGCCGAAGGGCACGCCGGCGGTGATCACGAAGCGCCCGCCGGAATCCGCGAGGCCCACCTTCTTGATGCTCCGCGTGGCTACCGCCACCATCTCGTCGGTGCTGTGGATGTCGTCGCTCATGTGCGGCACCACGCCCCAGGCCACGGCCAGCTGCCGGTAGGCGCGGGCGTTCGGGGTCACCGCCAGGATCGGCACCGACGGCCGGTTGCGCGACACCCGCTGGGCGGTGGTGCCGCTCGAGGTGAAGGTGACGATGAGCTGGGCGCCCAGCGTGAACGCGATCTCGCACGCCCCCAGCGACACCGCGTCGGCGGTGGTGTTCTCGGGCGTGGGGTAGTGCTCGCGCATGCCGCGCTGGTAGCCCTCGTCGCCCTCCACCGAGTGCGCGATGCGGTCCATCATCGCCACCGCCTCCACCGGGTACTCGCCGACCGCCGTCTCCGCCGACAGCATCACCGCGTCGGTGCCGTCGTAGATGGCGTTGGCCACGTCCGAGGCCTCGGCGCGCGTGGGGGTGGGGCTGTGGACCATCGACTCGAGCATCTGCGTGGCGGTGATGACCGGCTTGCCGGCGTCGAGCGAGGCGCGGATCAGCCGCTTCTGGATGAGCGGCACCTGCTCCGGCGGCATCTCCACGCCCAGGTCGCCGCGCGCCACCATCACCCCGTCGACCTCGTAGAGGATCTCCTCGAAGCGCTCCACCGCGGTGGGCTTCTCGATCTTCGCCATCAGCTTCGCCTGCGAGCCGGCGCGCGACAGGTAGTGCCGCGCCAGCAGCAGGTCGTCGCGGCTGCGCACGAAGCTCATCGCGACCCAGTCGACGTCCAGCTCGGCGCCGTAGGCGAGGTCCTCGACGTCCTTGTCGGTCAGCGCCGGGATGCTCAGGTCCGCGCCGGGGATGTTGATGCCCTTGTTGTTGGAGAGCACCCCGCCCAGCAGCACCTTGGTGTGGATGGTGGCGCCCTTGAGCGAGGTGATCTGCAGCCGCAGACGGCCGTCGTCGAGGAGCAGGGTGTCGCCGCCCTTGACGTCGTGACAGAGGTTCTTGTACGTCACGCCGACGCGCTTCTCGTTGCCGGGCGAGTCGTCGTCGCAGGTGATGGCGAAGGCGTCGCCCTCGGCGAGCGTCACCTCGTCGTTCTCGAAGCGGGTGATGCGGATCTTGGGGCCCTGCAGGTCCTGCAGCACGCCCACGGCACGCCCGAGCCGGTCGGCCTGGCCGCGGATGAGCTCCACGTTGGCGCGGTGGACCTCCTTGGTGCCGTGCGAGAAGTTCAGCCGGAACACGTCCACGCCGGCCTCGATGAGGCGGGTGATGGTGTCCTTGTCGCTGCTCGCCGGGCCCAGCGTGGCCACGATCTTGGTGCGACGCTGCGCGCTCATCGAAGCAGGGCGCGCGTTCCCAGGAAGCGCGCCTCGCCGCCCAGCTCGGCTTCGATCGCCAGCAGGCGGTTGTACTTGGCGATGCGGTCCGAGCGGCTCGCCGAGCCGGTCTTGATCTGGCCGGCGTTGACCGCCACCGCCAGGTCGGCGATGAAGGCGTCCTCGGTCTCCCCGCTGCGGTGGCTGATGACGTTGCGGTAGCCGCGCGACTTCGCCAGCTCGATGGCGTCGAGCGACTCGGTGAGGGTGCCGATCTGGTTCACCTTCACCAGGATGGCGTTGCCCACGCCCTCGTCGATGCCGCGCTGCAGGCGCTCCACGTTGGTGACGAAGATGTCGTCCCCGACGAGCTGCAGGCGCCCGCCCAGGCGCTCGGTGAGCGACGCCCAGCCGTCCCAGTCGTCCTCGGCCAGGCCGTCCTCGATCGACAGGATGGGGTAGCGCGAGACCCACTCCTCCAGGTAGTCGATCATGCCCTCCGAGTCGAGCTTCTTGTCCTCGGAGGCGAGGTTGTAGCTGCCGTCCTCGAAGAACTCGCTCGCCGCCGGGTCGATGGCGACGAACATCTGCTCGCCGGGAGCGTAGCCGGCCTTCTCGATGGCCTCGAGGAGCACGTCCAGCGCCTCGCGGTTGCTCTTGAGATCGGGCGCGAAGCCCCCCTCGTCGCCCACGTTGGTGTTGTAGCCGCGCGCGGCGAGCACCTTCTTGAGGTGGTGGAAGGTCTCCACGCCCGCCCGCAGCGCCTCCGAGAAGCGCTCGAAGCCGGCCGGGACGAGCATGAACTCCTGCATGTCGACGTTGTTGTCGGCGTGCCGGCCGCCGTTGAGCACGTTCATCATGGGCACCGGCAGGGTGCGCCCGGCCACGCCGCCCAGGTGGGCGTAGAGCGGCACCTCCAGGGCAGCCGCCGCCGCGCGGGCGGTCGCCAGCGACACGGCCAGGATGGCGTTGGCGCCGAGGTTGCCCTTGTTGACGCTGCCGTCCAGGTCGATCATGGTGCGATCGAGGCCGGCCTGGTCGAGCGCGTCCAGGCCGATGATGGCCGGCGCGATCTCGTCCGTGACGTGGGCCACCGCCTTCTGCACGCCCTTGCCGAGGAAGCGGTCGCCGCCGTCACGCAGCTCGACCGCCTCGTGCACGCCCGTCGATGCCCCGGAGGGCACCACCGCGGAGCCCTGCACGCCGCTCGAGAGGGTGACCGTGGCGCTCACGGTGGGGTTGCCGCGTGAGTCGAGGAGCTCGAGCGCACGCACGTCTTCGATGATGGTCATGGTGGGTCCTCCCTAATCACTGCGCGGTGACCGCCCGGCGGGCCGTCCGCGCGCTGCAGCCCACGGGGCCCAGGCTACCCGCCGTGGGCCGCCGCGCACGTGGCGCGTGCCTACCGCGTCAGCCTGTCCGGAGTGGTACGACCATCGCCAGGTAGCTGGGGTCACCGAGGTCGGCCATGACGCTCGGCGACGAGGACGGCCCGCCGCCGGAGAAGGACAGGCGAACGTCGCCTGCCACCGGCCCCAGAGCGTCGACCAGGTACTTGGCGTTGTAGGCGAGGGCGATCTCCGGATCCGTGCCCTCCTGAAGCACCTCCATGGACTCCTGTGAACGGCCGTAGGAGCCCTCGGCGGTGATCTGCAGCGTTCCGTCCTTGACGAAGAGATCCACCCGGTTGTTGGCGGTCTTGTCCGCCATCAGGGCCACGCGCGACACCGCCTCGGACAGCTTGGGGGCGTTCACGGTGACCGACACCGGGAAGGTCTTGGGGATGATGCGCTCGTAGTCGGGGAAGGTCCCGTCCATGAGCTTGAGGTTGAGGCTGAAGCCGCCGCTGCGGGCGCTCAACTGCCCTTCGAAGAGGCCGAGCTGCGCCTCGCCCTCGCCGAGGATGCGGCCGAGCTCGTCCACGCTGCGCGCCGGCACCACGATCTCGCCCTCCAGGCCGGTGGCCTGCTCGAGGTCGTAGTAGGCGAGCCGGAAGCCGTCGGTGGCGACCGCGCGCGTCCTCTCCGGGCCGAGCTCGAGCTTCACCCCTCGGAAGACCGCCTGGTAGTCCGCCACCGCGGCGGCGTAGCGAACGCTGGTGAGCGCCTTGACGAGGGCGGCGGCGTCGACCGCGCCCGCGAGGTCCTCCGGGAAGCTGAGCTGCGGGGCCGACGACGGCGTCATGAGCTGCAGCTTGGTGGCGAAGGTGGCCGAGGAGATGTCGAGCTCCTTGTCGTCGAACGCCAGCTCCACCACGTCGCCGGGCAGCGCCCGCACCACCTGGCTGAAGACGTGCGCCGGGAGCGCGTAGCTCCCCTCGCCCTGAGCGTCGGCGGTGAAGCGCGAACGGATATCGATGTCCATGTTGCTGCCGCTCAGCTCGATGCCCTCGGGGGTGGTATCGATGCGGAGGAGGCTGAGCCCAGGGTTGCTGCTCCGGCTGGGGATGATGCGTTCCACATGGGCGAGGGTCTCAGCCAGGGTCTTCTTGGGAACGTGAACCTTCATGCGTGTCTCCCGTGCGGCATCGTCTACGAGCATACCTGATGAGAGCGCATGGCAACGCGCGTCATGGGTTCGGGCCGGGTCTGGGAGAGGAAGCACGAGACTGGGGTGATGGTTCTCGAGACATCCCGAAGAGCCTCTATAACCGTAGGCCCTGGGGAAAGTGTGGAAAAGCGGTGGATGTGACGGCCGTCACGGCAGATGGGGTGTGGAGCCCGGT
The DNA here is from genome assembly GCA_035266525.1 of Trueperaceae bacterium. Classification (GTDB taxonomy): domain Bacteria; phylum Deinococcota; class Deinococci; order Deinococcales; family Trueperaceae; genus JASBRS01. The sequence continues at coordinate 8,846 of DATFNF010000062.1, read as the reverse complement.
GTGGAGAAGCGGACGTGCGCTGTGGATAAGCCGCCGGACCATCCACAGACGTCCACAGGCGCGTCGGGGTCGTGCGTTCTGCACAGGGGCGTCCACAGCCCGTACACACGTTATCCACAGGCTTGTCCACAGGCGGCCGCCGCGAGAGGGCAGGAGGGCGCTCCCCGAGAGGCTTCCCCGGGTCGCCGCCGGCGGCTCCGCGGCGGGGGCCGCGGGTGCCGGGAGCCGACGGTTGCTTCGACGGCAGCGGCCACGACACCGCGTTGCGGAAGCCGGTGGCGCGGAACCGCGTGGCGCGGAGCTGCCTGGCGGAAGGCATGGCGGGGAGGCGGCGCGCGGGGTCTTCCTGGGGCGCCGCCGGCGTCACATCAGGCTGGCCTTGAGGTCGCGCAGCAGCTGCGCCAGGTCATCGTCCTTGCCGAGCTGGTCGGTGACCTTCTGGACGGCGTACATGACCGTGGAATGGTCGCGGCCGGAGAAGAACTTGCCGATCTCAGGGTAGGAGTGCGGCGTCAGCTCGCGGATGAGGTACATGGCGATCTGGCGCGGCACCACCAGCTCCTGGCGGCGCCCCTTGCCCTTCACGTCGTCGGGCTTGACCTCGAAGCGGGAGGCGGTGACGCGCAGGATGTCGGCCATGGTGAGGTTGAGCTCGCTGGGCGCGAACACGTCCGAGAGCGCCTTGGCCACCGTCTGGCGGTCGAGCGTGGCCTGGTTCATCGAGGCGTAGACGATGGCGCGCACCAGCGCGCCCTCGAGCTCGCGGATGTTGGAGGTGACGTGCCGGGCGATGTAGTCGATGACCTCGGGCGGCACCTTCACGCCGCGGTACTCGGCGTTCATCTTCAGGATGGCGATGCGGGTCTCGAGCTCGGGCGCCTGGATGTCGGTGATGAGCCCCCACTCGAAGCGGCTGCGCAGGCGCTTCTCGAGCGTGGGGATGTCCTTGGGCGGCCGGTCCGAGGACAGGATGATCTGCTTGCCGGACTCGTAGAGGGCGTTGAAGGTGTGGAAGAACTCCTCCTGCGTGCGCTCCTTGCCGGCGATGAACTGGATGTCGTCGATGAGCAGCAGGTCGATCGAGCGGTAGCGGTCGCGGAAGGACACCATGCGGTCCTCCCGGATGGCGTTGATCATCTCGTTGGTGAAGGCCTCGGTGGTGGCGTACTCGACGACCAGGTTGGGGTAGCGCTCCGCGACGGCATGGCCGACGGCGTGCATCAGGTGGGTCTTGCCCAGCCCGGCGTCGCCGTAGAGGAACAGCGGGTTGTAGGCCCGGCCCGGCGACTCCGCGACGGCCAGCGCCGCGGCGTGCGCGAGGTTGTTGTTGGGACCGACCACGAAGTTGGAGAACACGTACTTCGGGTTGAGGTGCGGCCGCGGGGCGCGCGCGGCGGGCGCGCTCTCCTGGTGGGCGCTGAACATGTCCTGCTGCTCGATGGTCTGGAAGGGGATCACCTGGAAGGCGACCCGCGGGGTGTCGGCGCCGAGGTCCTTGAGGGCGCGCTCGATGATGTCGGTGTAGTGGCCCCGCAGCCAGTCGCGCGCGAAGGAATGGGGGACGCCCACGGTGAAGGCGCCGTTGTCGAAGCCGAGCGGCTTGACCTGCCGGAACCACGTTCGGTACTCGACCTCGGGGATCTCCTCCCGGACAGCGTCGAGGATGTCCTCCCAGATGGCTTCGTCTCGGCTCAGCATGCCTGCAGTGTCCCCTCGCCCACACGCCGTGCTGGCCGCAGCGGGTTCGCCTCCGGCCCGGGCGCGCGCCGGGCAGGCGGCGCTCGGTGCCGTGGCCGTTCCCACGGACCGGCGCCGGCTTCGCGTTTCCTTGTGACGCCGAGGCCCAGCCTCGGGCGCGTACGCCGCCGCCGCCCGGGGCCTTGCCCGCTACGGTGCGGAGCTTCAGGGCCGCAGTCTATCAGACCCGCCGGGCCGGGCTGGGGAGGTCCGGGAACGCTCCGGACAAGGCCGCCCTGAGGCAGGACGGAGGCAGGGCGCACGCCTGGGACGGGGTGGCGGCGTCGTCGGCGAGAGGACGACGGCGCGGCGGGCGGGGTAGGCTCTGAGCGTGTGAGCGACGCCTGGCAGGCGCGGCGGGAGCCGGGCGCGAGGCGTGGAAGGTGGCGGTGGGATGCAGTTCGACGTGATTGTCGTGGGCGGCGGTCACGCTGGCATCGAGGCGAGCGTGGCCGCGGCGCGACTGGGCGCCCGCACGGCGCTGGTGTTGCCCAACCCGGACACGATCGGGGTGATGCCCTGCAACCCTGCCGTGGGCGGGCCCGGGAAGTCGCAGCTGGTGTTCGAGCTGGTGGCGCTGGGCGGCGTGATGGGGCGCCTCGCCGACGACACCGCCATCCACGCGCGCACGCTCAACGCCAGCAAGGGGCCGGCGGTGCACTCGCTGCGGGTGCAGAACGAGCGTGACGGCTACGCCGGCGCGGCGCGCGCCCTGGTGGAAGCGACCCCCGGCGTGCGCCTGGTGCGGGCGGAGGTCGCCGCGCTGCTGGTGGAGCAGGGTCGCCTCGCCGGCGTGACGACCACCGACGGGCGGTCGTTGCGTGCGCCGAGCGTGGTGCTGTGCACCGGCACCTTCCTGGCGGGGGTGGTGTGGTACGGCAAGCAGCAACGCGCGGCCGGCAGGCAGGGCGAGGCGCCGGCGCGTCACCTGTCGAAGAGCCTCCGCGCGACCGGGCACGAGCTGATGCGCTTCAAGACGGGCACGCCACCGCGGATCCGCTCGGACTCGGTGGACTTCGCGTCGCTGACGGAGGTGCCGGCGGACCGGCCGGCGCGCAGCTTCACGGGTCGGCCGGGGCCGCGCGCGACGGAGATGCCGACGTGGCTGACGCGTACGACGCCCGCCACGCACCGGCTCATCGAGGCGAACCTGGAGGAGTCCGCGATGTACGGCGGGGAGATCGAGGGGCGGGGCCCGCGCTACTGCCCGTCGATCGAGGACAAGGTCGTGCGCTTCTCGGATCGCGACCATCACCTGCTGTTCGTGGAGCCCGACGGGGTCGAGACCAGCGAGGTGTACCTGCAGGGCTTCTCCAGCTCGATGCCGCCGATACTGCAGGACGACATGATCCGGACGCTTCCCGGCTTCGAGCGGGCGGTGATCCAGCGGTACGCCTACGCGGTGGAGTACGACGCGTTGCAGCCGACGCAGCTCGGCATCACCATGATGTCCAAGCGGCTGCCGGGGCTGTTCAGTGCCGGTCAGATCAACGGGACCAGCGGGTACGAGGAGGCCGCCGCGCAGGGGCTGGTGGCGGGCGTGAACGCGGCGCGGTTCGCCGGCGGCGAGGAGCTGGTGGCGGTGCGCCGCGACCAGGGGTACCTCGGCGTGCTCCTCGACGACCTGGTGCGGTGGGGCGTCGACGAGCCGTACCGCATGCTGACGTCGCGCAACGAGCATCGGATGCTGCACCGCCAGGACAACGCCGGCGAGCGGCTGGCCGAGGTCGGGCACCGCTGGGGCCTGGTGGACGACGCCACGCTCGCGCGCACGCTGGCGAGCGCCGGGCGGGTGCACCGCGAGGTCGCCCGGCTGGCGGACGCGCGCGATGCGGGGGTCAGCGGCGTCACGCTGCTGTGCCGCCCCGGCATGGATTACCGGTCGGTGGTGGCGCGGGTGGGCGCGCCGGCCGAGGCGCTCGACCGGGACGAGGTGGATCGCGTGGAGACGCTGGTGCGCTACGCGCCCTACATCGAGCGTGCCCAGCGCCACCTCGACGACCGCGGCGCGTTCGAGGCGGTCAGCCTCGACGGAGTCGACTACGGGCGGGTCGCCAGCCTGTCGTCCGAGGGGCGCGAGGTGCTGGCGCGTAACGCGCCGCGCACTTTGGGCGCGGCGCAACGGCTGCGGGGCGTGCGCGACAGCGACCTCACCGCACTGGTGGTGCACATGAAGGTCCGTGGCGTTTCACGTGAAACACAGCTCGGCTGATGCGCTCGCGCGCTATCGCGCGTTGCTGCAGCGCTACCACCGGACGCTCGACCTGGTGTCGGACCGGGCGCTCGCCGACGTCGATCGGCTGATCGCGGAGGCGGAGCGCTACGCGGAGGTGGTGGGGCGGGTGGCGGCCGGGCCCGGGACGTTGCTGGACGTCGGCACGGGGGCGGGGCTGCCGGGGCTGGTGCTGGCCGTGCGGCTGCCGGCCTGGCGGGTGGTGCTGACGGAGCGCCGGCGGAAGCGGGCCAGCTTCCTGTCGCTGGCGGTGGGACAGATGGCGCTGGACAACGCGGAGGTGGTCCACGGGGATGCGGGCGCGCTGAAGGGCGTGCGGGCGCAGGTGGTGGTGGCCCAGGGGGTGGGGACGTTCGCGGAGGTCTACCGGATTACGCGCCGGGCGCACGCGGACGAGGTGGTGTTGCTCAGCCGGAAGGGGCCGGAGTGGCGCCTGGAGGCGGATGCGTTGGCTGCCGAGTGTGCGGCGGCCGTAGCCGTGGTCGCCGAGGAGCCGCTCGGGCACCGTGGTACGCTTGTCGCACTCCGCCTCGCGGGAGGACGTACTTGCCCATCATCGGGGTGATCAACCAGAAGGGTGGGGTGGGGAAGACCACCACCGCCGTCAACCTGGCGGCGGCGCTCGCCGAACGGCGGCGTATCCTGCTGGTCGATCTCGATCCCCAAGCCAACGCCAGCAGCGGGCTCGGCATCCAAGCGCCCGTGAGGACCGTCTACGACGTGTTCGTGGGGCGGGCATCGGCGCGCCAGGCGCTGGTCCGGACGTTGCAGAGCAACCTGGCGGTGCTGCCGGCCTCGGGAGACCTGGCGGGCGCGGCCGTCGAGCTCGACGCGACGACCGACAACATGCTGCTGCTCGCGCGATCGCTCATCGGGGTGCGCCCCAACTTCGACTTCATCGTGCTGGACGCGCCGCCGTCGATGGGCGCGCTGACGCTGAACGCGCTGGCGGCGGCGGACCATCTGCTGATCCCGTTGCAGTGTGAGTACTATGCCCTGGAGGGGATCGCCGGGATGATGGACACGGTGGAGCGGGTGCGCGGCTCCCTCAACCGCGACCTGCGGATCCTGGGCATCTTGCTGACGATGTTCGACAGCCGGACCAAGCTCTCGCAACAGGTCGAAGAGAACGTGCGCCGGCACTTCAAGCGCGAGGTGTTCCGCACGGTGATCCCGCGCAGCGTGCGGCTGGCGGAGGCGCCGTCGTACGGGCAGTCGGTGCTGGAGTACGCGCCCATGTCGCCCGGGGCGCTGGCCTACCAGAGCCTCGCAGAGGAGGTCATCCATCGTGTCAGCCAAGGCTAGAGGGCTCGGACGGGGGCTCGATGCCCTGCTGCCGAAGGCGCAGGGCGGCATCCAGCAGGTCGCGATCGACCGCTTGGCGCCGTCCCCGAACCAGCCCAGGAAGCGCATGGACGAGGCGACCATCGCGGAGCTGGCGGCCTCGATCGCGGACAAGGGCATGCTGCAGCCGATCCTGGTGCGGCCGTTGGAGGAAGGGTTCGAGATCGTGGCGGGGGAGCGGCGCTTCCGGGCGGCGAGGCAGGCGGGGCTGGCCAGCGTGCCGGTGGTCGTCCGGGACCTCGACGACCGCGAGACGCTCGAGGTCGCCATCGTCGAGAACCTCCAGCGAGAGGACCTGAACCCGGTGGAGGAAGCACGCGCGTTCAAGCAGCTGCTGGACTTCGGGCTCAGCCAGGAGCAGGTCGGCCAGGCGGTGGGACGCTCCCGCAGTGGGGTCGCCAACAGCCTCCGCTTGCTGGCGTTGTCCGCGCCCGCGCTGGAGGCGCTGGAGGCCGGCGAGATCTCCGCGGGGCACGCCCGAGCCATCCTGGCGCAGCCCGAGGCGGACCGGGCGTGGGCGTTGGAGCGCATCGTGGCGCGCGGTCTGTCGGTGCGCGAGGCCGAGGCGCTGCGCCGTCCGGCGGACCCGCGTCGGGGCGCCGGCCAGGGGGCACCGGGGCCGTACGCGCGGCTCGAGGAGGATCTCAGCCGCCATGCCGGCACGAGGGTGCGCATCCGTGGGGGCAAGCGCGGGCGGATCGAGCTGCACTTCCACTCCGAGGACGAGCTGACGCGGCTGCTCGAGCTGCTCGGATACCAGGCCTGAGGGCAGACCGGTCGGCCGAGGGCGGGCTGTTTCACGTGAAACACGGCACGCCTTGTTGTCGCAGCGGCGTGCTGTGCGGCTCGGAGCCGCTGTGCGCCGGTGGTACGATGCCGTCCGGACTCCGTGGGGCGGACGCCTCGTGGAGGCGATGAGCCCTGGCTCGTAGGCCCTCGCCGGCCCACTCGCCGACGTACGCTGCGGCGCGGTGGGGTGCACCGGGGGCCACGGATTCGTGGATGCGAGGAGACTGACATGAAGGACCCGGTACGTGTAGCGGTAACGGGCGCGGCTGGACAGATCGGCTACGCGCTGCTGTTCCGCATCGCCTCAGGCGACATGCTCGGCAAGGACCAGCCGGTCATCTTGCAGTTGCTCGAGATCCCACCGGCGATGAAGGCGTTGGAAGGCGTCGTGATGGAGCTCAACGACTGCGCCTTCCCTCTGCTGCACGGCGTGGCGTCTTCGGACGACCCCAACGTGGCCTTCAAGGACGCGGACTACGCGCTCCTGGTCGGCTCCCGCCCCCGTGGCCCGGGCATGGAGCGGAAGGACCTGCTCGAGGCCAACGGCGCCATCTTCACGGTGCAGGGCAAGGCGCTCAGCGACCACGCCGCTCCGGGCGTGAAGGTGCTCGTCGTGGGCAACCCGGCGAACACCAACTGCCTCATCGCGTTGAACAACGCGCCGAACCTGAAGCCCGAGCAGTTCACCGCCATGACCCGGCTCGACCACAATCGGGCCGTCAGCCAGCTGGCGGGCAAGGTGGGCGCCAAGGTCCGCGACGTGCGGAGGATGATCATCTGGGGCAACCACTCGAGCACGCAGGTCCCCGACGTCACGCACGCCACGGTCGACGGCAAGGCGGCCGTCGAGCTGGTGGACGATACCTGGGTGGCCAACGAGTTCATCCCCACCGTGCAGAAGCGCGGGGCGGCGATCATCCAGGCGCGCGGCGCGTCGAGCGCGGCATCGGCCGCCAACGCCGCGGTCGATCACATGCGCAGCTGGGCCCTGGGCACGCCCTCCGGCGACTGGGTGAGCATGGGCATCCCCAGCCGGGGTGACTACGGCATCGGCGAGGGCCTGGTGTTCTCGTTCCCCGTCCGCGTGGCCGGGGGAGCCATCGAGGTGGTCCAGGGTCTCGACGTCCCGGCGCCCGTGCGCGAACGCATCGCCCTGACCGAGAAGGAGCTCCGGGAGGAGCGCAGCGCCATCGAGTCGTTGCTCTGACGCGGCGACCGTGCGGGCCCGCCAACGATCGCGCGATCGCCGGCGGGCCCGCACCGTGGGGAGTACCGGCGATCGCCGCCCGGCCCGGCGCGATGCCGGGCCGCGGCCGCGGCTGAGCGCGGCCCGGGCCGTTGCCCCAGGAAATCGGAAGCGTTCCGATTATGCTATGCTTCACACGGTATGGACGCTGCACGACGGCCCACCAGCAACGCCTGCGGCGGCGGCCGATGAGCGACGCGCCGAAGCCTGCGCCGTCGGCAGCAGCCGGTGCCCGGCGCGACGATGGGCGGGCGCCGGACCCCCGCGGGGTGCTCAAGGAGCACGGGTTGCGGTTCAGCCGACCGCGGGAGCTCATCTTGGCGTACCTGCTTGGCGGGGACAAGCATGTCAGCGCCGAGAGCCTCTACTTCGACTTGAAGCAGCGCGGCGAGAACCTGAGCCTGTCGACCGTGTACCTCAATTTGGGGGTGCTGGCCGAGGCGGGCCTGGTCCGCGAGTTCAAGGGCTCGAACGGGCAGTCCTTCTACGACAGCAATGTGACGCCGCACTACCACGTGGTGTGCCGCGAGACCGGGCGCATCATGGACGTTCCGGCGCCGATGATCGACGGCAAGCCGCTCGGCCGGTACCTCAAGGAGACCATCGAGGCGGCTACCGGCTGGAAGGTCGACGAGCCGCGGTTGAGCCTCACGGGGCTCTCCCCCGATGCGCGCAACGACCGCGACGACTGACATCCCACGCCAGCACGACCAGCGGTAGCCCGGCCACACGCGCGGGGTGAGCCGGTAGACTGGCCCTCGTCATGAGCGAGACGAGCCGGCAAGCCTACGTTTCGGCCGACGTGGCGGTGCGGGAGCCGCGGGGCACCGAGGAGCTGCGCGCCATGGAGGCGTTGCAGCTGGAGGTGTGGGGGTTCGAGGCCCTGGAGGCGGTGCCGGCGGCCCACTTCCGGGCGGTCCAGCACGCCGGCGGCATGGTCCTGGGCGCCTTCGTGGACGGACGTCTGGCCGGCTTCGCCTACGGCTTCCCTGCCCTGCCCCATGGCCCCTGGGAGCGAGGGGTCGGCGTGCACTCCCACATGGTGGCTGTGCGCCCGGCGCGTCAGGGCAGCGGCGTCGGCCGCCGCCTCAAGTGGGCCCAGCGCTCGTGGTGCCTCGAGCGCGGTATCGATTGGATCACCTGGACGTTCGACCCCATGCAGGCTCGCAACGCATGGCTCAACTTCCACCATCTGGGCGTCCGGAGCCGCGAGTACCTCGTCGACTTCTACGGCACCATGCCGGGCGCGCTCGGCGGCAACCAGGCGAGCGACCGCTTGCTGGCGTTCTGGGACCTGCGCGACCCGGGCGTGAGCCAGCGGGCCGACCGCTTCCTCGTGGGCCTCGGCCCCGAGCCGGCGCCCCTCCCGCGCGGCGCCTGGCTCCTCGAGCGTGGCGACGCCGGCGAGCCCGTGCCGGTGCGGGCGCCGGACGGGGCCAGGGCGTTGCGCGTTGCCGTCCCGCAGGACGCCACGCGTCTGTTGAGCGGCGATCCGGA
>DATFNF010000061.1:0-19191 GCA_035266525.1 Trueperaceae bacterium | reverse complement strand
CTTCCCCCTCCCCGGCCGCGATCGACCCGGAGCGACGTGTGGCGCGGCCGGCCGACGTGCGCGCGCCGGCCGGCCGCAGGCGCCGTCCACGCCCGGCGCACTGCCGGCTCCGGCTGGCCACGATGGTGGCGGCCTGCAGCCTTGCCCTGGGGGTCGCGGCGCCGGCCGTCGCCCTGGCACAGCCCGGCGCGCAACCGCCGGCGGGTGACCAGACCTCGTCGGGGCAGGCATCGTCGGGCCAGGCACCGTCGGGTGAGACCTCCTCCGGGACGTCCTCGGATCTGCCGTCGGCGGGGCAGGCGCCGTCGGGCGGGTCGCCGTCGGGCCACGTGCAGGCCGCCCAGCCGGCACCCGGCCTGCAGGTATGGACCACCTATCAGGGCGCCGCCCTGGCGTGGCTGAAGGGGCAGGCGGCCGCCTACGGCCAGCAGTTCGACAAGCAGGTCGAGATCACCTCGATGAAGCTCGGCGACATCAAGCAGCGCGCCCTGGTGGAGGCGGACAAGGGCAAGGCGGCGGACCTCTTCGTGGGCGTCCCCCACGACCAGTTCTCCGCGCTGGCGGATGCCGGCGTGCTCGCCGACATGGGCAACTACGCCACCGGCCGCTACCTGGCCAGCCTCAGCGCCCAGGCGGCGCGGGCCTTCCGCTACCAGGGCACGCTCTACGGCTTGCCGCTGTCCGTTCAGGGGCCCGCGCTGATCGTCAACAGCGACCTCGTCCCGACGGTGCCCTCGACCTACGCGCAGCTGAAGAAGGTCGCCGCCTCCCTGACGGGCGGCGGGCAGTACGGCTTCGCCGTCGATGCCGGCAACTTCTACTACGCCTACGGCTGGCTGCGCACCTTCGGCGGCTACGTCTTCGGCACGGACGCCCAGGGCAACGCGGATCCTACCGACCTCGGGCTCGCGTCGGCCGGCAGCGTCGCCGGCCTCGAGGAGCTCAAGGCCTTGCGCTTCCAGGACGGCCTGCTGCCGCCCGACTCCAGCTACGCGGCGCTGCGCAAGCTGTTCGTGACAGGCAAGCTGGCGATGATCTACGACGGCCCCTGGGCGATCCCGGCGATCGCCCAGGCGAAGATCCCCGTGGTCGTGGCGCCCATGCCGCCGCTCGCCGACGGGACCCCCTGGCACGGTCTCATGAACGTGGACGGAGTGCTCGTCAACCACTACAGCACCGACCGCGTGGGCGCGGCAAACCTGGCCAAGTGGCTCACGCAGGTGGACGCGCAGGCGGCGCTGGCGAGGCAGGCGGGCAGCATCCCGGCCTCGCCCCAGGCGCTGGCCCGCGTCCACAGCGACGCCATCATCCACGGCTTCGGAGAGGCGCTGCAGGACGCCGTGGCCATCCCCAACGTGCCCGCCATGGGCACGGTGTGGGGGCCGATGGACGATGCTCTCGGCAGCATCCTGGCGTCTCCCGGCAGCGACGTGAAGGCGATCCTGGCGCGTGCCGCCGCCACCATAGGGAACCCGTGAGCCGCCTGCCGGAACGGCCGGAGCGCCGTCGGGGCCGGGGCTTTTAGCCCATCCGCGGGCCCCGCGCCATGGTAGGCTGAGCCCGGTGAACGGTTTCGACCCCCTCGGCTACGGCACGCACCTGATCCTCGACGGCTTCCGGGCGGACCGCGGGCCGCTTGCCGACGCCGACCTCCTCGACTCCGTGCTGCGCGCGCTCGGCCACCTCCTGCACGAGGCAGGCGACGTCATCACGGTCAGCGTGCGGGGGCACGACGAGGAGGGCGACGGCGTGAGCGCGGCCCTGGTCGCGGCCGAGTCCCAGCTCTGCATCCACACCTTCGCGGGGCTCGAGAAGCTGTCGCTGGAGGCGTTCTCCACCCGGTCGCTACCCACCGAGGCCATCACGCGCATGTTCGTGGAGCGCTTCCGGGTGGGGCGGCTGGAGTGCCGCATCCACGGTCGCGGAAGGCTGCTTCCCAGGGAGAGGGCATCGCTCGAGCAGGTGCTGCAGGGCGAGAGGGACTACGCCCGTCTGCGGCTGCGGGATCTCCTGGGGAGCTGAGCGGCGCCGGCGGTGAGGGTGGCGGGGTCGCCGCGCGGCAGCAGGTGCCGCGGCACGGGCGTCACAGGAGGTGAGCGGTGCCCGACTACGTGATCGCGCTGGACCAGGGGACGACGAGCTCGCGGGCGATCCTCTTCGACCGGTCCGGCACCCCTCGCGCGGTGGCGCAGCGGGAGTTCGAACAGCGCTATCCGCAGCCCGGCTGGGTCGAGCACGACCCGACCGAGATCTGGTCCTCGCAAGCCGGCGTCGTCGGGGAGGTGCTCGCCCGGGCGGGCGTGAGCGCCACGGACGTGGCCGCTGCGGGCATCACCAACCAACGGGAGACCACGGTGGTGTGGGACCGCGCCACGCTGAAGCCGCTGCATCACGCCATCGTGTGGCAGGACAGGCGCACCGCCGCCATGATCGACGCCCTCCGCGCCGACGGGCTCGAGCCGGAGGTGCAGGCTCGCACCGGCCTGCTGCTCGACCCCTACTTCTCGGCCAGCAAGCTGGCATGGCTGCTCGACCACGTCGACGGCCTGCGCGCCCGGGCCGAGCGCGGAGAGGTCGCCTTCGGCACCGTGGACAGCTGGCTCGCCGCGCGCCTCACCGGCGGCGAGCTGCACGTCACCGACGTCTCCAATGCCAGCCGGACGATGCTCTACAACATCCACGACGGTGACTGGGACGACCTCCTGCTGGACCGCCTGGGCGTACCTCGGGCGATGATGCCGGAGGTCCGCTCCAGCTCGGAGGTGTACGGCATCATCCGTGAGGGCGCCCTCGCCGGCGTGCCGCTGGCGGGCATGGCGGGCGACCAGCAGGCGGCGACCTTCGGTCAGACCTGCTTCGAGGCGGGCCAGGCCAAGAACACCTACGGCACGGGCTGCTTCCTGGTGCTCAACAGCGGGCCCGAGCCGAAACGCTCGGCCAACCGCCTGTTGACCACGGTGGCATGGCGGGTGGACGGCGTTACCAGCTACGCCCTGGAAGGAAGCATCTTCGTGGCGGGGGCCGTGGTGCAGTGGCTGCGCGACGGCCTGGGCATCATCGCCCGGGCCGAGGACGTCGAGGCGCTGGCGCGCAGCGTGCCGGACAACGGCGGCGTCTACCTGGTCCCCGCCTTCGCGGGCTTGGGGGCACCCCATTGGGATGCCTACGCCCGCGGCGCGGTGCTGGGGCTCACCCGCGGCAGCACGGCCGGCCACCTGGCCCGCGCCGCGCTGGAAGGGATCGCCTTCCAGGTCGCGGACGTGGTGACGGCGATGGAGGCCGACAGCGGCGCGCCGCTGCGCGAGCTGCGGGTCGACGGCGGCGCGGCGCGGAACGACCTGCTGATGCAGCTCCAGGCCGACCTGCTGGGCGTGAGCGTGGTGCGCCCGACGGTGACCGAGACCACGGCCCTGGGTGCGGCCTACCTGGCCGGCCTGGCCGTCGGCTTCTGGCGCGACCGCGACGAGCTGCGCGAGCACTGGACCGCCGAGCGGCGCTTCGACCCGGACATGCCGGAGGCACGCCGCGAGGCCCTGTTGCACGACTGGAAGCGCGCGCTCACGCGCGCCGAGAGGTGGGTGGAAGGATGAGGCCAGCCTGGCCCGATCGCGAGGCGCAAGTCGCGCGCTTGTGCGGACGCGAGGACCCGTTCGATCTCCTGGTGGTCGGCGGTGGCGCCACAGGTACCGGTGTCGCGCTGGACGCGGCCACGCGGGGCCTGGACGTGGCCCTGGTCGAGCGCGGCGATTTCTCCGCCGGGACCAGCAGCCGCAGCACCAAGCTGATCCACGGCGGCGTCCGCTACCTGGAGCGGGCGGTGAAGCACTTCGACCGTTCGCAGTTCAATCTGGTGCGCGACGCGCTCCACGAGCGGGCCATCCTGCTGCGGATCGCTCCCCATCTGAGCCACCCGCTGCCGATCGTCACGCCGCTGTACAACTGGCTGGAGGTGCCTTACTACCTCACCGGCCTGAAGCTCTACGACTGGCTGGCGGGTCGTGCCAACCTGCAGACGAGCCGCTTCGTCGACGCCCGCGAGGCGCTCGAGCGCTTCCCCATGCTGCGCCAGCAGGGCCTGCGCGGCGGGGTGCTCTACTACGACGGGCAGTTCGACGACGCCCGCATGAACGTGGCCATCGCCCTCACCGCGGCGCAGCAGGGTGCCGCGATCGCCAACTACGTGGCGGTGGAGGACCTGCTCCGTGAGAACGGCCGCGTGTGCGGCGCGCGGCTCCACGACCGGTTGTCCGGCGACCGCTTCGACGTCGCCGCCAGGGTGGTGGTCAACGCCACCGGCCCCTTCACGGACGGCCTGCGGCGCATGGAAGACCCCGCCGCCGAGCCCATGGTGACCGCCAGCTCGGGCATCCACGTGGTGCTGGACAAGCGCTTCTCGCCGCCGGCGACCGGCCTGCTCATCCCTCAGACCGAGGACGGCCGCGTGCTCTTCCTCCTCCCGTGGTTGGGCCACACGCTGGTCGGCACCACCGACAACGAGGCGGAGATCGACGAGAACCCCCGCGCCCACGAGGATGAGATCGCCTACGTGCTGCGGCACGTGGAGCGCTACTTCGCGGTGCCGGTGTCGCGCTCGGACGTGCGGGCGTCGTGGTCGGGTCTGCGACCGCTGGTCTCCGACCCGACCTCCGCGGACACCGCCGGGCTTTCGCGCGACCACGTCGTCAACGTCGGGCCCGCCGGGCTGGTCACCATCGCCGGCGGCAAGTGGACCACCTACCGGCGTATGGCCGTCGACGCGGTCAACGAGGCCGTCAAGGTGGCCGGCCTGGCACCGGAGCGGCCCAGCGGCACCGAGTCGCTACCGCTCGTCGGCGGCGAGGCCTTCAGCGCCCAGGGGGCGGGCGCGTTGCAGGAGCGATTCGGTCTCGACGCCGACGTCGCCAGCTACCTCAACGGCGCCTACGGCTCCTACGCGCCCGAGGTGGCAGGCCTGGCGACCGACGGCCACGGCAACCGTCTCCTGGAGGGGCAACCCTACCTCGAGGCCGAGGTGGTCTATGCCGCGCGCCACGAGTACGCGCGCAACACGGCGGACGTGCTGTGGCGGCGCTTGCGCGTCGCCATGCTGGACGAAGCCGATGCGGCGGCGGTGCTGGACCGCGTGTCGGAGCTGCTGGGTAACGAGCTGGGCTGGTCCCGCGAGAGGGCCGACGCCGATCTGGCTCAGGCCCGCGAGCTGCTGGGCGTGCCGCAGGCGGCCTGAGGGACTTCGGCGGGGACGGGTCGGGGCGCCGGCGCGGTGCGGCGCCCCGACTGCGCTCGCGAGGTCAGGCGCCTTCCTTCAGCTCGGGGAAGTCCTCTTCCCGGAACTCGCCGGCGGCGCGGGGCCCGGCACCGTGCGTGCGCTCGCCCTCGCGCAGCTGCACCCGGCGGATCTTGCCGGAGATGGTCTTGGGCAGCGCGCCGAACTGCAGGCGGCGCACCCGCAGGTAGGGGGCCATACGCGTGCGGATGAAGCGGAACACCTCGAGGGCGGTGGCCCGGTCCGGCTCGTAGCCGGGCGACAGGGTGATGTACGCCTTGGGCACGGACAGCCTCACGGGGTCGGGGCTCGGCACCACGGCGGCTTCCTGCACGGCCTCGTGCTCGATGAGCAGGCTCTCCAGCTCGAACGGGCTGATGCGGTAGTCGGAGCTCTTGAAGACGTCATCGGCGCGCCCCACGTACCAGTAGTAGCCCTCGTCGTCCACCGAGGCCACGTCGCCGGTGCGGTAGTAGCCGCCTTGCGTGACGGCCGAGGTGCGCTCGCTGTCTTGCATGTAACCCGCCATCAGCGCCAGTGGCGCGGGGTCGAGCGCCAGCGAGATCTCCCCTTCCGGCACGCCCACCTGGCCGTCCGGGCCGAGCAACGCGACGCGGTAGCCAGGCAGCGGCCGCCCCATGGAGCCCGGCTTCACCGGTTGGCCCGGCGTGTTCCCCACCTGGGCCGTGGTCTCGGTCTGGCCGTAGCCGTCGCGCAGCGTGATCCCCCACGCCTTCTTGACGCGCTCGATGATCTCCGGGTTCATGGGCTCGCCTGCGCCCACCAGCTCGCGGAGCTTCACGGGGTAGGCGGCCAGATCCTCGCGGAACAGCAGGCGCCACACCGTCGGGGGCGCGCAGAGCGAGGTGACGCCGGCATCGACCATGGCCTGCAGCGCGTTCTTCGCGTCGAAGCGGCCGTAGTTGTAGACGAACACCGTGGCGCCCGCGTTCCACGGGGAGAAGAAGTTGCTCCAGGCGTGCTTGGCCCAGCCCGGGGAGCTGACGTTCCAGTGGACGTCCCCCTCCTGGTGGCCGATCCAGTACATGGTCGAGAGGTGCCCGATGGGGTAGCTCTGGTGCGTGTGCAGCACCAGCTTGGGCTTGGACGTGGTACCGGAGGTGAAGTAGAGAAGCATGGGGTCGCCGGCCGCGGTCTCCCCCTCCGGCGCGAACGTGCCGCTCCACGACAGCGCATCCTCGTAGCGGATCCAGCCCTGGCGGGCGCCGCCGACCAGCACGCGGGTGTAGTCGCCGGCGACGCCCGCGAGCTTCTCGGCTCCCGTCTCGTCGGTCACCACGTGCCGGACGTCGGCCCGCGCCATGCGGTCCGCCAGATCCTGCTCGGTGAGCAGCGTGGTGGTGGGGATGAGCACCGTCCCCAGCTTGATGGAGGCGAGCATCAGCTCCCACAGCGGCGCCACGTTGGGAAGCATCACCAGGAGCCGGTCGCCGCGTCTCGCCCCCTGGCTCGCCAGGAACCCCGCCAGGCGCGAGGAGCGCTCGGCCAGCTCGGCGAAGGTACGCTTCTCCTCGCCACCGGCATCGTCCCGCAGCCACAAGCCCGGGCGGTCGTTGCCGCGCGCGTACTGGTCGAACCAGTCGAGCGCCCAGTTGAACGTCTCCAGCTGCGGCCAGCGGAAGCCGCGATACGCCGCGTCGTAGTCCTCTCGCTCACGCAACAGGAAGTCGCGAGCCTGCAGGAAGGTGTCTGTCGCCGTCACGCGTCACAGCTCCTCTCCGGGCCTCGGGCGTCGCCACACGGCGGCGGGCGGCGCGGGCCTTGCCGCGAGCGCGTGGCGCCCGGGGCACATGCTGTCGTTGCAGCGAGAAGATTCTCCATGCGGCATGGTACGCCCCGGGACCCGCGGCGGCGCCGGTGTCCGCGTGACGGCACGCGGCGTCGGCGCCTGCAGCCAGCGTCCACGGGCGCGCGGTTCGTTACACTCGGCTGGACCGGCCGGGATGGCGGAACCGGTAGACGCGGCAGACTTAAAATCTGCTGCCCGCAAGGGCGTGCGGGTTCGAGCCCCGCTCCCGGCACCAGCGCAGGACAGCGGTTCTGGGCCGTCGGGCGCCCCGATCGGAGGGCGTCCGACGGCCCCGTTCGCCAGCCTCGAGATGGCGCTTCGCGGTCCGGCCGCGCCGTGCCGCGGGCCGGCGTGAGGGCGACGGCAGGGCCGGACCGCGGCACGCCCCTCTCACGCGCGCCGCGCGTGCGGGCCCGCGCTCATGCCGCGACGGCCTGGCGCGCGGCCGGCCGCCTTCCGCCCTTCGGAAGCAGCTCCTCGGGATCGAACGTGTCCGGCGCTTCCATGCCCGTGTGCTTCCCGTCGCGGCCTTCGATGTGGACCTTGCCGTCGGCCTCGAGCTCCAGGAACAGGCCGACGAGGTCCGGGTCGAGTTGCTTCCCGGCCCCGTCGGCCAGGATGGCCCGGGCCTCTTCGATGGGCAGTGCCTTGCGGTACGGCCGGTCCGACGTCATGGCTTCGAACACGTCCACCACGGACAGGATGCGCCCGAAGACGGGGATGTCCCGGTGCGACAGCCCGTCCGGATACCCGCGACCGTCCCAACGCTCGTGGTGGTGACGCACGCCCACCGCGATCTCCCGGAACGCCGGCGACACCCCCACCAGGAGCTCCGCCCCGATGGCTGCGTGCTGCTTGATGACGTCGTACTCGGCGTCCGTGAGCGAGCTCGGCTTCAGGAGGATGCTCGCGGGCGTCGCCAGCTTGCCGAGATCGTGCAGATAGCCGGACCAGTACAACGTCTCCAGGCGCTGCCGCTCGAAGCCGAGCGCATGCCCTACGGTCAAGGCGTTGCGCGCCACGCGCCCACAGTGCGCGCTCGTCTCCTCATCCTTGTACTCCAACAACCGCATGAACCCCTGCAACGTCCTGGCGTACAGATGCGTGACGCTGCCGTAGACCTCCCGAAGGCGGTCATAGCGATCATCCAGCACGACGCTCAGGTGACCGGACAACGCCCCAGTCGCGAGGAAGAACCCCGCCCGGATCAACCATGCGTTGTTCGCGTACACCGCTGGCGCGATGTCCCACGGCAGCAACGGGCCGGCCACATACGCCGCCACCACGGCGGTCGCCAACGCCCCGGCACGACGGAACCAGAACGCCGCCAGCAGGATCGGGATGTACAAGGCGTGGACCAGCACGAAGTGCGCGGCCCCGGCCCACACCAGCACCAGCCAGCACAGCAGCACCAGGAACGCCACGACGAGCGCCTGGAACGAGAACGTCCAGACGGTACGCTTGCGCCTTCGGAGCAGGAGGCTGTCCTTCATCCGATCTCCTCGTTCCCACCGCGCCGCCCCCACGGCGCCCCCCAGAGGCCACACCAACGCTTGACGATCGCGTGCCCGACCAGCATGCATGAGCGGCACTTACAGAATCGTCACGCACGGGCCGCGACCCTGTCGGCCAGCCGACCGGCCGGGCAACACGGACGTGCGGGCGACGCACGACGACGGCCCGCGCTCCGCGAGCGCGAACGCTCCGGTCGGCGGCGGCCGGCTCGCCGCTACCGGCCCGGAGGTCGGCGCAGGGGACCGGCCGAGGCTGCCGGCGTCGAGCCGATCGCGGTGGCCTTCGGCAGGACGACGAGCTCCAGGTCGAGCGCGTCCAAGACCTTCTGCCAGGCCCCGGGCATGTGACCCGCGGCGCCCCGCAAGAGGTCGCTCAGGTACTGCGGCGTGATGGAGATCTCGCGTGCCAGCTCGACCTGGAGCTGCCCGCGGTCCTTGAGTGCAAGACGCACGGCACGACGGATGCGCTCTGTCATGAGGAGACACGCATACGCCCGCCGACCGTGAGCAGTGTGTGGCAGTTGCCGCCGCGTTCGGAGCCGCGCCGATTGCGACGTGCCTGCTCGCCTCGCTGTCGCGCCCGCCGCGTAGCCGAGGTGCCACGGCCGGTCGGGTCGCCGGCGCCGTCCCTCACGCCCGTCTCGCGGAAGAGGCCTCAGGGGCGCCGCGGCGCCGCGACCAGCCGGCGCGGCGGGGTCGCTCCCGGTGGCGGTAGCCCAGCTGCGCCCGGCAAGGGCGGGCGGCCGCAGTCCGCCGGCCGGGTCGCCGGCTCGCGTTCGGCGGGCGCCCTCATCCGCAGGAAGACCTCGACGACGGCGGGGTCGAAGTGCGTGCCGGCGGATGCACGGATGTGCTCCCGCGCTCTGTCGTGGCTCCACGCCGGCCGGTAGGGCCGGTCGCTCGTCAAGGCGTCGTAGACGTCGGCTACCGCGAAGATGCGCGCCGCCAACGGGACCTGCTCGCCCTTCAGGCCCTCCGGATACCCGGTTCCGTCCCAGCGCTCGTGATGCGCGTAGGGGATCTCCAGGGCCGGCCCCAGGAACGCGATGGGCGCCAGCAGGTCACGCCCCAGCAGGGGATGGCGGCGCATCACCGCCCACTCCTCCTCCGTCAACGGCCCGGGCTTCTGCAAGATCGCGTCGGGAACGCCCATCTTGCCGATGTCATGCAGCAGGGCTCCCCTGCGGATCTGGACCAGCTGCGCCTCGCCGAGGCCGAGCTCCCGCGCGAGCTCCAGGGTGAGCTGGGTCACCCGCCGGCTGTGTCCCTCCGTCTCCTTGTCCCTCAGGTCCAGCGCTCGCGACCACCCCTCGATGGTGGCGTCGTAGGTAGCGCGGAGCTCGGCGTTGGTCGCCCGCAGCGCGCTGCGCGCCTCCGCCAGCGCCAGGTTCCTCTGTCGGAAGATGCCGACGCTGAGGGCGGCGCCGACCGTGACCAGGCCGCCGGGGATCGCGCCCAGGCCGGGCGGGACCGTCGCGGACCGACCGGCTTCGACGCCGGTCAAGGCCACCAGCGCGTGGTTCAGCGCCACCAACGCCAGGGTCAAGAAGCTGCCGCGCCAGCCTCCGAAGTACCAGCCCGCCGCGCCCGCCGGGAGCAACACCAGCGTGAGGGCCGCGTAGCCGAGGTAGCGACCGAGGAACACGACGGCCACGACATGACCCGCCGTGAGCGCCGCGAGCACCGCGAACGCGACGACCACGCGCGTACCGTCGATCGGTTGGAGCGACGGCAGCGTGCGCTCGAGCCGCCCGGTCATCTTCTGAGCACCGTATTCAGACACTGAAAGGACTCCTGACCGTCGAGGGTACGGGAGCCGGAGTCACGGCACTCTTACGCAGGGTTCGGCGCCGTCGCCGCGATGCCGCCGAGCCTTACCGGCGGAGGCTGGCGGGGCGTGCGCAGGGGTGCGATCAGTCGCCGCACCGGGGTCGTGCGCCGCTGCCGGGCCCGGGAGGATCCGCGGGACCCGACCCGTCGGAGCGGGAGGGGGCGTGCAGCACCTCGTGGGTCATGCGCCGGACGGCTTCGGCGGCGTGCTCGGCCAGGCCCCGAGCGTGCGCGTCCACGGCGGCCTGTACCTGATGCTCCAGTCCGAACAGCTCCGAAGCGTACGCCTGTTCCAGGTCGCGGTCACGGGCCAGCCGTTTGAGATCTTCCAGCGCGCGCTGCATGCGCGCCTCGAGGTGATCGGGCGTACGGTTCGTCATGTCCCCAGAGCTTGGCAGAAGGGCCCTTACGGAGCCGTCACACGGCCGCCGGGCCGGGCCCGGGCGCTCGTGCGCAGCGTGAGAGGATAAGAAAGCTGTAAGACGGCGACTGGTACACCTTCATGCATCGTGATCGCCCCGTCCTCTCCGTCACCCGAGCCCCGCCGCCACAGCCCGCTCTGCCCCGAGTGCGGCGCGACGAGCATCCGCATCCGCACCTCCATCGAGGTGGAGGTAGACGTCGTCGTCGAGGATCCTGCGGCAGAGATGATCGTCATGGACGAGTTGCTGGGCGATGCCATGTGGGACGAGCGGACGCTCGCGGTGTGCCCCGCCTGCAGCTGGCAGGGGACCGTCGGCGACCTGCGGCGTCGCGCGTTGACCGCGCTCGGTTCCTGACCCGCGTCGACCGCAGCGACAGAGCGTACAGACCGGTTCAGCCGTCGTCGCGGATCGCTGGTCAGGGCTTCGGCGAGCAGCGCGCTCGAGACCCACGCCACCGCGGCCCGCTGCGGAACGCCAAAGGGACGCACCCTCTCGTCCAGAGAGTGCGTCCCTGATCGTATCTGGTAGCGATGCGGGGACTCGAACCCCGGACCTCACGATTATGAGTCGTGCGCTCTAACCGGCTGAGCTACATCGCCGCGCGAGCCTGGGCCCGCCGGCCTGCTGCGCGCCCGAGGCACGAGTATAGCCGACCGCCTCGGCGGGCGACAAGGACGATCCTCGTGGGGGCCGGTCACAGGATCGCCGGTCGCCGGACCGCGGGCGCCACCCGCAGGTGCAAGCGGATGCCGTCCGGATCGGAGACGTCGACGCCCTGCTCGTCCTCGTGCGTCTCGGCGGCGGCCCGGCGCAGGCGCATGGCGGCCGCCTCGATGTCCGCCCTGGCCGGCAGCAGCAGCTCGAACGCCTCCAGCCCCGGCGCTCCGAGCGAGCGCCGGGCGCGGGCCGCGACGCCCCAGGTGTTCAGGCCCAGGTGGTGGTGGTAGCCGCCGGCGGCCAGGAAGCAAGCGCCCGGGAAGGCGGCGTTGGTCACCGGCAAGCCCAGCGCGCCGGCGTAGAAGACGCGCGAGCGGGTCAGCTCGCCCACCTGCAGGTGGACGTGGCCCATCACCGTCTCCGGCGGTGCGCCTCGCCAGGGGTCGGCCGCCGAGGCCACCACGCCGCGCGCGTCGAGCGCCTCCGTGACCATGTGGATGCGGGCGTCGTCCACCAGCCACGCCTCCCGCGGCCGGTCGCGGTAGATCTCGACGCCGTTGCCCTCGGCATCGCTCAGGTAGACCGCCTCGCTGACGCCGTGGTCGGCGGCCCCTTGGAGCGGCGCGCCCAGGGCCAGCGCGTGCCGCAGCCAGGCTCCCAGCGCGGCGCGGTCGGGCAGCCGGATGGCCAGGTGGTAGAGGCCCGGGGCGGCGTCGTCGCGCGGCGGGCGGGCGCCGGCCACCAGCCGGACGAGCGGCTCGCCCCCCGCGCCCAGCTCGAGCAACCCGTCCTGCTGCCGCGTCACGGCGAGGCCGAGCACCTGGCGGTAGAACGCCTCCTCCGCTGCCAGGTCGACGACGGCGAGGCTGACCGCGCCGGGACGGGTGGCGGCGGGCAGCCGCGCGGCTGCCGGCTCGGGTGATGACATGTGCGCCCTCCTGTACGGAGCTCCTGCGGCGGAACGAGGCGTTCGCGCTGCGCCGCCCCCCTTCGCGAAGCGGTCGCGTGCGCCGTGCGCGGCGGAAGTGGCTTCTTCGACGTTGGCGCCGACCAGCCCCTTGCTAGAGTATGGGCCATGCTCGAGCCGTCCCTCGATCTGTACGGCGAGACGTACGACAAGGTGGATGCCATCCTCGCGGAGCTGCTGACCAAGAGCCACGCGCGCTACGCGATGATCATCGACCGGAAGGGCTTCGTGCTGATGCACCGTCGAGCGCTGTGGGCGCCCAAGCCGCCGTCGCTCGACTCGTTGGCCACGCTCATCGCCTCGAACTACTCCGCGAACACCGCCATCGCCAACCTCTTCGGCGAGCCCGGCTTCAAGGAGACGGTGCAGCAGGGGGCGGAGGTCGGCACCTACCTGGAGGAGCTGGGCGACAAGGCGCTCCTCGTCACCGTCTTCGATTCGTCCGCCGCGCTGGGGCGCGTCAAGCTGTTCACGAAGAAATCGGTCGAGGAGATCCGCGGTGCGCTCCGAGACGCCAAGGAGGAGGCGCCCAACATCGAGTTCGATCAGGAATGGTCCAGCTCCACCGAAGCCCTGCTCGACGGGCTGTTCGGATCGGGCAAGTCATGAGCACCATCAACTTCTCGGCCCGCGAGATCAACTTCAAGATCGTCTACTACGGCCCCGGCCTCTCCGGCAAGACCACCAACCTGAAGCAGATCTACGAGCAGGTGCCGGCGGAGTCGAAAGGCGAGATGGTGTCGCTGGCCACGGAGGACGAGCGGACCCTGTTCTTCGATTTCCTGCCGCTCGATCTGGGCAACGTCAACGGCTTCAAGACGCGCTTCCACCTCTACACGGTGCCCGGCCAAGTGTTCTACAACTCCTCGCGCAAGCTCATCCTCCGGGGCGTCGACGGCATCGTGTTCGTCGCCGATTCCGCCCCCAACCGCCTGCGCGCCAACGCCGAGAGCCTTCGCAACCTACGCGAGAACCTGCAGGAGTACAACCTTCGCCTCGCCGAGATGCCCTACGTCATCCAGATCAACAAGCGCGACCTGCCCGACGCGCTGCCGCTCGGCATGGTGCGCAAGGTGCTCGACCCCGAGGAGAAGACCGACGCCTTCGAGGCCGTGGCCTCGGAGTTCAAGGGTGTGTTCGAGCCGCTGCGGGCCGTCTCGAAGCTCGTGCTCGAGAAGCTCGCCCAGAAGACCTGACCCCGACCGTCCCAACCTGAGGGCAGCGGTCCGCAGCTGTGGCCCCGGCGCGCCCTGGGGCAGGATTCTGGCGCTCGGGGGCTGTGATATCGTCGGGGCGAATGAAGCGGACCCCCCTCTACGACACACATGTGGCACTCGGGGCACGGATGGTGGAGTTCGCCGGCTGGAGCATGCCGGTCCACTACCCCAGTGGCATCCAGCAGGAGCACATCGCGGTGCGCTCGGACGTCGGGCTGTTCGACGTCAGCCACATGGGCGAGATTCGCGTGCTCGGCGAGGATGCGACGAAGTTCCTGCAGTTCGCCACGCTGAACGACCCCGGCCGTCTGAAGCTGGGCCGCGGCCAGTACAACATGCTCCCCAACGACCGCGGCGGCCTCATCGACGACCTCTACGTCTACCGCGAGAAGGAGAACGAGTACCTGGTGGTGGCGAACGCCGCCAACGTGGAGCCCGTGCTGACCCAGCTGCGCGGGCTGGCCTCCGACTACGCCTGCCACGTGGTCGACGAGTCCTCCACCTGGGCGCTGATGGCGCTACAGGGGCCCGGCAGCGCGCTCCTGCTCGGGCGCGTGGTCGACGTCGACCTGACGGAGCTGCGCAAGAACGCCACCGTCCTCACCGCGGTGTCCGGCTGCCCGGTCAAGCTCAGCCGCACGGGGTACACGGGTGAGGACGGCTTCGAGTTGTTCTGCCACCCGACGGACGCGCCCATCGTGTGGGACGTCCTGGGCGACGAGGGTGCTCTCCCCTGCGGGCTCGGGGCGCGCGACACGCTGCGGCTCGAGGCGGGCTTCCCGCTCTACGGCCACGAGCTGACCGACAGCACCAATCCGCTGTGCACGGCGTTCACGTGGGTGGTGAAGGACAAGCCCTTCTACGGCCGCGACGCGATGTGGGGCAGGTCCTGCCCCCGCCGGCTGGTGGGTCTCAAGCTGGAGGCGCGCGGCATCGCACGGCAGGGGTACCGCGTGTTCTTCGAGGGCCGCCCGGTGGGCGAGGTGAGCTCGGGTACGCTCTCCCCCCTCACGCGCGAGAGCATCGCCTTCGCATGGGTCGAGACGCCGGCTGGCCAAGAGGGCACTGCCATCGAGGTGGAGATCCGCGGGCAACGGGTGGCGGCGACCGTGGTGTCGCCGCCGTTCTTCGGCCAATGACGCTGCGGTCGCCGGCCTCGCGCCGCTGCGAGCCGGTCGCCCGGGCTTCGGCATTCCCAGAGGAGTGAGCATGGACATCCGCGACAACCTTCGATACGCCACCTCGCACGAGTGGGCCACGGAACCGGACGGCGGCCTGGTCACGGTGGGCATCTCCGACTACGCCCAGGATCAGCTCGGCGACGTCGTCTACGTGGAGCTGCCCGAGCCGGGCCGGAAGGTCGCTGCCGGAGATGCGGTCGCCGTGGTCGAGTCGGTCAAGACCGCGTCCGACATCTACGCGCCTGTGTCCGGCACGGTGGAGGCGGTGAACGAGGCGCTCGTGGACACCCCCGAGAAGATCAACGAGAGCCCGTACGGTGACGGCTGGCTCTTCCGCCTGCGCGTCGAGGATGCCTCCGAGCTGCGCACGCTGCTCGATCCCGACGCCTATCGACGGGCGGCCGCCGAGGAGGACTGACCTTGCCGTACCTCCCGCACTCGCCCGACGACGTGCGGCGTGCCCTCGAGACCATCGGCGTCGACAGCATCGACGCGCTCTTCGACGAGCTGCCCGCCAGCCTCCGGAACCCCGACATCGAGCTGCCGCCTGCGATGGACGAGACCGCGCTCATGGCGCACCTTCGTGCGCTGGCGGCGAGCGACGTGACCGGCGGGCCGACCTTCCTCGGGGGCGGCATGCGCCGCCACTTCATCCCGGCGGTGACGCCGCATCTGGCACTCCAGAGCGAGTTCGTCACCGCCTACACGCCGTACCAGCCCGAGGTGGCGCAGGGCGTCCTGCAGGCCACCTTCGAGTTCCAGACGATGATGGCCGAGCTGACGGGCCTGGACGTCGCCAACGCCAGCATGTACGACGGCGCCACGGCCGTTGCCGAGGCGGCGCTGCTGGCGGTGCGCCACACCCGACGCGACGCCGTGCTCGTCAGCCGCGGCGTGCACCCGGAGACGCGCGCCGTGCTCGCGACCTACCTGCGCGCCCAAGGCATCGCCATCCAGACCGTCGACCTCCAGGACGGGCGGACGCCGGTGCCTGCCGGCCCGGACGGGGCCGCCTGCGTCATCGCTCAGCAGCCGAACCACCTGGGATCGCTGGAGGACATGGCGACGCTCGGCGAGGCGGCCCACGAAGGCGGCGGGCTGTTGGTCGCGGTGGTCGACCCGCTCAGCCTGGCCGTGCTCAAGCCGCCGGGCGCCTACGGCGCCGACGTCGCGGTCGGCGACGGCCAGACGCTCGGCAATCCGACGTTCTTCGGCGGGCCTAGCTTCGGCTTCATGGTGGTGCGGCAGGAGCTTCTCCGACAGCTCCCGGGCCGCCTGGTCGGTCAGACCGCGGACGTCGAAGGGCGCCGCGCGTACGTGCTCACGCTGCAGGCGCGGGAGCAGCACATCCGGCGTGGCAAGGCCAAGTCGAACATCTGCTCCAACCATCAGCTCACGGCGCTGATGGCCACCGTCAACATGGCCGCGCTGGGACCGCAAGGGCTCCGCGAGATGGCGGCTGGCTCGGTGCGTCAGGCGCACCGGCTGGCGGACCGGTTGCGCGCCGAGGGCGCGCGGCTGGCGTTGGATGCGCCCTTCTTCAACGAGTTCACGCTGTCGACCCGCCAGCCCGGCAGCGTCGTCCGATCGGCGCTGGCGGCGCGCGGGGTGCATGCCGGCGTGCCCGTGGGCTCCGAGTACGGGCTCGGCCACGCGGTGCTGCTCGCCGCGACCGAGCTGGTCACCGAGCGGGACATGGACGCCTTGCTCGGCGCGCTCCGCGCCGGCGGCGAGCTGGAAGCGGCCGAGGTGCGTCATGGCTGAGCCTCGCCGCGGCAGCTTCCCGAGCATCTACGAGCGCTCGCGGCCGGGCCGTCGCGCCGCCCGGCCGCCACGCCATGACGAGCCCGACCTGGCCGCGCTCTTGGGCGAGGACCAGCTTCGCGACGACGCGCCCCGTCTTCCCGAGGTCTCCGAGCTCGACCTGGTGCGACACTTCACCCAGCTGGCGCACCGCCAGTTCAGCATCGACGGCAACGTGTATCCGCTCGGCAGCTGCACCATGAAATACAACCCCAAGGTGCACGAGGACGCGGCCCGCCTGTTCCAGGACCTGCACCCGTACCAGGCGCCGGAGACCGCCCAGGGCACTCTGCAGCTGCTGTTCGAGCTGCAACGCGACCTGGGGGCGCTCACGGGCATGGACGCCGTCAGCCTGCAACCGGCGGCCGGCGCCCACGGCGAGCTCACCGGCATCCTGATGATCCGCGCCTATCACGAGGCGCGGGGGGAGGGCGAGCAGCGCAAGGTGGTGATCGTCCCGGACGGCGCCCACGGTACCAACCCCGCCACCGCCTCCATGGCCGGTTACAGCGTCGTGGAGGTCGAGAGCGACGCCCGCGGCGAGGTGGACCTGGAGGCGTTCCGGCGGGCGCTCGGGCCCGAGGTGGCGGCGGTGATGCTCACCAACCCCAACACCGTCGGCGTGTTCGAGAGTCGCATCCTCGAGATCGCCGGCCTGGCGCACGAAGCCGGGGCGCAGCTCTATTACGACGGTGCCAACCTCAACGCCATCGTGGGACGCGTGCGGCCGGGCGACATGGGCTTCGACGTCGTGCACCTCAACCTGCACAAGACCTTCACCACGCCCCACGGCGGGGGCGGGCCCGGGACAGGCCCCATCGGCGTGAAGGCGCATCTGGCCGACTTCCTGCCCGTGCCCCTGGTGGTGCGGCAGGACGGCGGCTACGGCCTCTCGGAGGACCTGCCGCACAGCATCGGCCGCATGCGCTCGTTCTACGGCAATGTCGGGAACCTGGTGCGGGCCTACGCCTACATCCGCACCCTCGGTCTGGAGGGGCTCCGGCGCGTCAGCGGCCATGCGGTGCTGAACGCCAACTACCTGCGCGTGAAGATGCAGCGCGCGGGCTTCCGGATCCCCTACCAGCGTCTCAACATGCACGAGTTCGTAGCCCAGCCTCCGGAGGGCGTGCATACCCTCGACGTGGCCAAGGCTCTGCTGGACTACGGCATGCACCCCATGACGGTCTACTTCCCGCTCACCGTCAAGGAAGCGATGATGGTGGAGCCCACCGAGACGGAGTCCCTGGAGACGCTGGACGCCTACGCCGAGGCCCTCGGCGAGGTCCTGGAACGCGCCGCAGCGGAGCCCGGGTTCCTGGCGGGTGCGCCCTACGACACCCCGGTGCGGCGGCTCGACGAGGTGAGGGCCGCGCGCCAGCCGGTGCTCCGCTTCCCGTTCGCGGACGAGGCCGGCTGATCAGCCGGCGGTCACGTCGACGGGGCGGGCCCGAGGGCCCGCCCCGCGTCGTTCCGGGACCGGTTCACGCCGGGACCGCGGTCAGTGGCAGCTCGCTCCTTCACCGTCGGGCGCCTGGTCCCCATCGGTGCGGAAGCTGTGCCCGCAGCCACAGGAGCTGGTGGCGTTGGGATTGTTCACCTGGAACCCGCCGCCCATCAGGTTCTCGACGTAGTCGACCTGGGATCCCTTGACGAGTGGCCAGCTCCGGGCGTCCACCACCAGCGGCACCCCCTCGGACGCGAACTCCCTGTCGCCCTCGAGGCGCCGGTCGTCGATGGCCATGCCGTACTGGTAGCCGCTGCAGCCGCCCGACTTGACGAACACGCGGATGGCCGCGCCTTCCTTGCCGCTGCTCTCAAGCAGTTCGGCCGCCTTGGCGGCGGCCGCCGGGCTCACCGTCATCTGCGGGTCGCTCGTTGTGATTGCCTCCATCGCGTACTCCTTCGCAGGCGGCGCGTGCCTCCGCCGGTCGCTTGGCCCCGTTATAGCACGCCGGCACGACCCTTCCCGGACGCGAGGGCGACCTGCGCGCGCGGCCGCAGGCGCGCGCGCGTTCCTTGGCAGCGCCGGGGCGGGCTGGTATACTCCTAACTCGCTCGTGGGCGTATAGCTCAGTCGGTAGAGCGGCGGTCTCCAAAACCGTAGGTCGGGGGTTCAAGTCCTCCTGCGCCCGCCAGACACGCGGCCCTCCCTGAACCGGGAGGGTCGTCGTCATGGTCGCGCGCGGGCCGCCGGGATCGCGCTTCCGGCCGCGCGCCCGGGTCGGCGCATGGGCGTGAGGAAGGGCGCTGATGCGCAGGCTACAATCGCTCTGCACGGGGCCTGAGATAGTTGCGCTGGGTACCATCCAGCGAGACGGGCAGATCGCGAGGCGCTTCCCCGACCGTGTTCTACGCGCCCCATCCCGCCGCCTCACGGGGCGGGGTGTGACCCGGCGGGCGGCCCCGAGCCCGCGCCCTCCCGCCTCGTCCTCCCCCTTCACCTTCTGACGCTCCAGCAAAGGACCCCACCCCATGGCCGTAAGCTCCCGCGACAAGTCCCTCATCCTGGTAGGCATCCTTCTCG
>DATFNF010000060.1:0-43396 GCA_035266525.1 Trueperaceae bacterium | reverse complement strand
GAGCTCCGACTGGCAGATGGGGAGGTCGGTCGTGGCTGCGGCGGCGAACGCCGGAACGCTGACGACGACGAAGGCCGCCAATGCCAGGATGGAACGCCGCATGGCCCGAGTGTATCGGGCCATGCGGGGGTGTGTTGTGAGGGCACGGTGACCGAATACGGTCGCGTCTTCAGTGGAAGTTGCTGAACCCGTATTGGCTGGCGCTTGCCACACCAGCCCGGTCGTTTTGCGCGTACACCTTGACGTTCAGGCCGCCGATGACCGGAACGGTCCCCCCATCGTAGTAGGGGCCGTTGACACAGGAGCCGGTGTTGTCGACGGCGCATGCGACGATCGTGATGTCCGGCGACGGCGCGCTGAAGTCCCAGTTGCCGGTGGCCGGCGCGTACCAGTAATCGACGTCGTTCAGGGTCTCTAGCGCACCATCGTGCGTTACTCCGGATCCTGTGGTCAGGGATGCTCCGGTAGAAGTCTGTTGAACGTTGTTCTGGGGCTCGAAGCTGTCGTCGTACTGAGATCCGTAGGCGTAGAGGTTCACCGTCGCCGACGCACCCGTGTTGTTCGTGAGTGCGGCGAAATACGTGGACGACGTGTTCAGCTTCACGATCACGCAGGACCCGTTGCACGTCAGGGAGGCCGTGATGTCGAGGGGCGACAGCGACGTTGACCCTAGCGATGCCAGCCCGTAGCTGCCTCCTGCGAAGTAATACTGGTTGTGCGCGGATGCGATGGGAGTCCCTCCGGAATCTTCGAGCTCCAAGTTGATCGGCTGGGACAACTCGACGTACAGGAGCGGGTAGCTGCCGCTGACGCCGCTCGTATCGATCCTGTAATAGACGGTGCTCCCCGAGGGGATGGACACGGTATCCAACGCGCCAGGATGTGTCGTGAAGGTGGAACCCACCGCGATCACCGTCTTGTAGCTGGTCGGAGGGCTGTACGTGATCGTGATCTGACACGCCGCCAGGACCCCAACCAACAGCAGCAGCGCCGCGACCAATCCAAGTCGTCTCATGATGTCGCCTCCTTCGCGCAGTCTAGACACGCCTGGCGAACTGTAGGTGCGAGCACCTTCATAGTCCGCTCATGGCCTGCAGGTCGGGGAGCGGGCTCGAGCGGCGGATCACTCCAGCGACATCAGGTAGGGATAGAGGTCGGGCGCGCCGGGCAGAAGCTCCAGCTCGAGCTCCGGATGCGCCTCCTGGATCCGCTCCGCGATCGCCTCCGCGCGCTCCTTGCCGAGGGCGGCGCTGTAGAAGAGGGTGGCGATCTCGTAGTGCTCTGCACGCTCCTCCAGCAGGGCCAGCAGGCAGGCGTCGGGGTCCTCGTCGGCGACCTTGAGCTGACCGTCCGCCAGGCCGATGTAGTCCCCCTCGGACACCTCGACGTCCTCGATGGTAGCGCTGCGGCTCGCCAGCGTGACCTCCAGCGTCACGGAAGCGTCCGCCGCCTCGCGCATCGAGGGGACCAGCGACGCCACGTCCTCGCTCTCCTGGAACAGCACGGCCGCCGCCAGCCCCTGGCCCAGCGTGTGCGTCGGCAGCACCGTCACGGTCTTGTCGGGCACCAGCTCCTGGACGCGCTCGGCGGCCATGACGATGTTCTTGTTGTTGGGCATCACGATGACGTCGGCGGCCCCCACCGAGCGGACCGCGTCGGCGATGTCCTGAACGCTGGGGTTGTCGGACTGTCCTCCGCCCACCACGCGCGCGCCGAGGCTGCGGAACACGCGCGTCACCCCGTAGCCGCTCGAGACCGTCACCAGCCCGCTCCTCGGCGGCTCGGCCTCCTCGGGCTCGACGTCGGCCAGGATCTCGTGGTGCTGCTCGCTCATGTCCTCGACCTTGGAGCGCACCATGGTGCCGTAGCGGGCCACGTCGGCGAGGAGCTTCTCGGGCTCCTCGGTGTGGATGTGCCCCTTGACGAACCCCTCGGCGCCCACCACCAGCAGCGAGTCGCCGTAAGGCTGCACCAGCTTCTGGATATCGCGCGTCGGAACGCTCACGTCGGACAGCAGGAACTCCGTGCAGAAGCCGAAGGCCTGCTCCTCGAACTGCTGCTGTGCGCGCTCGGTCACCTCCGGCGGCGCCGGCAGGTCGAGGCCGTCGAAGTAGGCGAGCAGCCCCTCCAGCACCCGGACCAGCCCCTTCCCGCCGGCGTCGACGACGCCCGCCTGCTTGAGGATGGGGAGCTGCTCGGGCGTGCGCGCCAGCGCCGTGCCGGCGGCCACGAAGGCGCTGCGGAGCACCTCGAGGGGCGGCCTGCTCCTGGCCTTCACCGCGGCCTGCGCCGCGCTCTTCACCACGCTCAGGATGGTGCCCTCCACGGGCTTCATCACCGCGTGATAGGCGCTCTCCTTGCCCTCGGTCAGGGCCTCGGCGAGCTCCGGCCCGCCCAGCCGGTCGTGCGCCCGGGCGCTCTCGCCGAAGCCCTTGAGCACCTGCGAGAGGATCACGCCGGAGTTGCCGCGCGCGCCGAGCAGCGAGCCGTACGACAGCGCGTGGGCGAAGTCGCGCATGCTCCGGGGGTTCTCGTCGGAGAGCTGGCGGCGCACCGACTGCATGGTCAGGTGCATGTTGGTGCCCGTGTCGCCGTCCGGCACCGGGTAGACGTTGAGGGCGTTGACCTCGTCGACGAAGACGCCGAGCCACTCGGTGGCGTAGCTGAAAGCGTGGCTCAGCTCCTTGGCGCCGAGCGTCTCCGGCTCCCTGGTAGCGACATCAGCCACGGCTCACCCCGTCGACGTGCACGCGGATGTCGTCCAGAGCGATGCCGGCGTAGCGGTTCGCGGCGTACTTGACGCGCTCCCGCACGGAGTCCGCTACCGCGGGGATGTTCACGCCGTAGGCCACCACCACGTGGATGTCGACGTCGGCGCGTTGCTCGCCGTGCGGGTGCTCGATCACCACGCCCTCGTCCACCTGGGACAACCCCAGGACGCGCCGCAGCCCCTCGCCGATGTTGGCCGGCGCCATGCCGACCACCCCCGGCACCTCGTGAGCGGCCAGGCCCAGGATGGAGGCGAGCGCGTCATCGGAGACGTGCACCCGGTCGATCTCCCGGTCCGCTGCCTTGCGCTTCGCGGTGCGGGACGCTTTCTGACCCGCCTTGCCTTCCTCCACGTGACGTCCCTCCAGTCCACGCCCGGCGCCGCAGGCTGCCGCGGGTCCGGTCGCGTCGGCCGCGGGGCGCGCGGCCAGCCGCCGGCTCCGGTGCGATGTCAAGGCATTCTAGCCCGTCCGGAGCGCCGTTCTCGTGGCGTTACCGGCATCTCGCGGCTGCGGCGCGGGCGGGGCCGGGGCGAGGCCGGGGCAGGGCGACTCGGTGCCGGCCGGCCCGGCGCGGTCAGTCGGCGTCCCACACCTCGATGTCGACGCTCGAGCCGCGCACGCGCAGGCCACGCCCCTCCACGAAGGCGAGGGCGCCCGCCAGCGTGCGCTCCAGCCAGGCGCGGTCGTGGCTGATGGCACTCACGCCGATGCGCTCCCAGTCGTGCGAGTCGAGCCCGTCGAGCCGCGCCACCGACACCGGGAAGCGCGCCTTGAGGCGCTCCACGACGGGCAGCAGCAGCGCCCGCTTGCCTTTGAGGCTGCCCACGCCCGGCGTGTCGATGGTGATCAGCAGCACGCCCACGTACACGGTGGCTCCCGCCACCGCCGCTACTCCATGCCCGCCAGGAAACCGATGCGGCGCAGGGCCCGGATGAGGTCCATCACGGTGACCTCCGCGGCGTCGTACTCGACCGCGACCTGCCGGTCGCTGCTGGCCTCCACCCGGACGACCCCGCGCACCCCCTTGAGCGCCTCCTCCACGCGCCCGCGACTGCTCTCGTTGTCCATCCCGCGAACCCCCAGGAGCACCCTCGCCGCGCCCGCCTCAGCCATGTCCGCCCTCCTCGCCCCGCGCCTCGCGCGCGGCCGCGACGGCGGCCGCGCGCGAGCCCAGGTGGCGCGCGAACGCGGTCGTCGGCACGCTGCCGTACGCCTCGGCCTCGAGCACCTCGGCGCCGCTGGCGTCGCCGTCCGGAAGGTCCACCCGCACGTCGTAGATGCCGGCATCGTAGGCGCTCTTGGTCAGCGCCCTCGTCAGCGCGCGGACGGCCGCGGCGTCGCCGGGCGGAGGGCTCGCCAGACGCCATACCAGCAGCGTCGGCCGCTCGCCGTCGAACACCGGCTGGGCCAGGACGAAGCCGAGCACGCCGCCCTCGCCTTCAGCCACGAAGGCGTGACCGCTGCGCGCGAAGAAGCGCAAGCTGGCCTCGGACGTGCGGGGCTCCAGTCCGTACGCGCGGGCGTACGCCCGGTCGATGGCAGCCACCTCCGGGGCGTCGTCGATGTCTAGCGGTCGAGCGTGCGTGACCACGATCTCGAGGGCCCCCCTTCCTCACACGGCAGCCGGGCGCTCGCGAGCGCCGTCCCCTGCGCTCCGCTCTCGAGGTCGTGCTCGAGTGCCGGCCTGACGACCCCGCCGGCGTCGGGCGCCTCCGCCTCCACGCCGGAGCACCCCGCCGTCTCGCCGGCGGCCGCGGAGCGCATGGTGAGATGTCCGTCCTCCAAGGGCGTTCCAGCCATCTTCGCCATCATAAGGCCAGGCCTACAGCACCAGAGCGCGCACCGCCGCCTCCGAGCGCTCCCGGTCCCAGGCGCCGTATCCGGCCTCGACGAAGTACAGCCCGTGCGGCGCCACGTTGTGACCGGCACGCGTGCGGTCGCGGGCGGCGAGCAGTCCCGGCACGTCGCCGGGGCCGAGCTTGCCCTTCCCCACCCACAGCAACGTGCCCACGATGGTGCGCACCATGCCGCGCAGGAAGCCGTCGGCGGCGACGTGCAGCCGCAGCTCGCCCTCCTCCGCGCGCAGCTCGCACAGCAGCAGGGTGCGCTCGCGGCTGCGCGTCTCCCGCGTGGCGAAGCTCGAGAAGTCGTGGGTGCCGGTCAGCGCCTCGGCCGCCTCCGACATGGCGGCCACGTCCAGCCGGCGGAACACGCTCAGCACGCGGCGACGCTGCAGCGCCACCCCGCGCGGGTCGTCGCGCCGCACGCGCAGTCGGTAGAGGTAACGGCGGTAGCGGCAGTCGAACTGGGCGTGGAAGTCGGCTGCCGAGGTCTCGACGGCCAGCACGCCGATGTCGCGCGGCAGGTGGGCGCCCAGCGCCAGGCGGAGCTTCTCGTCGGGGATCTGCGAGGTGGTGTCGACGTGGGCGACCATGCCCAGCGCGTGCACGCCGGCATCCGTCCGGCCGGCCCCCTGCACGCTGCCGTGCTCCCCGGGGAGCCTGGCGAGGGCCGCCTCCAGCTCGCCCTGCACCGTCCGCTCGCCGCTCTTCTGGCGTTGCCAGCCGAGGAACTCGCTGCCGTCGTACTCGATCGTGAGGCGCAGGCGGCGCACGGCGTCAGCTGCGCAGGCTGGGCGTGAGCCTGGCGGCCCGGCCCAGCGCCGGCACCAGCATCGTGCCGGTCAGGCCCACCAGCAGGTAGCGCACGAAAGACACGAGCGGCAGGTGGCGCACGTCCGGGGCGAGCAGCGCGCCGCTTCCGAGCTGCACCGCGAACACCAACGCCAGGCCCAGGAGGCTGAGTAGCGCCCGGCTCGGCCACGGCCCGACGGTGGCGTGCGGCACCAGCTCCGGACCCACCAGGAAGGCGGCGAGCGCGCCCAGGAGCACCCCGGAGTCGGGCGTGGGGAGCAGCAGGTGGACGGCCAGCGGCACCGCCAGCCCCGCCAGCAGCACCCACGCCTTCGGCACCTCCAAGCGCATACGGTCGATGGCCAGGCCCGCGAACAGCACGGCCAGGCCTATGAGGATGCCGCCTATCACGTCCACCGGCAGGTGCACGCCGAGGTACAGCCGCGACAGCGAGATCGCCGCCACCAGCAGCACCGCCGCCGCCGTCAGCCAGGCGCGCCGGCCGTAGGCGGCCGCCAGGCCCCAGAAGGTGGTGCTCCCCTGGGCATGGCCGGAGGGGAAGCCGTTGCCGCCCGCGGTAGCGAGCGCGCCTTGCGAACGGAGCACGCCGGGGTCGATCCGGAAGGGGCGCTCGGTGTGGAACAGCGCCTTGAGCTGCTCGTTGAGGTAGAAGCCCGCCAGGAAGTAGACCGCCAGGCGGCGGCCGATGCGCGCATCGACACCGATGTAGGTCACGAGCAGCAGCACCACGTACGCCTGCTGCGAGCCGAGCTGCGTGACGATCAGCATGAGGCGGTCCAGCGCGGGGCTGGCGACGGACTGCAGGGCGTGGATGACCTCCATGACTCCTCCGGCGGGGCGCTGCCGGCACCGACGGCGGATGGCGGCCCCGCCAGGGATTCTATCAACCGGCCCGACCGCCCGCCTCAGCGGGCCACGGCCGGGCCCGTGGGCCTCCGGGCGGGACGGCGCGCGTTGCGGCCCGCCGTGCGGCGTGCGAGCATGGCGGCATGGACACGCGATCGTCGGACGAGCTCTTCGCGCGCGCTCTCCAGGTCACACCCGGCGGCGTCAACTCTCCCGTCCGTGCCTTCGGGTCGGTCGGGGGCACGCCGCGCTTCGTGCGCTCCGGGTCCGGGAGCCGCGTCACGGACGTGGACGGCAACAGCTACATCGACATGGTGGGCTCCTGGGGACCGCTGCTGCTGGGGCACGCCCATCCGCGCGTCATCGCCGCGCTGGCGCAGGCATTGCCTGCCGGCACCTCCTTCGGCGCCCCCGTCGAGGCCGAGGTCACGCTGGCGGAGGCGGTACTGGCGCGGGTTCCCGCCGCGGAGTCGGTCCGCTTCGTCAACTCGGGCACGGAGGCCACGATGAGCGCCATCCGGCTGGCGCGCGGCGCCACCGGCCGCGACCTGCTGGTCAAGTTCGCCGGCAACTACCACGGCCATGCCGACAGCCTGCTGGTCGCCGCGGGCTCCGGCGCCCTCACCACCGGCGTTGCGTCCAGCGCCGGCGTGCCCGCGGGGGCTGCAGCGGACACGCTGGTGGCGCGGTTCAACGACATCGGTTCGGTGCACGCTCTCTTCGAGGAGCACGGCTCGCGCATCGCCGCGGTCATCCTGGAGCCGGTGGCAGGCAACATGGGCGTCGTGCCACCCGCGCCAGGCTTCCTCGAGGGGGTACGGGAGACGACCCGCCGCCACGGCGCGCTGATGATCGTGGACGAGGTGATGACCGGCTTCCGGCTGGCGCGCGGCGGCGCGGTCGAGCGCTTCGGGCTCTCCCCCGACCTGATCACCTGGGGCAAGGTGGTCGGCGGCGGTCTGCCGGTCGGCGCCTACGGCGGCAAGGCCGCGCTCATGCGCCAGGTCTCGCCGCTGGGCCCGGTGTACCAGGCGGGCACGCTGTCCGGGAACCCGCTCGCCATGGCCGCAGGGCTGGCGATGCTGCACGCCATCGACGAAGCGGGCGACGTGTACCAGACGTTGGAGGAACGGGGCCGCGAGCTGCAGGCCGGCCTCACCGCCGTGGCGGCGCGGGCCGGCGTGGCCGCGCAGGTCAGCCGGGTGGGTTCGATGCTGACGGTGTTCTTCACCGCCGACACGGTGCACGACTACGACGGCGCCACGACGTGCGACACGGCCGCCTTCGGAACGTGGTTCCACGGCCTGCTGGCCCGCGGGGTGTGGTGGCCCCCGAGCCAGTTCGAGAGCGCCTTCCTCTCCTACGCCCACACGGAATCGGACGTCGAGGCGGTCGTGGAAGCCGCTGCCGGCGCCTTCCGGGACGTCGCCGCGAGGGCCGACTGAGATGCCGCTACCGCCCACGGGCGACACCATCGCCGCCATCGCGACCGCCCCGGGGGCGGCGGCGATCGGGGTGGTGCGCGTCTCCGGGCCGGGGGCCTACGCCGTCGCCGACCGGCTGTTCCGGCCCGCCCGCGGGGCGCCGCCCAGCCGGCGTCCGGCGGGGCGGGTGGTGTTCGGGCACGTGGTCCGGGCCGACGGGAGCGGGAGCGAGGTCGTGGATGAGGCGGTGCTGATCACCTTCCGCGCGCCGCACTCCTACACCGGTCAGGACGCCGTGGAGATCCAGACGCATGGTGGCGCGGCCGTCCTGCGCGCCGTCCTCGAACTGTGCATGACGGCCGGCGCGCGTCCGGCGGGGCCCGGCGAGTACACCTTGCGCGCCTTCCTCTCGGGGCGGCTGGACCTGGCCCAGGCGGAGAGCGTGCTCGCCATGGTGGAGGCACAGACCGAGAGCGCACGGCGCAACGCGGCCCTCGGCCTGACCGAGGCGCTGGGGGAAAGGCTGGGCGCCATCCAGAGCGACGTCACCGGCGCCTACGCGGCGCTGCAGGCCAGCCTCGACTACCCCGAGGAGGGCGTGCCGGACGCGGAGCTGAAGGCGCCGCTGGATCGCGCGCTGGCGCAGGTGGACCGGCTGCTGGCGACGGCGGAGGCGGGGCGCATCAGCCGCCATGGGGCACGCCTGGCGCTGCTGGGCCGCCCCAACGCGGGCAAGTCGAGCCTGCTGAACGCGCTGCTGGGATTCGAGCGCTCCATCGTGAGCGCCACACCGGGGACCACACGTGACTACCTGGAAGCGCCGCTCGCGCTGGAGGGCGTTCCCATCACGGCCATCGACACGGCCGGCATCCGCAGCGCCGAGGACGCCGTGGAGGCGTCTGGCGTGGCGCTCTCGAGGCGCATCGCCGACGCCTCGGACCTGTGCGTGGTGCTCCTCGACCGCTCCGTGCCGCTGGACCCCGAGGCCCTGACGCTGCTTCGCGAGCTGCCGTCGGAACGCACGCTGGCGGTGGCCAGCAAGGCAGACCTGCCCGCCGCCTGGGACGCCGCCGCGCTGCAGCCGCCGGCACTGGCCGTGTCCGCGCTCGCAGGCGACGGCGTGGACGCCCTCAAGCACGCCATCCGCGCCCGCTTGCTCAAGGGCGCCGAGGCGACCGAGCTGTGGATCACCAACGAGCGCCAGGCGCACGCCCTGACCGCGGCGCGCACCCACCTCGACGCCGCCCGGGGGGCGCCCGCCGACGTCGCCTCGCTGGAGCTGCAGGACGCGCTCGAGGAACTGGGCCGGGTGACCGGCCGCAGTGACATCGCCGAGGAGACGCTGGCGAGCATCTTCGCGAACTTCTGTGTCGGCAAGTGAGCCCGCCGCTGGCCCGCACCGCGCTCAGACCCAAGCGGCCTCCACCTCGCGGGCGGCAGCACGCACCGCCGCGGGGAAGCTGGCCATCACACCCGCGAGCACGTTGCGGGCGGTGAACTCGATCATGCTCAGCAGCGCCCGGCCCCCCCACTTCTCGGGCGCGGGCAAGGCGAGGTGGATGGCGATACGGAAGCCGTACTCCACCCGGCAACCTGTCTCCGACGGGATCACCCGCGCGTCGCCCGAGACCTCCGCCCAGCCTGGACCGGTCGGCGTGAGCGGCAGGCCGGTGAGGCGCGCTCCCTCCTCGGTGTAGGTCAGCTCGGAACGGAAGGGCAGCTCGCGCTGTCCGAACAGCGCCGCGTTCACGGGCAAGGTCGCCGTCACCACGTCGGGTTCGCCGCGGATCACTTGCAGGTCGGCCAGGAAGGTCGCCTGCGACAGCGACCGGGGAACGTCCCGGACGAACGCGCGTGCCGGCTCCGCCGGCAGGCCCAGGTCCAGGACGAAGCTCACTTCATGCGTCAGGTCCACGCCGCCACCCCTTACTGCGCAGCCCCGCGCGGCCTGGGCCCGACCCACTCGACGCGGAGCGTGCTCTCCTGCACGGCGGCCTCGATCTCGCTGTCACTCGCGGTGCGCAGGCGCGGAAGATCCTGGAACGACCCCGCGCTCGAGGCGAGCCCCACGCGCACGGTCACCGGACCCTCGTCGCTGACGCGACCGATACGCCACAGCAACTGCCCCGCCAGCTCGTCGAGCTGCCGGGCGCTGACGCCCGCCTCCGAGAGCGACTGGGAGATCCGTTCCTGGACGTGGACTTCGCTCACGCGCACGCACCTTCCCGCGATCAGCCTACCGCATCCGCAAGCGGCATGCCTGCCAGGATGTCCCGTGCCGCGACGCGCTGTCAACAGCCGCCTCGCGCCGCCGGAGCCGGCGGAGCCCGCCCCCCGCCGCCCCGCCGGGAGGACAGTCCGCCGGCGCCCGCCGGGCACCGGGCAGCGCGCGAAAGCATGTCACCTGGAGAGGTCGGGGCTCGTCTCCCCCTTGCTAGCCTCGAGCTCGACGGCGGGTGCCTCACGGTCGCCCGGCGGAAGCGCGGAGCGCTTCCCGGGCGGGGTCGGACGATGCGCCCATCCAGCTCGACCCGC
Organism: Trueperaceae bacterium; assembly: GCA_035266525.1. Lineage (GTDB taxonomy): Bacteria > Deinococcota > Deinococci > Deinococcales > Trueperaceae > JASBRS01. Next base: position 33,166 of record DATFNF010000060.1, on the reverse strand, counting down.
TCAGGAACTTCATTGTGGTCTACGTTCACCTTCACGGGGCGCAGCTAGAGTGACAGACGACGGGCGGGTTGTGCGGGCCCGCCCCCCGACGCGAGGATGCGTCCGACACAGACCGCGACCGAAAGCCGGGGACGGCTTTTCGGAAGGAGGAGAACCTTGCTTCGCAAACGCATCGTCTTTGGCATCGGAACGCTCGCGGTTGCCGCGGGCCTGGTGCTGGCAGGTACCACGCTGTTCCCGAGCGTGAACGCCCAGTCGGCATCGAGTTCCGCCAGCCCCAGCACTCAGCAGTCGGCTCTGCTTCAGAGCGAGCAGAACACCGTCAACATCGTCAAGCAGTACGGTCCCAGCGTGGTGGCCGTGAACGTGACGGTGCAGGGCCAGCGCGTCAACCCGTTCCAGGGGCAGAACGTGCCGCCGCAGTTCCAGCCCTTCATCCCGCAGCAGCCGCAGCAGCAGACGCTGCAGGCCACGGGCTCGGGGTTCGTGATCGACCCCCAGGGGCAGATCATCACCAACTACCACGTCGTCAAGGACGCTCTCCAGCAGGGCTCCGTCAAGCTGTTGAACGGCGCCAAGCTGACCGTCGTGTTCCCCAACAGCCAGAAGGAGCTGCCGGTCCACGTCGTCGGGGCGGACCCCGACTACGACCTGGCACTGCTCCAGCTCGACAACCCGAGTGACGTGCCCAGCAACGCCAAACCCATCCCCATCGGCAATGTGAGCCAGGTGCAGGTGGGTCAGAAGGTCATCGCCATCGGCAACCCGTTCGGGTTCCAGTCGACGGTCACCCAGGGCATCGTGTCCGCCATGGGGCGCTCGCTGCCGTCGATCGGCCAGGTCAAGGTGCCGATGATCCAGACCGACGCCGCCATCAACCCGGGCAACTCCGGCGGACCCCTGATCGACTCCGCCGGCGACGTCATCGGGCTCAACACCATGATCATCCCCGGGATGGCGGCAGGGGGCCAGGCCGGCAACATCGGCATCGGCTTCGCGGTGCCGGCCGACCTCGTCCAGAAGACGCTGCCGCAGCTCAAGAAGGGCGGCCTGACGGGCGTGTACGCCCAGGCTCTGGACATCCAGAGCAAGGCGCGCATCGGCGTCTCGGTGATCGGGGTCGACAACTTCCCGTCCGACGTCCGGAACACGCTCAACATGCCCGACTACGGCGCGGTGGTGATGCAGGTCGCGCAGGGCGGCCCCGCCGCCAAGGCCGGCTTGCAGGGCCCCGCCTACCAGGCCAACGTCAACGGCCAGAACTACCCCGCCGGCGGCGATATCATCCTCCAGGCCGACGGCCAGAAGATCAGCACCGTCACCGACCTCCAGAAGGTCGTGCTCGCCAAGAAGGCCGGCGACAAGGTGACGCTGGAGGTGTGGCGCAACGGCAAGACCCGGAACGTCACCGTCACCCTTGAGGTGGTCCAGCAGCAGGGCTCCGGCAGCTCCAACGGCTCCGGCAGCTCGACCCCCTGAAGGCAGGGGCACCCCTTTCCACGCGGGCGGACGGCCACCTTGGCCGCCCGCCCGCTCTCGCATGGGCCGTCGCCGCGTGACACCCGCAGGCCGGGCGGCGCGCGCCCGTCAGCCCCAGGGGGCCGCGGCGCCCACGACGTCCGCCGCCAGCCGCACGGCCGCGGCCAGGTCGTGCGCCAGCCCCCGGCTGCCGCCGGCGAGCAACCACCACCCGTCGTCGAGCCGCCGCGCGACGGGGCGCCCGTCCCCGGGCACGCTGACCCGGGCGCCGCGGACGCCACGCACGCTCTTGCCGAGCTCCAGCCGGCCCGACGCCAGCAGTGGTGCCAGCGCCGGCGCGGCGAGCAGCCGGTCGAGCATCTCGCGCCGCAGCCCCACCGGAACGCCCAGCAGCCTCCCGCCGACGGGGAGGAAGCCCTCCGGGTCGGGGGGCGGGGGCGGAGCCACCAGCAACGCGCCCTCGGACGTCGGCCGCCACGCCCAGCCCGCCAGCGAGATCGCCGGCAGAGGCGCGCCGGGCAGCCCGCGGCCGCGGAGCCGCGCCTCCAAGCGGACGCGCGGGTACTGGAGGAAGGCGCTCGACAGACCGGTCGGTCTGTAAAGACCCTGCTCCGCCAGCTCCGCGCCTGCCGCGCCGCAGGCCACCACCACCACGCTCGCCGTCACCGCCTGCCGGGCGTGCACGCCCACGCGCATGCGCCGGTCGGCCGCCAGCCGCTCGAGCACGATGCGCGTGGCTCCGTGGGGCAGCGCGCGCGTGTTCAGCATGAGATCGGCGCCGGCGCGCACCGCTGTGCCGGCCAGTGCCAGGGCGAGGGCCTCCGCCGACACGTATCCCCCCTCCAGCAACCACGCCGGACGGTCGGGCGACACGCCCGTCAAGGCGCACACCACCTCCGCGGCAGGCTCCGGTAGCAGCTCGCCCAACGCTCGCGGCGCCTCCGGTGGGCCGGCAGCCGCAGCGCCGGCGTCCCCATCGCCGTCGGAGACCAGCGCCAGCCAGCCGGCTCGGCCGGCATCCGCCGCGGCGCGCGACGGGCCGAGCGCCTCGGTCAGCCAGCTGCGCACCCAGGCGAGCGCCAGCGGAAGATCGGGGCGATCGCCCTCCACGGCGGCGGATGCCGGCGGCGGGATCAAGCCCGGCGATGCCACCGTGGCCCCGTCCTCGTTGGGCAGACCCCCCTGCTCCACCAGCAACAGGCTGCGTTCGGGCGCGAGCGCGCGCAGACGCTCGGCGACGGCGGCACCGAGCAGCCCGCCGCCGAGCACCGCGATGTCGTAGGCGTCCCGGGCCGGCGGCCGGTCCGGCGTGGCAGACACCGCGCCGGGCACATGAGCAGGGGCCATGCCGGAGTCTACCGCTGCCGCGTTGCCAGGCACGAACACCGTCTGCAGCGGCACGAACAGCCCGGGAGCCGCGTGCTACGCTGGCTCTCATGGAAGCCGCCTCGGACCTCGGGCGCGTCGGGCTGGTGCTGTCGGGCGGTGGCGCCCGCGGCTTCGCCCACATCGGGGTGCTCCGGGTTCTCGAGCGCGCGGGTGCGCACTTCGACGTCATCGCCGGAACCTCCATGGGCGCCATCCTGGGCGCCTTCTACGCCAGCGGCCGCCGCAGCGACGACCTCTTCCGCCTGGCGGAGACCACCGGCTGGCGCGACGTCGTCGATCTCTCCCTGCAGACGGGCCTGTTCAAGGGCGACCGCCTGGAGACCTTCCTCGCAGCGCACCTGCCGCACACCTTCGAGGAGCTGGACCTGCCGCTGGCGGTGACCACCACGGACATCGAGACCGGGGAGGGGGTGGTGCACATGGAGGGCGACCTGATCCGGGCCATCCGCGCGTCGAGCAGCTTCCCCGGCGCCTTCGAGCCGATCCAGCTCGGGGGCCGCACGCTGGCCGACGGCGGCATCGTCAACAACCTGCCGGTGGCGGCCGCCACCTTGCTGGGAGCGACCCGCTCGATCGCATCGGACGTGACGGCGCCCAGGCGCTCGGTCTACGCCGCCGACGGCCAGGACGCCAACTGGTGGGAGCGCATGGTGCAGACGGTGCGGCTCGAGCGGCGTACCCCCATGGCGCAGATGCTCTTCCGCAGCAGCGACATCATGCAGTCCATCCTGGTCGACATCCAGTACAGCCTCCATCCCGCCGATCTGCGCATCCGCCTGGACATGCCGGAGGTGCGCGTGGAGTCCTTCCGCGACTTCCGCAAGATCGTGAGCTACGGCGAGGAGACCGCCGAGCGCGCGCTCGACGCCGTCGGCGGCCTGCAGGGGATCCTGGGGCCGCCCCGCAAGGATTCGCCCGAACGCACCTTCACCCGGCCACGCCGCAGCATGCAGCGCACCCGCTGACCGCCGCCGCCGCTCCGAACGCGAGCGGGCCGCGGCGACCGTGACCGGCGGACGTTCCGCCTGCGGAGCGTTAGACTGCGCGCCGTGATCCCTGCCGCCCCCCGCCCGCAGCGCCGGCACGCACGAAGCCTGTGGATCGGGCTGGCGAGCGTGCTGGCGGCGTTGCTGCTGAGCGTCTTCGTCTTCGGGGTGGTGCGTGTCGACGGGCACTCCATGGAGCCCACCCTGCACAACGGCGACCGCGTGCTCGTCCTGCGCACGGGCGCCTGGCTGCACCGGCTCGGGATCGGCTCGTACCATGCCGGCGACATCGTGTTCTTCCCCGACCCGACGGTCCGGGAGAGCGCGCTGCAGAGGCTCCTGGGCGGGCACCTGCTCATCAAGCGCATCGTGGCCGGCCCCGACCGGCAGGTGGCGCTCGACGACGGGCGCGTGGTGGTCGACGGCCGCGTCCTGCCCGAGCGCTACCTGGCAGGCGCCTTCCGCGGCGCGGACTCCATTCCTCCGATGCGCGTGCCCGCGCGCCACGACTACGTCATGGGCGACAACCGCCACCCGTTGGCCTCGTTCGACTCCCGCAGCTTCGGACCGGTACCGGCCGGCACCATCGAGGGGCGGGCGGTCCTGGTGGTGTGGCCGCTCTTCCGCCGCACGCTCCGAGGATGGCGCTGGAACGTCCACGCGGTGACGGCCCCGCCCCGACCCGCGCGCAGCGACGAGCGGCCGGCCGCCCCCAGCGGCGCACGCTAGCCGGGCCCGCCCCGGCGCGTGCCGCGGCCGACGCGTCAGCCCGCCGTCACCAGGCTACCGTCGAGCCCCAGCACCGCGGAGCGGCCCTGCATGGCCTCCAGGACGAAGCCGACGTGGTCCCACAGCTCCACGCCGAGCTCCTCGGCACCCGCGGTCACGTCGTCGCGGTTGACGCCGCGCGCGAAGGCCTTGTCCTTGAACTTCTTCTTCAGGCTCTTGACCGTCTGATTGGCGATGTCCTTGTCTGGCCGCACCAGGACCGCGGCGGTGATCAGGCCGGTGATCTCGTCGCAGGCGAACACCGTCTTGTCGAGCAGGGACCGGCGCTCCACGCCGGTGTAGTCGGCGTGCGCCAGGATGGCCGTGGTGACCTCCTCGGGGTACCCCAGCTCCTGGAGCTTGCGCACGCCCACCCAGGGATGTCCGCTCTCGTCGCGGTCGGGGTTGGGGTAGCGCTCGTAGTCGAAGTCGTGCAGGATGGCCGCGACCGACCATAGACCCTCGTCCTCCCCGAACCGCCGCGCGTAGGCGGCCACCGCCGCCTCGACGGCATACATGTGCTTGCGGAGGCTGTCGGACTCCGTCCAGGACTCCATCAGCGCCACGGCATCGTCTCGTGTCGGGATCATGGCGCAGTCTACCCGAGGGCCCGCGCACGCGCGTCTCGCGACACCACCCGTATACTCGCGCCATGCGCGTTTCCGACGTCCAACACGTGCCCGACGTGCCCGACGCGGCGCTGAGGCTGTTCGAAGAGGTCATGGTCGCGTCCGTGGGGGCGCACGGGCGCTTCCTCGTCGCGCTCTCGGGCGGCTCCACACCGCTCCCCACCTACCGCACCCTCGCCGAGCGTCCCGACCTGCCGTGGCAGCACACCTGGGTCTTCTGGGGGGACGAGCGCTTCGTCGCCCAGGACGACCCCGACAGCAACGCCGGCGCCGCCTTCGCCGCCTTCCTGGACGCGGTCCCCGTGCCCCGCTCGCAGCTCTTCCCGTGGCCCCATCTGGACACCCCCGAGGCGAGCGCAGAGGCGTACGCGCGCGCTGTGGAGAGCGCGCTGGGCGAGCACGGGGCCTTCGACCTGACCTTCCTCGGGCTCGGCGCCGACGGCCACACGGCCAGCCTGTTCCCGGGGACGGGCGCCGCCCTGCGGACCGGCGCGACGCTGGTGGTGCGCCCCGAGGGCGAGCGCGTACGCCTCAGCCTGGGGACCCGCCTGCTCAACCGCAGCCGTACGGTCGCCTTCCTGGTACAGGGCGAGGGCAAGCGCGCGGCGCTGGAGAGCACGCTGACGGGCGAGGGCGACGTCGACCGCTACCCCGCCCGCGCCATCCGCGCCCAGGAGCGGCTGGTGGTGCTCACCGACCTCGACGGCGTGGCGTAGCCGCGACACGGGCCGCCGGCTCGGCGGCCGTCCCCCGCGCTCCGGGGGCGCCTACGCCCAGCGCACGGCGCCGGAGTCGGCCGCGTCGGCCAGCGCGGGGTGGACGGCGTAGGCGCGCACGCCGTACGCCAGGCGCCCGCTCACCTGGGGCGTGAAGCGCGCCCGGTAGACGCTGCCGCCGTCCGGATGGGCGTCGACCCTCGCCATGGGCACCACGTGGATGTCGTGCTCGAGCTCCGCCTCGTCGCGGCTGTAGACCAGCTCCACGCGCACCTCGTCCTCGGGCAGTTCCTGGGCGTCGAGGACGGCGGTGACCTCCAGCTCCTCGCCGATGCGCCGCAGGCGATCCTCCATCGGCTGTGCGCTGAAGTGCGCCGCCGGCCACTGCTCGGTCACGCGCTTGCGCCACGCGGCCAGCTCGGTGGCGGCACGGTGACCGTTGGCGCGCATGGCCCGGCCGCGCTGCGAGGCAGGCTGGTAGTAGCGGGTGACGTAGTCCTTCACCATGCGCTGGGCGTTGAAGCGCGGCGCCACCGTGGCCACCGCCTCCTTGACCCTCTCCAGCCAGCCATGCGGCACGCCGCCCTCGTCGCGGTCGTAGTAGAGCGGGACCACCTCGCGCTCGAGGATGGCGTAGAGCGCGTCGGCGTCCTCGGCATCGGCGCGCTCGTCGTCCTCGAAGGACCGCCCGCCGCCGATGGCCCAACCGTTCTCGCCGTCGAAGCCTTCGGGCCACCAGCCGTCGAGGATGGAGAGGTTGAGGATGCCGTTCATGGCGGCCTTCTGGCCACTGGTCCCGGAGGCTTCCAGCGGGCGCCGGGGGTTGTTGAGCCACACGTCGACGCCGCGCGTCAGCGCCCGGCCGACGGCCATGTCGTAGTCCTCGACGAAGAGGATGCGCCCGGAGAACCTGGGGTCCTTGGAGAGGTTGTGGATGTGGGCGATGAGTGCCTGCCCGGGCTCGTCGGCAGGGTGCGCCTTGCCCGAGAACACCAGCTGCACGGGCCGGGCGGGGTCGGCCAGGATGCGCTCGAGCCGCTCGAGATCGCGGAAGATCAGCGTGGCCCGCTTGTAGGTGGCGAAGCGCCGCGCGAAGCCGACGGTGAGCGCGTTCGGGTCGAACAGTTGACCGGTGTCCTTGAGGGCCGTGGGGCTGGCCTCCTGCCGGTCGAGCTGCCGGAGCACGCGGCCGCGCAGGAAGCGCACGCTCTGCACCTTGAGGGTGCGCCGCACGTCCCACAGGGCGGCATCGTCGAGCTTGCGCACCTCGCGCCACATGTCGAGGTCGTCGAAGCGCAGCGGCCAGTCGGCGGGCAGGACCGTGCCCAGCAGCTCCTGCACCTCGGGGGCCATCCAGCTCGACAGGTGCACACCGTTCGTGACGTGGCCGATGGGTATCTCGGCGATCGGCACGCCGGGCCACAGGTCACTCCAGATGCGGCGGCTGGTCTCGCCGTGCAGCCTGGCGACGCCGTTGCGGCCCGAGGAGAAGCGGAGCGCCAGCGCCGGCATGCTGAACACCGGCCCCCAGCCGTGGTCGGCCTTGCCCAGCGCATGGAAGGCACCCTCGTCGAGTCCGAGGCGCTCCCAGTAGCCGCCGAAGCACTGGTTGACGAGGTCGAAGGCGAAGGCATCGTTGCCGGCCGCCACCGGCGTGTGCACCGTGAACAGGGTGTTGGCGGTGACCGCCTCGCGCGCCTCGTCGAAACCCAGCCCGCCCGCCACCAGCTCGCGGCAACGCTCCAGGACCATGAAGGCGCTGTGTCCCTCGTTCATGTGCCAGGCGCTGGGATCGACCCCGAGGGCCCGCAGCATGCGCACCCCGCCGATGCCGAGGATGATCTCCTGCGCCACCCTGGTGCGCTGGTCGCCGCCGTAGAGGCGCCGCAGCAGCTGGCGATCCTCGGGTGCGTTGCCGGCGAAGTCCACATCGAGCAGGTAGACGCTCGCCCGCCCGGCGCGCACCGTCCAGGCGCGCAGCGCGACCTCGTGGCCGAACACGTCGACCGTGGCCTCGACGGGCTTTCCCTTGCCGTCCACGGCGAGCGTCAGCGGCAGCTCGGCGGGGCTGTGGCGCACGTAGACGGCCTCCTGGCGGCCGTCGGAGGCGACGCGCTGATGGAAGTAGCCCTCCGGGTAGAACAGGCCCACGGCCACCAGCGGCACGCCCAGGTCGGAGGCCGCCTTGGTGTGGTCGCCGGCCAGCACCCCGAGCCCCCCCGAGTAGAGCGCCACCGCCTCGTGCCAGCCGTACTCGGCGCAGAAGTACGCGTACAGGTCCTGGTCGCGGCCGCCGGTCTGCTGGAACCAGCTGCGCTCCGAGAGGTAGCCGTCGAAGCGCTCGAGCACCGAGCCGTACAGCGCCAGGTAGTCGGCGTCCACCGCGGCGCCGTCGAGACGTTCCTGGTGGATGTCGCGGATGAGGGCGATGGGGTTGTGGTTCGAGGCCTCCCAGAGGTCGCGGTCGAGGCGCCGGAACAGCCGGCGCGCGTCCGGGTCCCAGGTCCAATACAGGTTGTGGGCGAGCTCCTCGAGCCGGGCGATGGGCGCGGGGATGCGGGGCAGTAGCGTGATGTGTCCGATGATGTTCATGGCAGCGACGTTTCCAGACGTGTGGGCGCAGTGCAGGGCGGCGTCCGTCCTCGCCTCTGCGAGATTCGCGGGTCAGTCTAGCACCCGGCGGCGCGTCACCCGAAGCGCAGGCCACCCCGGCCGCGCGGCGACTCGTGACGCACCCTGCCCGGCGCCACGCGCGACGAGGAAGAATGGAACCCATGACGCGATCTCGCTCCCGCTCCCCCCTGCTGGCCGCGGCCGTCGCCGCGCTGCTGGCGACGCTGTCGCTCACCGGAGCGGCGCGCGCGCAGACGCTGCACCTGGGCGTGTCCGGCACCGTCTCCGATGTGACGGGCCGCTCCGCTCCGGCGGGCGAGCGCTACGCCGTCGCCGTCCGGGGGGCGAGGGCAGGCGCCAGTCGCGTCGACCTGGGGCTGGCGTACGACAGTGGCGGCGGCGCGGCCCAGCTCGACTTCGGCGTGCAGGCGAACGACACCTTCGGCCCGCTCGGGAACGTCGTCGGGGAGGGCCGCCTGACGCTGAGGAGCGACGCCCAGGCGCAGGGCGACGTGAGCGTGCGCGGCGTGCTGGGGCCGGTCGCGCTGGGGCTGCGACTCTCCGCCTTCAGCGCCGACCCGGGCCTGTTCGACCCGCTCGCCGTCGCCGCGGCGGACCGGCCCGACTTCGGCTCCGGCGGCTTCGGCGCCTCCTTCAGCGCGAGCGGACGCGTCAGCCGCACGGTGGTGCTGGAGGCCAGCCCGGCACTGTACGTCGTACCCGCGGGGCTCGCGGCGGGCGCCACGGCCCGCGTGCGGCTGCTGCGAGCGCTGGGGCCGAACGAGCTGTCGGTGCGCGCCCTCGGCTACCTGGCTCCCGCCGCGACCGCCGTCGACACCGCTGTCGGGGTGGGTCTGACGGTCCACCGTCGGCGCGCGCCCGACCTGGACGGAGCGGTCTATCTAGGCTGGTCGCCGCGTGGCCTGGCCCCGGGCGCCACCACCTCGCTGGCTCAACAGCTCGGTCCCGTGCTGGCCTCGCTGAAGCTGGAGGCCGAGCCCTTCCGGCTCGACGTGCCGCCCTACCGCGCGCGCCTCGCCCTGAGCTTCCCGGCGGGTCCCGGGAGCGCGCATGTCGACGGGGCCGGGGCGACGGGGCCGAAAGGGTTCAGCGGCAGCCTGGGGCTCAGCTACGACCTACCCGTGACGCTGGCCGAGTAGTCCCGGCATCCCGGGGCGCCGGAGGTTGGTGCCGCGGACCCTGCGGTCACGGGCTGGCAGGCACCAGCTCGCCGGTCTTCAGGTCCAGCCGGTAGAGGCCGTGGTCGGGCACGGCCCGCATGAAGGTACGGTCGCCGGCGGGACCTTTGAGCTCGAAGGTGTGCAGGCCCGGCGTGAGGCCGTCGGCGTAGCCGCCCTTCTGCAGCACGCCGTCCACCAGGACCAGATCCGTGCGGTCCTCGGCCCAGAACACCAGCGGGTCGCCGATCGGGTGGAGCGACACGGCCACTCGCGTGACGCGGTAGTTGCGCACCAGCACGCTGAAGCTCTCCGGAAGGAAGCCGTCGCGCAGCAGCTTGACGGTGTGGCTCCCGGGCAGCGCCGGAAGCGTGAGCGGCGTCCGCCCCTCGCGGGCGCCGTCGAGGTACACGCGGGCCGGCGGCGTGGCCGACAGCTGCACGCTCCCCCCGGAGATGGCGGTGAGGATGACGTGCACGAAGCTGGTGTCGTCGGCACGGACGTCGACGCTGCGCGACTCCGGCAGGAACCCTTCCTTGCGCACCTCGAGGTCGTAGCGGCCGGGCTTCAGCATGAGCACGTCGAGGTCCGAGGTGCGCCCGACGGAGACTCCGTCGAGCGAGACCTCGGCATGGCCCGGCTCGCTCGACACGAACAGGCCGGCGTTCCCCTTGGGGAGGCTCTCGGCCGCACCGGTGAAGGCGGCCACGGCCGCCGCCAGCGCGCGCGCGGTGTCCGCCATGGCGTCGGGCTGCAAGGGGCGGCTGATGAGGTCGGTGTTGCGCTTGCTGCCGGCGTCGACCACGATCAGGTTGACGGTGTAGGGCTCGCCCCCGGCGGCAGCGTTCCGGGCGATCTCGCCGGAGACGGCGTAGCGGGCGTTGTCGAGCTCGGCGATGAGGCGGGCGAACTCCGGCTCGAGGCTGCCGGCGATGCCGGGCGTCACCAGCTCGCCGGAGGTGACCTTGAGCCCGGTGGCCGCGGCCACGGCCTGCCGGAGCACGGGCATGAACCCGCTCACCACCTCAGCCGGCACCCCGCCCCGCGTCCCGAACGTCGGCACCGAGATCTGCGCGGCCGCTGCGGGCGCGGCCGCCAGGAGCAGCGCCAGGAGCGCCGCCAGCAACGCTGGCGGCGGCGCGCACAGGCGGCGACGGCCATCGCGGTCGGCGCCGTCCGCCCTGCTCGAGGGCCCTGCTCCGGCGACGGCCACGCCTCGCTGCGCTGATCCTGCCATCGCCCCAGTATAGCCCTGGCCATCGGCCATTCCGCCCCTCGACCGCCCCGGGCGGATGGTATCTTCGGGGCGGATGCGGTACCTGGTATTGAGTGACGTGCACGCCAACGCTCCCGCCCTCGAGGCGGTCCTCCGGCACGCCGACTTCCGCGGGTACGACGAGGTGATCTTCCTGGGCGACGCGGTCGGGTACTACCCCGATGCCGAGAAGGTGGTCGCCACGCTGCGTTCCCTCGACCCCAAGGTCGCCATCATGGGCAACCACGACGCCGCGCTGCTCGAGCTGGCCGAGGGCAGAGGCGGCGGGCACCGCGAGGAGGGGCTGGTCACGGAGATCCTCGCCCGCCAGCTCCCGGAGCTGAGCGACGACAGCCTGCAGTTCCTGCGCGATCTCGAGGAGCACGTGGTGGGGCACGGCTGGGAGGCCGCGCACGGCGCCCTTCGGGCTCCCTTCGAGTACCTCGCCACGATCGCCAACGCGCAGGCCAACCTGCCGCTGCTCGAGCAGCAGATGTGCCTGGTGGGCCATACCCACGTACCCAAGATCTTCGCTGCCGTGGAGGGGCCTGGCGACGTCCTGTGGCGCACCGTGCAGTTCCGGCGTGAGCGCGCCCTCTACCGCATCCCGCCGAAGGCCCGGCTGTTCGCCAACCCGGGCTCGGTGGGGCAGCCGCGCGACGGCATCCCGCTGTCCGCCTACGCGCTCTTCGACGACGAAGCCGGCACGCTGGAGCTGTTCCGAGTGGAGTTCGACGTGGCCGCCGTGCAGCAGTCGGTGCGTGCCGCCGGCTACCCAGAGGTGCTGGCGTCGCGCCTGGCCGTGGGACGGTGAGCGCGGCCGCCGCCGTCGTCGGCCACCAGGCCGCCCGGATCGAGCTCGCGCGGCTGTACGACCGTGACGGCCCCCATACCCTGCTGATCGCGGGGCCCGAGGGGGTGGGCCGGCGCCCGGTGGCGCGCTGGCTGGCCGCCCGCCTCAACTGCGCCGCGCCCGACCCCGCAGGCCGGCCCTGCGGCACCTGCTCCAGCTGCCGGGCGGTGGACGCGGGCGAGCATCCCGACGTGCGCGAGGTCGGCCCGGGCCGGACCACGCGCTCGGGCCGCAGCCGGCGACGCCGGGAGATCACCATCGACCAGCTCGTCAACCGGCCGCAGGGCGACCCCGACCCGCTGGGGCCGTGGCTGGAGCTGCGGCCGCGGTTCCGCCGCCGGGTGGGCATCGTCGACCATGCGGAGAGCCTGACCGCGGGTGCCGCCAACGCCTTCCTGAAGATGCTCGAGGAGCCGCCCGCGTGGGCGGTCGTGGTGCTCATCGCGACCGGGCCCGATGCCCTGCTCCCCACGGTGGCGTCGCGCTGCACCACGATGCGGCTCGGCGCGGTGGACGTGCGCGGCTACGCCGGGCTCGCGCCGCACCCGGCACTGCGGCTGGGGTTGCCCGGCCCGCTGGAGCGAGCGCGTTCCGATCTGGGGGCCTTCGCCGCCAGCCGTGACGCGGTGGAGACGTTCGTGGTCGCCTTGGGAGGCGAGCTGGCCGACACCCTGGAGGCCGCCGATGCCGTCGCCAGGCTGGCCGAAGCAGCCGCTGCCGACGACGGCGACGCGCCTTCCCCCCTGGCGCTGCTGCGCGAGCGCCTGCGCGACCTGCCGCCGGCGCGCTACGCCGCCGCGATCGACGCCCTCGAGCGCTGCGAGACCGCGCTCGCCGCCTACGCCAACGCCCAGCTCACCTTCACCACGCTGGCGCTGGACCTGCGCGCCCTCGCCTCCGGCTGAGCGGCGCCGCCAGCCGGCGCGTCGTCCGCGCCCGGGCAGGCTCCCGCCCGACCGCAGGCTACGAACGAACGCGCTGGACCTCCGAGGCGGGGTACTCCTCGACGGCGCCTTCCTCGGTCCGGAGGTCGACGGTTCCCTTCAGCGGATTGAGCTTGACGATGCGCCCGCAGGTGCCGCTCTCCTGGTGGCAGGCGCGGCCCCCCTTCTTGGGCATGTCCTTGAGCAGCTCCTTGTAGAGATCGTGCTCGTACTGCAGGCAGCACATGAGGCGGCCGCAGGGGCCGCTGATCTTCTCGGGGTTCAGCGGCAGCTGCTGGTCCCGCGCCATGCGGATGCTGACGGCGCTGAAGCTCTGCAACCAGGTGGAGCTGCAGGAGGCGTCGCCGCAGGCGCCCAGCGTGCCCAGCATGCGGGCCTGGTCCCGCGGGCCGACGTTGCTGAACTCGATCCGTGCGTCCGTGTGGCCGATGAGCTCCTGGGCGAGGACGCGGAGGGGCGGCCGCTCCTCGGAGGAGTAGCTCACCACCATCAGCTCCTCGTCCATGGTGAACTCGACCGCCACCACCTTGATCTCCGCTCCGCTCTGGCGGGCCCGGGCGCGGAGCAGCCACTTCAGGTCGTCGGCCTTGCGCGCCAGCTCCTGGTAGCGCTCGATGTCCTCGTCGAGCGCGTCGCGCACGTAGTGGCCGTGCGGCTTGGGAACGTCGCGCGGATCCGTGCGTACGCGCGCCAGCTCCAGGCCGCGGCGGGTGCTGACCACGCAGCGCGTGCCGACCGCCGGGGCGGTGGGCGGGGCCTCCATGTAGTGGAGCTTGGGGCCGTTGTCGAACTTCACACCGATGCACTCGGGCATGGTCCTCGCTCCCTCACAGCCCGCCGACGCGTTCTGGGCGCACGGCCGCGCGAGAAGCCGGGCGCGGCCGGAGGGGTGCACGGTACGGCACGCACCCTCGCCGACGGGAACGCTCCCATTCTACGTCGGGAAGAGGCTGCCCTGGGCCACGGGCGCGAACGTGCGGCGATGCTCGGGGCACGGCCCGAGCCGCTGCAGCGCCGCCAGATGGGCGGCGGACCCGTAGCCCTTGTGCCCCTCGAAGCCGTAACCGGGGTAGCTACCCGCCATGGCCCGCATGCGGGCGTCGCGCACCGTCTTGGCCAGGATGCTGGCCGCTGCCACCTGCAGGCTGCGGGCGTCCGCCCGGGCCACCGCCAGCTCCGGCAGACCCGCACCGATGTGGAGGTAGTCGGTGACGAGAGCGGCGGGCGACAGGCCGAGCCCCGCAACGGCGCGGCGCGCGGCCAGCCGGGTGGCGCCGAGGATGTTGAGCTCGTCTATCTCGGCTGGGCTCGCCTCGGCCGTGCAGCAGGCCAGCGCCACGGCGCGGACCGTCCCGGCGAGGTCCTCGCGCGCCGCCGGGCTCAACGTCTTGGAGTCACGGAAGGGGTAGTCGCCGGGCGGCAGGATCACCGCCGCCGCCACCACCGGGCCGGCGAGCGCCCCGCGGCCTGCCTCGTCGATGCCGGCCAGCGGCGTGTAGCCGCGCGCCCACAGCGTGGCCTCCAGGTCCCAGGCGGGAGGCAGCCGGCTCACCACCCGTGAGGCGGCTCAGCCGCCGGCGACGGCGACGCCGTCCGGCGCGGGCGCGGCGACGTTGGCCGGGATGGTGAAGAAGAAGGTGCTGCCGCGCCCCACCTTCGACTCGACCCAGATGCGCCCGCCGTGCTTCTCGACCGCGAGCTTGCAGAAGGTGAGCCCCATGCCGGTGTCGTAACGGTCGTGCACGGTGTGGCGCGACTGCTCGAAGGCGTTGAAGACGCGCTTCTGATCGGCCTCGGGGATGCCCTCGCCGTCGTCCCGCACGCTCAGCACGAAGTCGTCGTCCTGGCGCCAGGCACGGAAGTCGATGTAGCCGCCGCGGCGCGTGTGCTTGATGGCGTTCGCCATGAGGTTGGCGAGCACCCGCCTCAGCAGCTTGGGGTCGGCGCGGAGGTGCTCCGCCTCGGGGCGCACCAGGAAGCCGAAGTTGCGGTCCCGCGGGCCGCCGCTGACGTCCCCGAGCGACTCCTTGGCGAGCTCGGTGAGGCTGGCGATCTCCTGCGGCTCGAAGGGCATGTGCCCTTCCTTCATGCGCCGCACGTCCAGGATGTTGGCCGCCAGGTTGAGCAGGTGCTGCGACTCGCTGCGGGCCAGCCCCAGCAGCTCCTCGATGCCGGCTTCGCCGGGATCGGCCTTGATCATCTCCAGGCTGTGGTCCAGCAGCCCCATCACGCTGGCGATGGGGCTCTTCAGGTCGTGCACCAGCATGTGGATGAGGTCGTCCTTGACCCGCTCGCTCTCCTTGTAGGCCTGCTCGAAGGAGCGAGAGTGCTCCAGCGCATCGCGCAGGGTGCGCTCGGTCTGGTGCCGCTCGAGCAGGCGCTGGAGGTGCGCCTTGACCACCTCCGGCCGGGTCGGCAGCGTGAGGTAGGCGTCCACGCCCGACGACACCACCGCCGCCTGCACGTGCGACTCCTCGGGGCCCAGGTAGATGAAAGGCACGTCGGCCAGCGCCTTGCGGCGGCGCAGCAAGGCGACCAGGTCGAGCTGCGGCACCTTCTCCGCCAGGCCGTGCTCGAGCACCAGGGCCTCCGGAACCGACGCGCGCGTGTGGTAGAGCAAGGCCTCGACGTCGGTGAACAGGGCGGCCTGCAGACCGCTCTCCTCCACGACCCCGCGCAAGCCCTCGCCACGGTCCTCGGTGGTCATGGCGATCAGCACGAAGGGTAGCCCGGCCGCGGTCATCGGCCGAATCATACCAGGGGAAGCAGCCCTCCCCAGGACGAAAAATTCGCGCTTCGCGCCGGGGCCGCCGCGGTCGCCGTACCGCCGGAGGCGGCGCGCGCCAGAGCGCCTGCTAGCATGGACGCGTGCTGCCCGCGGGCCTCCGACTGGCCTTCCCCTGGGCTCTCCTGGCGCTACCGCTGCTCCTGTTGTTGCCGCGCGGTCCCTGGCGCTGGCTGCGTCTGCTGGCGCTGGCGCTGCTCGTCGCCGCGCTCGCCGGCCCCTCACTGCCTCGCCCGGGAGGGCGCGTGGCCGTCCTGGTGGACGTCTCCGACAGCGTCGGCTCGGCGGGCCTGGAGGCGGCCCGCACGGCGCTTGGCGGCGGCGGGCCGCGCAGCGACATCTACTACCTGGCCGGCGACACGACCCGCGTCGACGGGCTCTCGGCCGTCGTGCCGGCGGTCATCGACACCGGCGCCACCGACCTGGCCCGCGCGCTGCAGGTCGCCGCGGCTTCCGGGGCCGGCCGCGCCCTGCTGGTGAGCGACGGCGTGCAGTCCAAGGGGCACGCGCTCGATGCCCTACCCGGCATCCCCGTGGATACCCTGCACGTGCCGCCCCGGCCCAACGTGCGACTCTCCCGGCTGCTGGCGCCCGACAGCGCGGCCCCGGGACAGAAGGTGCAGGTCGTGGCGGTCGTGGACTCGGACAAGCCGACGACGGTGACGCTGCGGGCGAGCGTGGGCGCCACCGATCTGCCGCCCATCACCCGCTCGTTGCCCGCAGGGCGCAGCGCCATGCCGTTCGACGTCCAGGTGCCGTCGGGCTCGTCCACGGCGACGGTCGAGGCGCGTGTCACGCCGGACTTCGCGCAGCCGACGGCCGACGACGCCCAGCGTGTCGAGATCGGCGTGCACGCGCGCGCGCCGGTGCTGGTCATCGGCGACCCCGCCCTGGCCAGGCTCCTCACCGCCCAGGGCATCGACGTACGGGAGGGCACGGTCGCGGACGTGAAGGCCCCGCTGACCGCCGGGGCCGTGGTGCTCCGGGGGAGCGCAGCGCAGTTCGCGCCGGGACAGCTCGAGATCCTCAAGCAGTACGTCGAGAACGGGGGCGGCCTGATGATGACCGGCGGGCCGCACAGCTTCGGGCTGGGCGGCTGGTACCGCACCGCCGTCGAGGACGTGCTGCCGGTCACCACCGACGTGCGCACCGAGGTGAAGGTGCCGCAGGTGGCGATGGTGATCGTCCTCGACCACTCCCAGTCCATGAGCACCGGCAACCCCTCCAAGCTGGACCTCGCCAAGCAGGGGGCCCTCAAAGTGGTGGAGCTCGCCTACCAGGAGGACATGATCGGGCTGATCGCGTTCAGCGACGCCTCCAGCACCAACTGGGTGTTCCACCTGCGCAAGGCCACCGAGCGCGGCAAGCGCGAGATGGTACAGGGCATCCTTGGCATCGCCCCCGCCGGGGGGACGGTGCTGGGTCCCGCCTACCGCGACGCGCTCGCCGCGCTGCGCGGCACGGATGCCGCCGTCAAGCACATCATCGTGCTGTCCGACGGCAAGCTCTACGACGGCCAGGGGCCGTTCAACGGCGGCCCGGCGACCGACTTCGGGGCGCTGGCCAGGGCCGGGCACGCCGACGGCATCACCACCTCCACCATCGCCATCGGCGACCAGGCGGACTTCCAGCGCTTGCAGGCCATCGCCCAGGCCGGCGGCGGCCGCTACTACAAGGCGCTCGACGTCGGCACCTTGCCCTCGATCTTCACCAACGAGGCGCTCACCGCCACCCGGCAGCTGCTGGTCGCCAGCCCGACCACCCCGACGCCGCACCCGAACGCGCTGGTCAGCTTCCCCGCGACGCTGCCGCGGGTCGACGGCTACGTGGCCACCAGCCTGCGTCAGGATGCCCAGGCGTTGCTCGAGGGCAAACGGCAGGAGCCCATCCTGGCGGTGCGGCGCGTCGGCCTGGGGCGCACGGCAGCCCTCACGACCGACCTCAATGGCTGGGCCGGGCCGTTCGGCTCGTGGCCCGGCCTGGGCGGCGCCCTCGGCACGATCGCGCGGTGGCTCCAAGCGCGGCCGCTCGTCTACCAGGCCCGCGCCACGCGGGACGGCGGCGCCCTCCAGGTGGTAGTGGACGCCGTGAAGGCTGGCCAGTACGTCAACAACCAGACGCTGGTGGCGCGCTACGGCGGCGCCTCCGTCGAGATGCAGCAGGTGGCCCCGGGCCGCTACCAGGCACGGCTGCCGGTCCGCGCCGGCGCCTCGGGGAGCGTGGTGATCTCCCAGGGCTCCGAGGCCGTGGCTCGCGCCCGGGTGGGCGGCCCCGACCCCGAGTTCGCAGGCGCCGACGGCACCGCCCTGTTGCGCAGCATCGCTGCCCGCACCGGCGGGCGCGTCATCGAGCCCGGGCAGCCCTACCGCCCCGCGGTGGGTGGCGGGCGCCTGCCGCTGTGGCCGTTCCTGGCCGCTGCCGCGTTGCTGGCGTTCCTGGCCGAGCTCGTCGCCCGGCGCCTGGGCCGCACAGGCGCTCCGGCCGGCCCGGGGCGCGATGCCGCGGGCGCCTCAGGCGATTGACCCGCGCTCGGCGGCCGGGCGCGGCCCGGGCCTCACCGCCTCAAGCGTCGTCGTACGCCTGGTTCTCGTCCTCGTCCTCGTCCTCGCTCGACACGCGGCCATCCTCGCCGCCGCCCGTTGCGGGCCTGGCCAGCGGCGCGTCCACGTCGACCTTCATGACCTCGCGCAGCACCACCGTGGCGTAGCTCCCCTTGCGCAGCGTGAACGCCACCTGCAGGCCGTCGGACAGCGGCACGAAAGCCACGTCCTCGAGCAGCACACGGCTGGGGCGGCGATCGCCGCGCCGCGAACCGAAGGCGCTCCACGGCAGGCCGTACCGCTCCAGGACCTCGCGCTCGATCTCCCCCGCCTCCCCCTCGGAGACCCGCACGCGCCGCCCGTAGAGCGGCAGCGTGGCACTGATCTCCAGCCGCTCCGCGCGAGGTGACTCCCGGGCCGCGTCCTCCACCAGGAACACGCCGCCGGTGTCGTGCTTGCGCGCCCAGTCGCCGCTCACCACGGCCGTGTAGAGGCCGCGGCGTATGCGCTCGGCGAGCACCGCGTTGACCACATGGGACTGCAGCGCCGAGACGAAGAAGCGCTTGAGCCGGTGGCCGCCAGGCACCTTCTCGCCCCGCAGGACGCGCAGGCCGTCGACGGCGTTGGCGCCGTAGCGGCCGAAGCGTTGCGGGCCGAAGTAGTTCGGCACGCCGCGCTCCGCGAGCGCCTCGACCACCGCCCGCGCGCGTCTCTCCGCCGGGCCCGGGCCGCCTTCCGGCTCGCGGATGGTGACGATGAAGCGGTTGCCGTGGAGATGGCCGATGCCCAGCTTGTTGCGGTGGTAGGAGCGTTCCAGCACCCGCACCCCGGGCAACGCCTCCAGCGCGACGGCAGCCGCCTGGAAACGCTTGGGGAGGCTCAGCCACTGCACCGTCACCGCGCTCTTGTCCTTCAGGCCGGCGACGCCGATCTGGCGCTCCTCCACGCCCGCGGCCAGCAGCGCCGCCACCAGGTCCCGGGTGGTGAGGTTGCGTTTCTCCACACGCAGGTACAGGTGCGAGCCGCTGCCCTGCGGCAGGTACGCGGGGACCTCCTCTACGCGGAAGTCCTCGGGGGTGACGCGGATGCGGCCGCCGGTGCCCGGCAGGTCGGCGGTAGCGGCCGGCAGCGCCTCCCATGCGAAGCACAGCGCTCCCGGGTCCGGCTCCGGCAGGTCGCTCACGCCTGCTGGCCCGGCGCGGTCGCGAGCTGCTCGGCCATCATCTTGCGGGCCAGCTCGAAGCGCTCGGTGAGCGAACGCGCCTCCAGCAACACCTGACGCGACGCCAGCGGGACCCGCATGTTGGCGCAGATGAAGGACGCCTGGTAGAGGGGGTCCTCGGGGAGGTTCGCCTCCACCTGGGTGAGCGCGCCGTCGGCGAAGAAGGCGCGGGCGTACGCCCGGAAGGTGTCCAGCGCGTCCCAGGCTGCGACCTGCTCCTGGTTGGGGTCGTCGCGCTCGATCGCGACCGGCTCGTCGTCGACGAAGAAGAGCGGGCGGTGGCCGCCGTCCTCCTCCCGGATGTCCTCGCGCCGCAGCGTCTCCACCCGGCAGCGCTCCTGGCCGTGCACGAGCAGGTCGAAGGTGCCGTCCCCGTTCTCCTGGATGGTGAGGATGTCCACCAGGGCGCCCATCTCGGCGATGCCGACGGGGGTGTCGCGGATGGGCGCGTTGTGGGTCACCAGGACCACCGCGAAGTGCTTGCGCTCGCTCTCCATGCAGTAGCGCACCAGACGCTTGTAGCGCTCCTCGAAGACGTGCACCGGCACGGTCATGCCGGGGAACACCACGGCCTCGAGTGGGAACAACGGCACCTCCGCCATGCCCGTACGGTATCAGGTCGGCCGCGAGGCCCCGTTCGCCGTGGCTGAAGGCGGGCGCCGGACCGGCGCTCCTGCCGGGTGCGGTCGGTCAGCCGCGCAACGCCAGCCCGCCCACGATGCCCAGCAGGATCAGCAGGCCGATGACCAGGTTGGCGTTGAACGAGCGCAGCACCACCGCCGGGTCGAGCCGCCGCACCGCGACCTGCTCGTAGACCAGCACCGCTGCCGTGGCAGTCAGCGCCACGCCGTAGGGCCAGCCGAGGTGGATCCACAACAGGACCGCGGCCAGCGCCGCGAAGGTGACGAGGTGCGCCACGGCCGACACCCGCAGGGCGCGCTGAACGCCGAAGCGCGCGGGGATGCTGTGCAGGCCCGCATGCCGATCGAAGCGCAGGTCGAGCACGCCGTAGATGATGTCGAAGCCGGCGATCCAGGTTCCCACCGCCAGCCACAACGCCACAGCCGTCCACGAGAACGCCCCGGCCACCGCGATCCAGCCGCCGGCGGCGGCGGCACCGATGGTGGCGCCCAGCCAGAAGTGGCACAGCCAGGTGACGCGCTTGAGGTACGGGTAGACGGTCAGGAACACCACGGCCACGGGCAGCAACACCAGCGTCAAGGTGTTGAGGAGGGCACCGGCCACCGCCAGCAGCGCCAGGCCCGCCACGGCCAGCATCAGCCCGTCTCGCCGCGACATGCGCCCGGCCGGGATCTCGCGTTCCCGGGTGCGGGGGTTGGCCCCGTCGAGACGCGCGTCGATGACGCGATTGAGGGCCATGGCCGCGCTACGCGCGCCGACCATCGCCATGCTCACCAGACCGAACACCCGCCAGCCCGGCCAGCCGCCTGCGGCCAGCAGCATGCCGCCGTAGGCGAAGGGCAGCGCGAAGAGGGTGTGCTCGAACTTGACGAAGGCGAGGTAGCGGGCGACCACGCTCTGTGTCACGGGCTCGGCACTCACGCACCAAGGCTATCACGCGTGCAGCGCGCCCTTCGTGCGGCACGGGCGGACGCGAGCGTCGGGTCAGTGCTGCTTGGCCGCTTCCTTGACGGCGTGCGTGCTGAAGCCGAACGACGGCAGCGCCCGCTCCCCCGTCCCGCGCAGGATGGAGCGCCCCAGCTCCGCCAGGGTGGTGCCGCCGGTGTCGACCCGCATCTCCAGGCGGGCGCGCAGCTCGCTCATGGTGGTGCCGTCCAGCAGGGTCTCGGTACCGTACTTGAGCATGTTGGGCGAGAGGAGCAGCAGGTCCGCCTCGCCCGGGGCGACCGCCGCCAGCAGGTCGCGGCCGGCGAGCAGCCCGGCCACGGTGGTCACCTCGCCGAAGGTGCGGTTGGCGACGGTACGGACCTCGACCTCGAGGCCGTCCACCGCCCCGAACGGCAGCACCGCCCGCTCGAGGACGGGCCCGAAGAGCCGGCCCGTGGCGAGGAGCACGCGCCTGGCAGCGGGCATCTCGGCCGGAAGCCGCGGCAGGCCCTCGCCCAGGAAGTCGCGCACCATGCCGATGCCGTTCTCGAGCATGGGGAACCCCTCGTAGGCCTCGGTATCCGGCAAGGGGAGCCCGGCGCGCAGGTAGAACTCATCGCTGGCGAACGCGAAGCGCGTCCCGCGCTCGTCGAGCATGCGCTCCTGGAAGGCGCCGATGCGGCGCAGCACGTCCCGCGCCTGTTCGGGCGCGTAGGGCTCCAGCCGCGGCAGGTGGGCGCGGTGCGCCGTCAACCCCACCGGGACCGCGGCGACGGCCCGCACGTTGGGCCGGCTGGCCAGGTAGGCGAGGCTGTCGTCGAGCGCATCCGCGTCGTTGCGGCCCGGCAGCAGCACCATCTGGGTGTAGAGCTCGATGCTCTCCAGCCGTTCGATCATGGCGCGCACGTCGAGGGTGCTGTCGACGGGCACCTTGTGCGGCCAGGGCTTCATGAGGCCCTCGCGCAGGCCGGCGTCCGCGGCATGGACGGAGACGTAGAGCGGGCTCAGGTGCTCGTCGTCGATGCGGGCGAGGTCGTCCTCGGTGAGGTTGGTCAGGGTGACGAACGAGCCGTAGAGGAAGCTGGTGCGGAAGTCGTCGTCCATGATGTACAGGCTCTTGCGCATGCCCTTGGGCATCTGGTGGACGTAGCAGAAGTCGCACTTGTTGGCGCACAGCCGGATGCCGTCGAAGATGACGTCCTCGAACTCCAGGCCCGGATCCTCCCAGGCGACGTCGAAGGCGACCTCGCGGCCGGTTCCCGGGTCGCGCAGCTCGATGCCGGCGCGGCCGCGCCCCAGCTCACGGCGGTAGGCAAGGATGTCGGGGATGGCGCGTCCGTTGACGCGAAGAAGCTCCCAGCCGGCGCGCGCGCCGGCCCGCGCGGCGGCGGAACCCGCCTCCACGGCGCTGATCACGGCCGGGGTGATGTCCGGCTCGCGGCGCTCCTTGCGACTGACGACGACCTTGGGCATGACCCGGCATTCTAGCAGAGCGGCCCGGCGGCTAGGACGCGCCGCTCTACCCGAGCGAGGTCACATCGCCTCGTCGGCGCTCTCGCCGGCGTCGCGCCGCTGCGAGCGCGGCTCCTCCGCGATCACGAAGCCGTGCACCGGCGGCACCGCCCGGAAACGCACGTAGCTGCCCTCGTCGAAGCGCTGTCCGTCCTCGCCGATGACGACCACGACGAGCGGTATGCCCTCGCAGTCGACGACGCTCGTGTGGCCGTCGCGCGCGACGACGCGGCCCGCGCCTTCGAGGGTTCCCAGTCCCGAGACCTCGAGCCCGGCCTGCCCCTCCGGGTTGGCCTCCAACGCCTCCACCATGGGGTTGAGGATGACCTTCCGCCTGCCGGCACCGGCCTGGTAGGGACCGGTCCGGTCGAGCAGTTGCAGGATGGCGCTGCCCGCCAGGCACTCGAGCAGCGGCGAGCCCTCGGTGCGCGCGAACACCTGCACGTCGGCGGCGTACTCCCGCCAGCGCTGGATGAACCCCTCGGGCGACTCCTCGATCACGTTGCGCGCATTCTACCCTGGCGCCGGATGCCGGCCCGGCGCGACCGGCGGCCGAACGGGCGGCAGGTGCCCCGTGCTACACTCGCATTCGTGAAGCGATCCTTTACCGGGGACCTTACATGAGCTCCGTTCGGAGATGGGCGAACGGAGTTTTTTATTGTCTGGAGGCCGAATGTTGGAGAAGTTGAGCGAAGTCCAGGGGTTCGACCTGCAGCTCGACGCTCTCCGGGAGGAGCGGGCGCAGACGCCGCCCGAGCTCCAGGAGACGCGCGAGCGGCGACGCGACCTGGCCCGCCGCCTGGAGCGGAAGAAGCAGGAGCGCGACGAGCTCCGCCGGCGCGTGGCGAGCACCGACCTCGAGCTCAAGACCTTGCAGCAGCGGCGCAAGGACGCCTCCGAGTCGTCGCTCCGGGCCTCGAGCGCCAAGGAGGCGTCCCAGTACCAGAACCAGGAGCTGCAGTTCGCCACACGCGTCCAGGAGCTGGAAGAGGACGCGCTGCCGCTCATGGAGAGCCTGGAGACCGTCGAGCAGGAAGTGGACGGCCTGCAGGCCGAGCTCGACGAGCTGCAGCCCGCGCTCGACGCCATGGTGGCGGAGGAGGACGCGCGCGTGGCTGCGGTCGACGCCAAGTCCGGCGAGGTCAAGCAGCGGCGCGACGCCCTCGCGGGCAGCCTGGACGGCGGCCTCCTGAAGCAGTACGAGCAGGTGCGCCGGGCGCGGCGTGGGCTGGGGCTGGTCGAGATCGTCGACAACCAGCGCTGCGGCGGCTGCAGCGTGCGGTTGCCCATCCACGTCATCCAGAAGGCCAGGCGCGGTAAGAGCGTGGTCCGCTGCCCCAGCTGCGGACGCCTGTTGTGGCCCAAGGACGACGGCTGAGCAACGTCTTCCTGCCCGGGCCTCCGAGCGCGGGGCCCCGACCGAGCCGGAACGACGAGCGGCGGCGCCTGCCTGGCGCCGCCGCTTCGCGTAGCCCGGTCGCGACCGTCAGCGCAGCACGGTCATGGGATCGACCACGCGGCCGTGGATGTGCACCTCGAAATGCACGTGGGGTCCGGTGGAGATGCCGGTCGAGCCCTCGCGCCCGATGACGGCGCCCTGGTCGACGTACTCGCCCACGTGGACCAGGATCTTGCTGAAGTGCCCGTACCACGTCTCGTCACCGTTGGAGTGCCGGATGCGCACCAGGTTGCCGTAGCCTTCGTTCGACCAGCCGGCGTACACCACGATGCCCGACTGCGAGGCGTGGACCGGGGTGCCCCAGGGGGCGCCGATGTCGATGCCACGGTGGAAGGGCGCAGTGCCCATGCCCAGGTTGCGCCAACCGAAGGGCGAGGTGATACGGCCGTGGATGGGCCAGATGAAGCGGTTCTCGGCCTCGCGCACCTTCTTGAGCCGGGCCAGCGCCTGGGTCGGCGCCACGCCCGGAAGGAAGAGCATCATCCCGGTCTGCACGTCGAACGGCGAGCGCAAGTGGTTGGCTCGGGCCACCACCGTGGGATCGACGTGGTAGGTCTTCACCACGTCCGCCAGCGACTGGCCCGCCTCGAGCGTGATGACCAGCCCTTCGCGCGGCGGGATCAGCAGGTCGACGCCGGCGGGAAGGTTGTCGAGTGACGAGATGGTGGGGTTGGCGCCGACGAGCGCATCGACGCTGAGCCCGTAGGCCGAGGCGACCGAGGACAGCGTCTCGCCCGGCGCCAGGCTGTGCCAGCTGAAGCCGGGCGGGATCCGCGGCGCGGCCTCGATGGGACCGCCGACGGCCTCGACGTACGGCACCTTGAGCTGGTCGCCCGGGTGGATGGTCGCGCTCTTGAGATCGTTCGCGGCCAACAAGGCGTCGACCGACAGCTGGTACTCGTTGGCGATGGAACCCAGCGACTCCCCGGCCTGAACCGTGTGCAACGCGTAGCCGCCGGCGCAGGCGGCGGGCGCGAGCGATAGCACGGCGAAGAAAGCCCAGACGGCACGGTGGAACAACGGTCGATCTCCTCGGTTACGGAACCTCGTCCTGCAAGGCCCCTGCGACCGAATGTAACAAGCGCTCCCTTAGCAGGTGATGAGCTTCTTCATGCGCCGGACGACACAGCATCGCGGAAGGATCGCGGCGAGCGCCGTCCGGGACGCGAGAAGCGCACCGTGAGGGCGCGCTCCTTCATGAACCTCCGAATGTGACGACCGTCACACCAGGCCGCGTCGCTCTCATCCGGGCCGTCGGGCGTCGCGCCCGTCAGGCCTGGCCGGCGCGGCGCCGGAGCGGCACCTCCCGGCGCAGGTACTCCACCACGTCCTGGGTGTTGGCTCCGGGCGTGAAGATGGCGCCGACCCCCAGCTCCGAGAGGGTCGGCCGGTCCTGGTCGGGGACGATCCCGCCGCCGAAGACCAGGATGTCGGCGGCGTCCTTCTCCTGCAGGCCCCGCATGACCTCGCGGAAGTAATGCATGTGCGCGCCCGACAGCACGCTCAGGCCGACGGCGTCGACGTCTTCCTGGATGGCGGCGTTCACGATCATCGGGCCGGTCTGCCTCAGGCCGGTGTAGATGACCTCCATGCCGGCATCGCGCAGCGCGCGGGCGATGACCTTGGCCCCGCGGTCGTGGCCGTCGAGGCCGGGCTTGGCGATCAGGACGCGGATGGGTCGTTCCATGGGCTCTCCTCGGCCGGTCCCGACCGGCGAGCGCACCGCCGGCGCGCTCACACCAGGACAGGCTCCTCGTACACGCCGTAGACCTGCCGCAGCACGTCCATCTGCTCGCCGAGCGTGCAGTAGGCATGGGCGCATTCCAGGAAGGCCGGCATGGTGTTGCGGCCCTCCCGGGCGGCCCGCTCCAGCGCGGCCAGCGCCGCTCCGGCCGCTGCCTCGTCGCGCTCGCTGCGAACGCGCTGCAGCCGCTCCTCCTGCACCCGGAGCACCTCCGGGTCGACGAGCTGGATGGGGACCTCGGGGTTCTCCTGCTCGAAGGCGTTCACGCCCACGACCAGGCGCTCGTGCTCGTCGATGGCGCGCTGCTGGCGCCAGCTGGCGTCTCCGATCTCGCGCGCGAAGAAGCCGTCTTCGATGGCCTTCTCCGCCCCGCCGAGCGCGTCGATCTGCTCGAAGTACGCCAGCGTCTGGCGCTCCATCTCGCCGGTCAGCCACTCCAGGTAGTAGGAGCCGGCGAGCGGGTCGATGGTGTTGGCCACGCCGGTCTCGTGCGCCACGACCTGCTGCGTCCGCAGCGCCAGCGTCGCCGCCTCCCGGGTGGGCAGGGCCAGCGCCTCGTCGTAGGCGTCCGTGTGCAGGCTGTTGGTCCCGCCCAGCACGCCGGCCAGCGCCTGGATGGCCACGCGCGCCACGTTGACCAGCGGCTGCTGGGCCGTCAGCGACACCCCGGCGGTCTGGGCATGGGTGCGCAGCATCCAGGAGCGCGGGTCCTCGGCGCCGAACACCTCGCGCATCTGCCGCGCCCAGATGCGGCGCGCGGCGCGGAACTTGGCGATCTCCTCGAAGAAGTCGTTGTGAACGTTGAAGAAGAAGCTGATGCGCGGAGCGAAGGTGTCGATGTCGAGGCCGCGCTCCAGCGCCTTGCGCACGTAATGGATGCCGTCGGCGAGCGTGAAGGCGAGCTCCTGCACGGACGTCGACCCCGCCTCCCGGATGTGGTAGCCGGAGACGCTGATGAAGTTCCAGCGGGGGACGTTCACGGGCCCCCACTCGAAGGTGTCGATCACCAGTTGCACGCTGGGCGCGGGCGGGAAGATGAACTCCTTCTGGGCGATGAACTCCTTGAGGATGTCGTTCTGGATGGTGCCCCCGACCCTGGCCAGGTCGGCCCCCTGCTTCTGCGCCATCGCCAGGTACATGGCCCAGATGGCGTTGGCGGGACTGTTGATGGTCATCGAGGTGGTGATGGCCTCGGGGTCGATGCCGTCGAACAGCACCTCCATGTCGGCCAGGCTCGAGACCGCCACGCCGCACTTGCCGACCTCGCCCCGGGCCAGCGGATGGTCGCTGTCGTAGCCCATCAAGGTGGGTAGGTCGAAGGCGGTAGACAGACCGGTCTGCCCAGCCTCCAGGAGCCGGCGGAAGCGCTCGTTCGTCTGCTCGGCGGTGCCGAAGCCCGCGAACATGCGCATGGTCCACAGCTTGCCGCGGTACATGGAGGGCTGGACGCCGCGCGTGTAAGGGTACGCGCCCGGGTAGCCGACGTCCTCCTCGAGATCCACCTCCGCCACGTCGTCGGGTGTGTAGATGGGGTCGACCGGGATGCCGGACAGGGTCTCGAAGAGAGCGTCGCGTTCGGGGAAGCGCTTCGTCGCCTCCGCGTATTCCTCCCGTAGCCAACGCTTCTTGTCCTTCATGCCGGCATCATAGCCCGGGGTCCGAGGCGCCTTCGGGTTGTACGTCGCGGGCGCCCGGCGTTCCGTCCGGGGCGCTCCCCGACGCCGCGCCGGCCCCGCGCTCCGCTTCCGGGAGCGGCCACGGCTCGGCGCGGGCGACCTCGGCCTCGCCGTCCGCGACGACGAGCCCTCCCCCGGCCGGGAGCTCACGCCGCAGCACGGCCAGCGCCGCCAGCCCACCCTGCGGCAGCGCGGCCACCGTGCCCAGCCGTCCCACCTCACGGCCGCCCTGGCGCAGGGCCAGACCTTCCAGGGCGGCCGCCGCGCCGGCGCCACCCGCTTCCCCGGCGGCCGCGGCCGTCAGCCGCAACCGTGCCGGCCCCTTGCGGACCGCCCCCCGCGCCTCGATGCGGGCCATGATCTCCTGCCCGAGGTAGCAGCCCTTCCGGAACGAGACCGCAGACGCGAGGTCCAGCTCCTGCGGCAGCGCTCCGCCCGCGCCCTCCCGCGCCGCGCTCGGCAGGGCGGCTACGACGCGCATCAGGTCGAGCGCGGCCTCTCCGGCCGGCCGGGCGCCCGCCGCCATCAGCGCCTCCACCGCCTCCGGGAGCTGCCGCGCCAGCAGGTGCACGTCCACCCCGCCCGCGGCCGAGCGGCGGCGGCGCACCAGCAGCACGCCGGCCGCGCCCTCGCCGGCGCTCCCGAACGCGCACTGGGCGAACCGCCCTTCGTGCGGCAGCTCCCCGAAGGCGCGCCGGACGGCCTCGGCGGCGCCCGGCCCCTGGACCGTGAGCGCCGCGAGCGTGCCGCTCAGGTCCTCGACCCGCACCTCGTCGAACACGATGTGCGCCTCCAGCGAAGCCAGGACCTGCGGTCCGCAGCCGTCGTCGACCGAGAGGAAGAGATCGTCCCGGCGAACGCACAGCACGGCCTCCCCCACGACCTGGCCGCGGGCGTTCAGCTGCAGCGTGTGGTTGCAGGCGCCGGCCGGGAGGCCCTGGACCGCGTTGCTCAGCTGTCCGTGCAGGAACGACGCGCGGTCCGGGCCGGTGAGCCGCAGCGGCGCCGCGCCCAGGAGCGGTACCAGCGCCGTGCCCTCGCCCGCCTGCGCGCGCCTCGCCTCGGCCTCGGGGTCGCCCAGGTGAACCACCCGCTGCGCGGAGCCCTCACCGCGCAGGACGGCGCCCCGGGCCCGCCAGAACTCCGTGTCCGTCATGTCTGGATTATCGCAGCGTCCGGGCTGCCGACCGGACGCGCAGCCGACGCCCGGCCGCCGGGCCGGACGCGCCGCGGCCGCTCGGCGGCCTCAAGCGTCCAGCTCGATGAGCGTGAACTCGTAGGCATTGATGACCCGTACCCCGTCCTCGCTGACGTACTCCCGGGCGGCGTTGGCGCCCGAGAGATGGACGTGCCCGTGGACGTGGACGCGCGGTCGCCAGCGCCGCTGGAAGCGGTTGAAGGACGCGACGCCGCGGTGAGCGAAGTCCTCGCCCGCATGCGGTCCCTGCGGCGGCGCGTGCGTGAGTAGGACGTCCACCGCCCGCCCCCGGCGCAGCCGGTTGAGGGCGAGCTGCGGCGCCATGCGGGCGGCGAGCCGGCGGTACTGCCCCTCGCGGTACTGCTGCGGGCCCGGTCGGTAGCGCAAGCACCCCTCCAGGCCGGCCACCAGCACCCCGCCGACCTCGATCACCCGGCCGTGGACGTTCTCGCACCCCCCCGGCAGGTGCATGGGGGAGCCATCGGCGGGGCGGACGTAGCCGTTGCCGTGGTTGCCCAGCACGTACAAGGGCCGGGTGCGGGTCTTGGTGGCGACGAACTCGAGCAGGTAGCCCGGCAGGTCACCGGCCGCCAGGATCAGGTCGAACGGCGGCAGGTTGGACGGGAAGTTCGGCGAGTAGATGACCGGCGACACCGCATCGGCCAGCGCCAGGATCCTCACGCGTCCCGAGGTGGCGAGCGCCATGCCGCCGGACCCCCGGCCGCCGGCGAGCGCGCTGCGGCGGCCGCGCGCCACGGCGCCGGACGCCGAGCCCGGCGCCGCCTCCCGCGCGCAGCCGGCTCAGGCGACGGCACGACCCTCGGCCGCCCACTCCAGGCCGGACCAGATCAGGTCGTCTATGTCCCCGTCGAGGACGTGGTCCGGGTCGTGGCGCATCACGCCCGTCCGGTGGTCTTTGACGTACTGCTTGTCGAGCACGTAGCTGCGGATCTGCGAGCCCCACTCGATGGCCTTCTGGTCGCCGCGCGCCTTCATCTGCTCCTCGCGCCGGCGCTGCTCCTCCCGCTCGAAGAGCCGGCTGCGCAGCACCGTCATCGCCTTCTCGCGGTTCTTGATCTGCGACTTGCCGTCCTGGCAGGTCACCACGATCTCGTCGGGGGTGCCGCTCCGGTAGACCACCCGCACGGCCGAGTCGGTGGTGTTGACCGACTGGCCGCCGGGGCCGCTCGAGCGGTAGACGTCGACGCGCACGTCCTTGGGATCGATGTCGATGGAGATGGCGTCGTCGATCTCCGGCATCACCTCGATCGAGGCGAAGCTGGTGTGGCGCCGGTTCTGGGCGTCGAAGGGGCTGACGCGCACCAGCCGGTGCACCCCGCTCTCCACGCCCAGCAGGCCGAACGCGCGCTCGCCGCGGACGATCATCTGGGCATAGTCGATGCCGTTGTGGGCGTCGGCGTTGGGCACGAGGTCGAGGAGCTCCACCTTGAAGCCGTGCCGCTCGGCGAAGCGCCGATACATGCGCAGCAACATGCCCGCCCAGTCCGAGGATTCGGTGCCGCCGGCACCCGGTTTGACGGTCACGATGGCGGCGCGGTCGTCATGCTTACCGACGAAGAGCGCCTCACGGTAGAGGGCCGCGAGCGCCGACTCGACCCGCGCCACCTCGTCCGCGAGCTCGGCCGCCTCCTCCTCGCTGGCCTCGGCGAGCAGCTCGGTGAGGCCCTCGACGTCGTCCTCGAGCGACCGGAAGCTCTCCACGACGCGCCGCAGCCGCGTGGCCTCCTGGGTCACGCTGCGTGCGCGATCCGGGTCGCCCCAGAGGTCGGGGTCGTTCAGTTCAGGGTCTAGCTCGCTCAGCCGGGCTTGCTTGCCAGCCAAGTCAAAGATACCCCCGGAGGGCATCAAGGCGTGCCTTCAGTTCGTTCATCATCGCCTCCAGAGGGGCAGTGTACCCCACACGCGGGCCTTCCGGACGCGCCCCGGACCGGGCGACGGCGGACGCCGGCCCGTCGCGTCCAGGACGGCCGCCCAGCGGCGGCGGACCACGTCCACGGCGGGGTCCCTATGGTATCGTTTGCGTAACGAACGGGGTTGTCACCGGCCCCGTGCGCCTCAACCGCATACCGCCCAGCGCTGGATCAGGCGGCGCGCCGTCCACCAGACGCGCGCCGTCGGCGAGGCGGACGGCCACCCGTCCTCATGAGCCGATGGAGGCTTACCTGTTGGCTTCAGCACTCGAGGGCTTCCGCGTCCAGGACATCGTCGATATCCTCATCATCGCGGTCCTGCTGTACCAGGCCTACGTGCTGCTCATCGGCTCGCGGGCCTGGAACGTGCTTCGCGGGCTGCTCGCCCTGGGCGCGTTGTGGCTGGTGGCGGCACAGCTCGATCTGCAGGCCACCAAGTGGCTGTTCGATCGCCTCGCGCCCGTCGGTTTCATCGCGATCGTGGTGGTCTTCCAGCCGGAGCTGCGGGCCGCCCTCGAGCGGGTCGGCCGGGGCCGCCTGAGCCGCAGCACGCACGGCGGACCGGTGCAGGAGATCATGAGCGCGGTCCGCGAGCTGGCCACGCAACGGCGCGGCGCGCTGATCGCCGTCGAACGGCGCACCCCGCTGCGCGAGTACGGCGAGAGCGGCACCTCCATCGGCGCGCCGGTGACGAGCGCGCTGCTCCAGACCATCTTCGCCTCGAAGGGGCCGCTGCACGACGGGGGCGTCATCGTCCGCGACGACACGGTCACCCACGCCGGCGCGATCTTCCCGCTGTCGGATCGTCACGAGGGCTGGTCCGTGAAGCACGGCACCCGCCACAGGGCCGCGCTCGGCCTCTCCGAGACCACCGACGCGCTCGTGGTGGTCGTGAGCGAGGAGCGCGGCACCGTCAGCATCGCCCGCGGCGGCGAGCTGACCAGCGACATCGCTCCGGCGGACGTGCTCAAGGCGTTGCGTGAGGTGTACGCCGAATGACCCTCGTCAAGCGCCTGCTGACCACCACCGTCCACAACTGGCCCCAGAAGCTCGGCGCGCTGGTCCTGGCCTTCGTGATGTGGCTGTTCGTCACGACCAGCTCGGTGACCACCACCCAGCGCAGCCTGCTCGTGCCGCTCGCCACGGAGGGCGTGACGCAGAGCCAGGTGGCCGTCGGGGTGCCGCAGGTGGTGGAGGTCAACGTGTCCGGACCGAGCGGCCGCGTCGACCGCCTCCGGCCCGACAACATCACCGCCAGCATCGACCTCAGCGGCCTCAGCGGCGAGTTCCAGCAGCAGGTCACGGTGCAGACCCCCAGCGGCATCCACCTGGTGAACGTCTCGCCCAGCCAGGTCATCGGCATGCTCGAGACGGTCGGCAATCGCAGCATGGATGTGACCGTGGCGCTGTCCGGATCTCCACCATCCGACCGCCTGCTGGCGTCCAGCGCCGATCCCGCCCAGGTGACGCTGACCGGCCAGCAACAGGCGCTGCAGAAGGTCGCGAAGGTGATGGCCGTGGTGCCGGCCAAAGAGGGGCAGGCGACCGCGCACCCCTTCCCCGTCGACGATTCCGGCGTGCCGGTGCAGAGCGTGAAGGTGTCCCCCAGCGACATCACCGTGAAGGTGACGTCGCGCCAGGCACTGGTCAGCAAGCGCGTGCCGATCGACTTCAAGGCGCCCAGCGCGACCGACCTGGCCGACGCCAGCCTCACCCAGCCCGACGTCGTCATCGCCGGGGCGCCGGACGTGCTGGCGGGCGTGAACAGCGTCAAGGGAACGGTACAGCCGCCGACGCCGACGCCCCAACCGGGCCGGTATACTGTGCCTGTCACGCTCGACCTCCCCCAAGGCGTGTCGGCGCTGTCGAACCCCACGGTGGTGCTGCACTACGCGCACCCTGCCGGCAGCCCGTGAGGTCGAGCCCCCGGAGGGCAAGACCGGTGATCCATCCCATCCGATACTTCGGCGACCCCGTCCTGCGCAAGCGGGCGCTTCCCGTGACCCGCTTCGACGAGGCGCTCCGGACGCTCGCCGACGACATGATCGAGACCATGTACGACGCCAACGGCGTGGGCCTGGCGGCGCCCCAGATCGGCGTGTCCAAGCGCCTGTTCGTGGCGCTCGAGCTGGCCCCCGAGCAGGAGGACGAGAGCGAGGGCGAGCAGCACGAAGCCGCGGGCGCCTCCGCCGTGGACGACGGCGAGGACGACGCCCCGCCCGAGGTCAAGCGCCGCAGCTGGGGCGTGGTCGGAGAGCACGTCATGGTGAACCCCAGCTTCGTCTCGCGTACGGGCGAGCAGTTCGGCCACGACGGTTGCTTGAGCGTCCCGGGCCTGTACGTGGACGCCTTGCGGCGCGACCTTCGGGTGCGCGTCCGCTACCAGGACGTGACGGGCGGGTGGCACCAGCTGGACGCCGAAGGGCACTTCGCGCACGTGCTGCAACACGAGTACGACCACCTCGAGGGCGTGCTGTTCTTCGACCGCTTGCCGGAGGACGAGCGGCGCGCCTTCCTGGAGGAGCACCGCGCGGAGTTGGCCGACATGCAGCGGCAGGCCAAGGCGTTGATCAAGGAGCTGCGAAGAGCCCCCATCGAAGTCGCCGTCGAGTGAGCACCACGGACACGCCCGCCGGGCGACTTCGGCTGGCGCTCTTCGGGTCGCCGGAATTCGCCGTTCCCGTGCTCGAGGCCCTCCACAGGCACCACGACCTCCGCCT
>DATFNF010000059.1:0-11442 GCA_035266525.1 Trueperaceae bacterium | reverse complement strand
CTCACAACACACCCCCGCATGGCCCGATACACTCGGGCCATGCGGCGTTCCATCCTGGCATTGGCGGCCTTCGTCGTCGTCAGCGTTCCGGCGTTCGCCGCCGCAGCCACGACCGACCTCCCCATCTGCCAGTCGGAGCTCCGGGACGGCCTGACCAACCTCGCCATCCACCGGCCCGGCACCGGTATCGACGCGGCGCTGATCCTGGAGCGGGCCGTGAAGCTGGTGGAGCCGGCGCTCCCCCCGATGGTGAAGGTCGACAAGGTGCCGGTCGAGCAGAACACGCCGTTCTACTACGACGTGCTCTACCTGGCCGAGCGGCGGCTGTTGCCGGGCAGCTGGAAGCCGGACAGCATCGACGCCAAGACCTGGCAGACCATGCTCGCCCGCTTCGAGAGCTGGTACAAGGTGACCCCGGTCGACGTGCCCAAGCCCGACACGGTAGGCGATCTCATCGACGGGGCGGGCGTGGTGCTCGACCGTGTCTCGCAGGCCATCCGACCGGCGGCGTTGCTGGCGTCCGACCCCAACGACCCCAACAAGATCGCGTTCTGGGCGATCATCTGGAACTGGACCGTGTACCCGCGCCTGATCGTGCTGCACCCGCGCAGCGACGTGAACCTCAAGGACGGGCCCGATGCGGCGCTGCAGCACATGGGCGACTGCGCCGTGCACATCACCAGCTACGTCGAGGCGCGGGCGGAGGACGCCTCCAAGCTGTTCCTGGCCACCAACCAGTCGCGCATGTACGTGGTCGCCAGCGTGCCCTCGCGCGGGCAGCACTGGCCGGCCGAGGTGGCGGCCGGCAAGGAGATCGACGCCTTCGGCTACAAGGCGCCGATGGTCAAGGACCTGGACGTCTACGCCGCCGTCTTCGACGGTCCCCAGGTGGGGTTCACCAAGGTGCTGGGACTGCTGCCGAGGCTGCGGACCAACATGTCGCCGTTCCGCTTCCTCAGCTACATGAAGACGCCCTGACGGACGTCAGGCGCGTTGCTCCAGGGCGCCGTTGATGCCGTCGCGGAGGCGCCGCGCGCGGTCCGCGGCGTTCCCGGCGAGCGCATCGACGCTCTCGGCCTCGCCGTCGAAGAGCGAGCGGCTGGCGTTCACCACCGCACCCAGCCCGTCGGCGTCGAAGGCGTCGATGACGTCGGCCGGGCCGGCGCCCTGGGCGCCGACGCCGGGGACGAGCAGCACGCTGCGCGGCAGGCGGCGTCGGAGCGCCGCCAGGGCCTCCCGGTGCGTGGCGCCGACCACGGCTCCCAGCGCCGTGTAGCCGCGCTCGCCCGAACGAAGGTCCTGGGCGCGGGCCGCGAGCCGGCCGGCGAGCACCTCGTGTACCATCAGGCCCTCGTCCACGTGCAGGTCCTGCAGGTCGGAGCTTCCGGGATTGGAGGTCTTCACCAGCACGAAGACGCCGCGCTCGCCGGCTTCCGCCGCCTCCAGGAAAGGCTCCAGCGTGTCGAGCCCGAGATAGGGGTTCACCGTGAGGGCGTCGGCGGCCAGCGCTCCGTCCGTGAGGTAGGCGCGGGCGTAGGCCTCGGCCGTGCTGCCGATGTCGCCGCGCTTGGCGTCGAGGATGATCGGCAGCTCGAGCTCGCGCGCCACCGCCATCACCCGGCTCAGCGCGACCAGGCCCTCCAGGCCGAGCGCTTCGAAGAAGGCGGACTGCGGCTTGCAGCAGGCAAGGTAGGCGTGGGCGTCGCGCAGGATGGCCTCGTAGACGTCGGCGACGGCATCGGCCACGCGCTGACGGTCGTGGCCGAGAGCCTCGGGATCGGTGAGGGGGCTGCGGTCCGGCCGCGGGTCGATGCCCAGGCAGACGCGCGAGCCGGTATCGCGGATGCGCTGGTGGAGGCGGTCGGCGAAGTCCATCGGGCGCCTGAGCTTACCAGAGGCCCGCCGGGCGTCACGTGCGCCCGGGTGCGCCCCGGTCGGCATGGGGTCGGTATGGGGTCGGCGTGGGCACTGCCCGGCCCTCGTCCGCGCGTATCCGGGGGCGGGGCAGGAGGGGAGGCGTACCCCGTGGACGACGCGTCCGGGCCCGTGCGCGCCGACAGCGCCTGCCACGGCCCGGTGAGGCCGCTGCGTTCGGGAGGCTTCACGTAGCTGGCACGCCGGACGCGCGCTCGGACCGTCAGGCGGCTCCGGCGGGGCTGAGTCTCGGGGGACCGCCTCACGGGCGGTCGCCGGGCCCCGCCGGCGCGTAGCATCGTGACAGTGGCGCGGCGCCGAGGACGGCGTCACGTCAAAGGCCATGGCGACTTCGACATCACGCCGCGACGACCCCGGCGGGCGCTGGAACTTCACGGCGCTCGTATGGCACGGCGTCTTCTTCGCGGCGGGGTCGGCGCTGGCGGAGCCGTCGACGGCGCTGCCCGCCTACGTCACGTTGCTGTCCGGCTCGCCGGTGGTCGTGGGGCTGGTGACCAGCGTGCTGCTCGCCGGGGACGTGCTCCCGCAGCTGCTGTTCTCACGCTGGGTGGAGGTCCGTGCCCGCAAGAAGGGGTTCCTGGTGGTCGCGGTCTACAGCCGGGCGTTGGCCTGGCTGCTGCTCGGCGCGCTCACCCTGCTGTGGGCCGGGCGCGGGCACGGCCTGCTGCTGGCGGTCCTGCTGGTGCTGGTGGCGACGTTCGCGCTGGGCGGGAGCCTGGGCGCCGTGGCCTTCGTGGACATGGTGGGCAAGAGCGTGCGTGCCGGGGCGCGCGGGCGCTTCTACGCCAGCCGCCAGTTCCTCGGCGGGGTCGCGGCGCTCGCGGCCGGCTTCCTGGCGAGGGCGATCCTCGCCCGTCCGGAGCTGGCGTTCCCCCGCAACTACGCGCTGCTGTTCGTCGGGGCCGGCGTGGCGCTGGGCGTGGCGGGCGCGGGTTTCCTCGCCCTTCGCGAGCCGGCGGCGCAGGCAACGGCGCATGTGCCGGTGCGCGCCTACCTGGCCGGGCTGCGCGAGCGCTGGCGGCGCGACGCGGCGCTCCGCAGCCTGGTCGTCGTCGAGAACCTCGCCGGGCTCCACCTGATGCTGCTGCCTTTCTACGTCACGCTCGCGCAACGCCGGCTGGGAGCCGGTCCCGAGGTGGTGGGCACGTTCATCGTCCTCGAGGTGGTGGGCGGCGCCGTGTCCAACCTGCTGTGGGGCTGGCTGGCCGATCGCCGAGGGAGCCCGTCGGTGCTGCGGGCATGCCTGCTGATGGGCGCGGCCGTGCCGCTCGTCGCCCTGGCGCTGGCGCAGTGGGCTCCGGGCCGCTACGGGCTGGTGTTCCTGCTGGTGGGGGCCGCGGTGAACAGCCGCAACCTGTCCTTCGGCAACGTGCTGGTGGACATCGCGCCGGCGGAAGCGCGGCCCACGTACAGCGGGCTGGTCGGCACGCTCACCGCGCCGCGGTTGGCCTTCCCCTTGCTCGGCGGGGCCTTGATCGGCTGGCTCGGCTACCGGCCGGTGTTCCTGGCGGTGGCGGCCGCGCTCCTGGTCACGCTCGTGGGCCTGGGCGGAGCGGCGCCGCTCTACGCCTCGGCCAGGCGCGAGCTCGGCGGGCGCCGCTGAGAGATCGCCCCCGCCGGCGAGCGGTGGGGGCGATCGAGGGGCCATGGCGGTGCCTGGTGGGGTTTCCGCTGCGTGCGTCCTAAGCGGCGACCTTCCCATGGCAGTGGGCCCTGCCGGTGCCTGGTGGGGTTTCCGCTGCGTGCGTCCTAGGCAGCGACCTTCCCATGGCAGTGCTTGTACTTCTTGCCGCTGCCGCAGGGGCAGGGGTCGTTGCGGCCGACCTTCTTGTCGGCGTGGATGGGCCGGGTGGGCCCGCCCTCGCCGCCCTGACCGGCGCCCGCCTGGGGCCGGTCGGTGGAGTACTCCACCGAGCTCGGACGCTGCTCGCGTTGCTGGAGGCCCTGATCGGTCTCCACCTGGACGCGGAAGAGCAGCTTGGCGACGTTGAAGCGGATGTCGGCCTTCAGCTCCTCGAAGAGGTTGAACCCCTCCAGCGCGTACTCCTGGATCGGGTTGCGCTGGCCGTAGCC
Organism: Trueperaceae bacterium; assembly: GCA_035266525.1. Taxonomy (GTDB): domain Bacteria; phylum Deinococcota; class Deinococci; order Deinococcales; family Trueperaceae; genus JASBRS01. The sequence goes on along the minus strand of DATFNF010000059.1, from coordinate 7,434 downwards.
GCGCAGGCCGATGCCCTGGCGCAGCACGTCCATGTTGTGGAGGTGCTCCTTCCAGTACTGGTCGACGACCTGCAGCACGATGAAGCGCTCCAGCTCGCGCAGCAGCTCGGCGCCAAGCTCCTCCTCGCGGGCGTGGTAGGCGCTTTCCAGCGCCGGCACCAGCGCCTGGGTGGCGTCGTCGGGGTCCTGCCCGCGCAGCGACTCGAAGTCGAAGTCCTGCAGCTGAGGCGCGGCCTCGAGGATGGCGGTGCGCAGCGCGCCGATGTCCTGCTCCTCGGGCTCGAGCGCCGTGTTGACGTAGCGCTGGACCTGCGAGTCGACGTACTCGGCGACCATGTCTTGCACGTCCTCGCTGATGTCGTGGCCGAGCAGGATCTCGCGGCGCTGGGCGTAGACGACCTCACGCTGCTTGCTCATGACGTTGTCGTAGTCCAGGAGCTGCTTGCGGATGCCGAAGTTGCGGTCTTCGACGCGCTTCTGCGCGCGCTCGATGGCGCCGGTGACCATCCGGGCCTCGATAGGCTGGCTGTCGTCCATGCCCAGCCGGTCCATCATGCCCAGCACGCGCTCGCTGGCGAACAGCCGCATCAGGTCGTCCTCGAAGCTGACGTAGAAACGGCTGGAGCCGGGGTCGCCCTGCCGGCCGGAGCGGCCACGCAGCTGGTTGTCGATGCGGCGCGACTCGTGGCGTTCGGTGCCGACGATGTGCAGCCCGCCCGCCTCCACCACGCGCACGTGGTCCTCGCCAGCCTCGTCGCGGATCTGCTCGATCCTGTGGGTGATGTCCTCGGGTAGGCCCTCGAGCTTCTCCGCCTGGCGCTTCGCCTCGTCGGGCTTGTGCATCATGATGGCCTTGATGAAGAGCTCTGTGTCGGTGTCGTAGCGCTCGAACCCCTCGCGCTCGAGCAGTTGCCGCGCCAACGCCTCGGCGTTGCCGCCGAGCACGATGTCGGTGCCGCGGCCGGCCATGTTGGTGGAGATGGTGACGGCGCTGCTCCGCCCGGCCTGCGCCACGATCTCGGCCTCGCGCGCGTGGTACTTGGCGTTCAACACCTGGTGCGCGATGCCCTTGTGCTTGAGCATGCGCGACAGCCGCTCGCTGGCCTCGATGGTGACCGTGCCCACCAGGATGGGCTGGCCCGTGGCGTTGACCTCGACGATCTCCTCGACCACCGACTCGAACTTGCCGTCGATGGTGCGGTAGATGACGTCCTCGAAGTCCTTGCGGACGACCGGCATGTTGGTCGGGATGACCAGCACGTCGGAGTTGTAGATCTCCTGGAACTCCTTCTCCTCGGTCTTGGCCGTGCCCGTCATGCCGGCGATCTTGTCGTAGAGCTTGAAGAAGTTCTGGTACGTGATGGTCGCGAGCGTCTGGTTCTCGCGCTCGATCTTCACGCCCTCCTTGGCCTCGATGGCCTGGTGCAGGCCCTCACCGAAGCGCCGGCCGGGCATGAGGCGCCCGGTGAACTCGTCGACGATGACGATCTGGCCGTTGTCGTCCTTCACGTACTGCTGGTCGAGGTGATAGTGCTCCTTGGAGCGCAGCGCCTGGCGGAGCATGTGCCCGATCTCCATGTTCTGCGGGCTGAAGATGTCCGACACGCCGATGAGACCTTCGGCCTTGTCGATCCCCCCCTCGGTGAGGTGGATGTCCTTGGCCTTCTCGTCGGTGGTGTAATCCCCGGTGGGGGGCGTGTCGCCTTCGCCTGCCTCGCCCTTCTCCAGCTGCTGCACGATCTTGGCCATGGTGTAATACTTGTCCGTGGCCAGCTCGGCGGGGCCGGAGATGATCAGCGGGGTGCGCGCCTCGTCGATGAGGATGGAGTCGACCTCGTCGATGATGGCGTAGTGCAGCGGGTTGTCCTCGCGCAGCACCAGCTGGTCGGTCCGGAACGCCATGTTGTCGCGCAGGTAGTCGAAGCCCAGCTCCGAGTTGGTGACGTAGGTGATGTCGCGCCGGTAGGCGTCACGGCGGTCGGGAGCCTCGCTGTCGTGCTGGATGACGCCTACGGTGACGCCCAGGCCGCGATAGACGGGCCCCATCCATTCGGCGCCCGTCCGGGCCAGGTAGTCGTTGGGGGTGACCAGGTGCGAGCCTCGTCCGCTGAGGGCGTTCAGCACCAGCGCCAGCGTGGCGACGAGCGTCTTGCCCTCACCGGTCTTCATCTCGGCGATGCGGCCGTAGTGCAGGGCGGCCCCGCCGATGAGCTGGACGTCGTAGTGGCGCATCCCCAGGTTGCGGACGGCCGACTCGCGCGTGAGCGCGAACGCTTCGGGGAGCAGGTCCTCGAGCGGCTCGCCGCCCTCGTGATGGCGGCGCTTGAGTTCCGCGAAGGCCGCGATGAGGTCCTCCAGCCTCTGGACCTCCGGCTCGAGGGAGTTCACCCTGGCGATGACCTCGTTCTCGAGCTTCTTGACCTCGCGGTCGTTGTTATCGAATAGCTTCTGGACGAATCCCAGCATGCAAACCTTCCAATGGGTCCCGGGCAGGCCTCAGGCCCGGCCCAGGCTGCATTCGCAACATGACAGTTTAGCACGCGTCCTTCGGCTCCCAGGTCGGTGGCGCACGCCTGCCACGGGGGCCGGGCGGGGGCTAGGCCGGGCGCTCCCTGACGCGGATGAGGGTGAGGGCGTTGCTGCCGTACCGCTTGACGCGTGCGGGCTCGAACGGCTCCGCCGGGGTCAGCTCGGGGGGCTCGCCGGCGGGGTGTTGGAAGACGTACAGCCCGCCCGGCGCCACCGGGCCGGCGTCCAGCAGCGCCTGGAATACCCTGGGCAGGTCCTGCGGGTAGGGCGGTGCGGCGAAGGCCACCGCGAAGCGGCCGGGATTGGCGCGAGCGAAGGCGACGGCGTCGCCCTTCACCACCTCGGGGCGCAGCCCCGCGCGCACGGCGTTGCCGCGGACGATCCGGACGGCCTCCGCCGATAGGTCCACGCAGGTAGCGTCCCAGCCGCGGCTGGCCGCCTCCAGGCCGACCGCGCCGGAGCCGCTGAAGAGGTCCAGGAACGGGCCCTTGGGCTCGAACGCGAGGATGTCGAAGAGCGCCTCGCGCAGGCGTGACGGGCTCGGCCGGGTGCCGCGGCGCGGCGTGTCGAGGGGCCGCCCCTTGGCGCTGCCGCCCAGGATGCGCGGCCGGCTCACCGGGCGCTCGCCGGGAGAGAGGGGGCGGCCTGGCGCTGCATACCGATGGTCATGCTAGCAGCGCGGCGGCCGGCTGGGGGGACGCGTCGTCGCCGGCGGGCCCGGCGGTCACAGCCCGAGGTATGCCTCCTTGACGCGCGGGTCGCCCAGGAGCTCCGAGGCGGGCCCGCTCAGCACCATCTCGCCACGCTCCATCACGTAGGCGCGATCGGCGATGGAGAGGGCGCTGTTGACGTCCTGCTCGACCAGCAACACGGTCACGCCCTGCGCCTGGATGTCGGTCAGCACTTGCAGCAGCCGCTCCACGATCACCGGGGCCAGGCCCAGGCTCATCTCGTCGACCATGAGCAGCTTGGGAGCGGCCATCAACCCGCGGGCCATGGCGCACATCTGCTGCTCGCCGCCGGACATGCTACCCGCGAGCTGGCGTCGGCGCTCGCCCAGGACGGGGAAGAGCTCGTACACGTGGGCGAAGTCCCGGGCCGCGGCGCTGCGGTCGCGCCGGCGGAAGGCGCCCATCCGCAGGTTGTCCTCCACCGACATGCGGTCGAAGAGCTGCCTGCCTTCCGGCACCTGCACCAGCCCGCGGCCGAAGGCCCGGTCCGGGGTGATGCCGGTCGCGCGCCGGCCGTCGAAGCGCACCTCGCCCGCGCGGGCGCCGATGACCCCGGAGAGCGTGCGCAGCAGGGTGGTCTTGCCGGCGCCGTTGCTGCCGACCACCGCGACGATCTCGCCTTCCTCGACGTTTAGGTCGATGCCCTTGAGCACCTGGGCGTCGCCGTAGCCTGCGGTGAGGCCGGTGACCTCCAGCAGCGCCATCAGTGCCGCCTCCGTCCCAGGTAGGCCTCGATCACCTTGGGATCCTCCAGCACCTCGGCGGCGGTCCCCTCGGCGATCAGCTCCCCGTACTGCAGCACCAGCAGCCGGTCGGAGAGCTGGCGGATGGCCTTCACCACGTGCTCGATGACCAGGATGGTGGTGCCGCCGTCGCGGATGCGGCGGATCAGGTCCACCACCTCGTCGATCTCCACGGCGTTGAGCCCGGCCATGACCTCGTCCAGCAGTAGCAGCTTGGGCTGCAAGGCGAGGGCCTTGGCCAGCTCCAGGCGCTTGCGGTCGGGCCCCCCCAGGGCGTCGGCGGGCTGCGCCAGCTTGTCGCCGAGACCCACGAACGCCAGCCAGTGGGCGGCGGCGTCGCGCGCCTTCGTCATGTCCCGTTCCGGCCGCCGGCCGAACAGAGCGCCGGCGGTGACGTTGTCGAGCACGCTGAGGCCCGGGAAGGGCTTCATGAGCTGGAAGGTGCGGCCGATGCCGAGACGGGCGCGGCGGTACGGCGGCAGGCCCTGCAGCGGGTGGCCTTCGAAGAGGAGCGTGCCGCTGCTGGGCTCGAGCGTGCCGCTGATGAGGTTGATCAAGGTGGTCTTGCCGGCCCCGTTGGGGCCGATGAGGCCGAGGATCTCCCCCTCATGCTGCGCGAAGCTCACGCCGGAGAGCGCCAGCAGCCCCGCGAAGCGCTTGCTGACGCTCCTGGCCTCGAACAGTGGCGGGCCGGCCGCGGTCACAGCCGCGTCTCCCGCACCGCGTCGAGGAAGGTGGCGAGACCGCGCCTGGGCAGCCGGCGGATGGCCTGGATGACGCCGCTCGGCGTGAACACGACCGCGGCGATGATCACCAGCCCGAAGAACAGGCTGGCGATGCCGGTGACCGTGGAGGCCAGCACCTCGGCCACGCCGGAGAGCAGGAAGGCGCCGACGACCGGACCGATGACGGTGCCGGCGCCGCCGAACACCGCCATGATGATCATGCGCACGTTCAGCGAGATGTCGAAGGCGCTGGCGGGGTCGATGAAGGTGATCCAGTAGGCGTGGATGCCGCCGGCCAGCGCGCTGAACAGCGCCGCCAGCCCGAAGGCGAGCACCTTGTAGCGGGTGGTGGGGATGCCCATCACCTCGGCGGCGTCCTCGCGCTCGCGGATGGCGATGAGGCCGAAGCCGAAGCGGCTGCGCGCCAGCCACCACACCGTCAGCGTGGCGAGCACCATCAGCGCGAGGCTCATCTCGTAGAACATGGAGTCGCCGCGGATGAGGGGAAGGATGAGGCCGGTGTTGCGGCCCGTGATGCCCAGGTTGGCGATGATCGCCGCCACGGCTTCCGACAGGGCCAGCGTGGTGATGGCGAAGTAGTGGCCCCGCAGCCGCAGCACCGGCAGCCCCAGCAGCAGTGCGAAGCCGACCGACACCACGGCGCCGACCACCAGGCCCAGCGCGAACGATTGATGGAACTTCGTCATGGTCACGGCGGTGCCGTAGGTGCCGAGACCGTAGAACACGGAGTTGCCGAACGAGGCGTAACCGGTGAAGCCGCCGATGATGTTCCAGCCCTGTGCCAGCACCGCCAGCAGCAGCGTGCTGATGCCGAACTGCACCAGCACGGGTGACAGCGTGAACGGCACCACGGCGAGGGCGGCTACGGCGAGGACCGCCAGCGCCCAGGGCAGCGCCTTCATGCCGTCTTCCCGAGGATGCCGGTCGGCCTGACGATCAGCACCAGCACGAGCAGGCCCAGGCTGACGGCGTCGCGGTAGGTGGGGCCGAGCCACAGGCTCCCGAAGGCTTCGGCCAGCCCCAGCACCAGCCCGCCGACGATGACTCCGAGCGGGTTGTCGAGACCGCCGATGATGGCGATGGCGAAGGACTTGGCCGTGAGCGGCACGCCGATGTAGGGGGTGAGCTGGGCCACCAGGCCGTAGAGCGTGCCGGCGGCGCCCGCCAGCGCGGCGCCGATGCCGAAGGTGAGGGCGTAGGCGAAGCGCGGCGGCACCCCGTGGAGGCGGGCGGCGCCCAGGTTCTGGGCGGTGGCGCGGATGGCGCGGCCCCAGCGCTGGCGCTGCAGGAACAGCGCCAGCAGCCCCGTCAGCAGCAGCGCCACCACGAACGCCAGCAGGTTGGCCAGCGGGATGGTGATGCCCAGGACCGTGAAGTTGCTGCCGGCGTACGCCGGCCGGATGGCGCGCAGGTCCGCGGAGAACAGGATCTGGGCGAGGTAGGTCAGGACCACGTCGATGCCGAAGGTCACGAGCAGCATGTTGAACATGGGGGCCTTGACCAGGAAGTTGAGGAGCCCCCACTGGATGCCGTAACCCAGCACGAACATGACGATCATGACCAGCGGCAGGCTGGCGAAGGGGTCGAGGCCCAGCCCGGTGAACAGGTAGTAGGCGATGTAGCCGCCGAGCATGATGAACGCGCCGTGGGCGAGGTTGATGATATCCAGCACGCCCCAGACCAGTGCCAGGCCGAGCGCCACCAGCGCGTACAGCCCACCAAGCAGGATGCCGTTGGAGAGGACCTGGAGGGTTACCAAATGGGACTCCTGCGCGATGTTACCGCAATTACATGCCGCCGCGACGCGCGGGCGCGGCGCGGGCCGACACGGCGACGGCCCGCCGTTGCCGGCGGGCCGCACGCACGTCGATCAGCTAGCCGGACCTAGCGAGAGCTCCACGCCGGCATGGGGTACTGCGGCTGGGTCTCGAAGCTGGTGCCGTTGAAGACGGCCTCCAGCTTGCCGTTCTGCACTTGGATCACCGTCTGCGGCAGCGAGATCTGCCCATTCGCGCCGAACTGCACGTGGCCGTAGAGGCTGTCGAAGCTCACGTTGGCGATGGCGTCGCGTACGGCCTTGGGGTCCAGGCTGCCGGCGGTCTCGATGGCCTTCACGAAGGCCTCGACGTCGGCCACGCCTGACGCGGCGTGGTAGTCGGGATCGTAGCCGAAGCGCTGCTTGAACTGCTGCGCGAACTGAGCGGCATCGCCGAAGTACGGGTCCTTGTCGCTCGCGAGCGGCAGCCACGACGTCATGCCGAAGGCGTAGTCGGCGTCGCTGCCGAGCGCCTGCCGGAAGTCCGCGGTGGGCACGCCAACCGTGAAGGAGTACATCTTGGGACTGAAGTTGAGGCTCTTCGCCTGCCGGATGAAGTTCAGCGCCTCGGTCTCGTGCCCGGCCACCAGCACGGCGTCGGGGTTCTTGCCCTTGAGCTGGGAGATGATGGTGCTGAAGTCCGAGGCGTTGGTGCTGTAGCGCTGCTCGAACGCCACCGGGATGTTGGCGGCCTGCGCCAGCTTCTTGGTGCCGTCGGCGACGCTCACGTCGAAGGAGTCGTCGGCGTAGAGCAAGGCGATCGACTGCACGGGCGGGCTCAGCTTGGCCATCATGTCGATGGTGCTCTTGAAGTAGTCGCCGGCGGCCGGCAGGGTCCCGAAGATGTACTTGTAGCCGCGGCTGAAGAT
>DATFNF010000058.1:0-7613 GCA_035266525.1 Trueperaceae bacterium | reverse complement strand
CGATTGGACGATGATACGCTCGCCCGCCCGTTGCCGCCAGTGCCGGGACCCACGTCGCGGCCCACCTCGCGGCCCACGTCGCCGCGCGGCGCGTGCGAGCGTGGCGGGGACGCCGCGTGCGCTCGGGCGCGTCTGCTACGGTCTCTGGCGGACAGGGCGGGTCGGAGTTCGACGGACCCCGCTTCCGCTCCGTCCGCGCATGCTCGTGAGGCGGGCGCCGCCGGGGCGCCCGCGGAGAGCTCTCAGGGGGTGGCCGATGGCCGTGCTGGCCTGGCTGGGTATCGTTATGGCCTCCTTGCTGCTGGTGCTGCTGCTGCTGCTGGCGCTGCTCTTGCTCCTGCCGGTGGCGGTCGAGGCGGCCTGGGGCGAGGCGCGTCGCGACGTGGCGCTCGCCGGGCCGGGGGTGCGGGTCTCGTTCGATGTGCGTACCCGCACCACGGAGCTTCGGCTGCTCTCGCGGCGCGTCGGCCGGTGGGCCACCGCCGGAGACCGCCCCAAGCCGCGGCGCCGACGCCGCAGGGGGCCCCGCCCCTCGCCGCGGAAGCTGTGGGCGGACCGGGGCAGGGTGCTGGCCGCGCTGCGCGCGTTCTTCCGCCGCCTGCACGTCCGGCGGCTGTCGCTGGAGGCGACGCTCGCGACGCCCGATCCCGCGCTGACGGGCTGGTTGACGGGCGCTGCCTACGCCGCCCGGGCGGTGACGCCGCCCACGGTGCGGCGCGCGATCACGCTTCAGCCCGACTTCGCGTCGGAGTCGCCGAGGATCGCTCTCGACGCTTCGCTGCGCCTGCGGCCGGTGCACGCCGCCCTCCTGGCCGTGCGCATGTGGCGCGTCGTGCGCCGCGCCCGCGCGGGCACGGCCGGCCGAGGTTTCGGGGCGTGGCGGATGCCCTTCGCGTCCGTGCGCCGGGGCGCAGGCGACGGGACGGGGCGGCGGGCGGGCGCGTCCGCCGGTCGGGAAGACACAGGGACCAACCGCCCTCACGGCGGAGGAAGGAAGTGACCATGAGCGTACAGGACCTCATGCGCACCCTGATCGACGAGATCGGCACGCTGGCGAAGACCGAGACGATGGTGGGCGAGGCGCTGCAGCTCGGCGAGCACACCGTCATCCCCATCTCCAAGGTGTCGGTGGGTTTCGGGGGCGGCAGCGGCGAGGGCGAGGGGGGCGCCGGACCCAACGACAAGGGCACCAGCGGCAGCGGCAAGGGCTCCGGCGGCGGCGGAGGCGGCGGCGTGCGCGTCGAGCCCGCGGCGTTCATCGTCGTGCACGGCGGCGAGCTCTCCATCCTGGCCGCGCCGGGGAAGAAGGGCGGCCTCTCCGAGATGTTCGAGAAGGTCCCCGACCTCATCGGCAAGATCGCGGCCGCCCAGGCCAAGGGCGGCAAGGGCGGCGGCAAGCGTGCCGAGAAGGAGGAGGCGCCGGAGGGCGACGCGTGACCTGACGGGCACGGCGCGGCAGGCGCCCGGCGACGCGGCGGCCTGTGGGGACAGGACATTCGCCCCTGGCCATATCCGAGTCGTGCGCTAAAGGATGCCCCATGGCCCCGCTGCCGGGACGCGGCTACAAGGCATCCACGCGAACGACCCGCCCGTCCGCACCGGCCGCGCGTTCGGCGCGCCGCCGACGGGTGGGCGCGCGTTGAGCGGCGGGCGCCCGTTGGGGGACATGGGCCCGCTGCGCTACCCGGGCGCCGTCGCTACGTTCTACCTGGGCCTGCTGGCGCTACTCCTGATCGAGCAGTTCGTCGTGCGGGTCCCGCCCAGGGGCTACCTCGACGTAGCCATCCTGTTCGCCGGCGCCAACGTGGTGCTTGCGCTGCAACGCGCGCGCGCCGGTCTGCTGGCGCACGGCACCTTCCGCGGCGCCGTGATGGGCGTGCTGCCGGTCGCGCTGGTGGGCAGCGCGGTGGGCGGGACGATCGTGGCGGTGGCCGACTCGGAGCCCGCCACGGTGGCCGTGGTGGCCGGCAGCCTGCTCTTCATGATCCTGTTCGTGAGCGCCACCGCCGGCTGGCAGTACGTGCGCGTGGGCCCGAGCGGCCGCGAGCCCGGCGAGGACTGACCCGCGCCGGAACGGCGCGATTTGACCGCTCCCTCCACCCGCCATATCATGCACGGGGTTTCGGATGGGACTGCTTCGCTATGCGGTAACGCGCGTCCTGCTGACGATCCCCATGGTGCTCATCCTGCTGACCGTGGTCTTCCTGGTGCTGCATGTGATGCCTGGGAACCCGGTGCTGGTCATCCTGGGCGGTCGCAACGTCCCGGTGTCGCTGATCCATCAGTACGAGCACCGGCTCGGCTTCGACCAGCCCATCTACGTGCAGTACCTGAAGTACCTCTGGGGCGTCGCGCACGGGAACCTGGGGGAGTCGTTCTCGACCGGCCGCAGCGTCGCCTCGCAGATCGCCCTGCACCTCCCCGTCACCCTGGAGCTGTCGCTCTCCGGCCTGGTCATCGCGGCGCTCATCGGCGTGTCCACCGGCATCTGGGCGGCGCTCAACCGCGGCGGCTTCCTCGACCAGGTGCTGCGGTTCACCCACATCGGCACCTACGCAACGCGCATGTCGCAGGGCGCGATGGGCTTCTTCACGCTCGGCTGGTACCCCGACTTCATGGATCCGGACAACTTCCTCGCCCCCTGGCTGACCGACGCCACGCAGAGCCTCGGCACCTTCTGGGACAAGGCGCCCGACTTCTCGCAGTACAAGTCGCTGATCACGCAGGCGCGCGCCGCGACCAGCCAGGACGCCCGCGCGACCGCCTATCAGCAGGTGCAGAAGCTCTCGGCGACGGACGTGCCGTTCATCCCGCTGTGGCAGAACACCTTCCAGGGGATCGCCTTCACCCAGCCAGGCGTGAGCGGCATGGTCATCAACCCGGCCGGCGACTACCGCATCGCCACCATCAGCAAGCAGTAGGCTTCGCGACCGTAGCGCCACCGCCCGGGCGGCTGCCAGACAGCCGCCCGGGGTTCTCTCGGGCACGTGCCGGCCGGCGGCGCGCCCCCGCCACACGAAGAACGGCGCCCGGCATGAAGCCGGGCGCCGCGATGTGTTCCCGATTCGTGATCAGTAGCGCTGAGCGTGACCTCCAGCCGGCGCCGCGCTGGTCACGACGACGTTGGCGGCCTGCAGGCCCTTCTTCCCCTGCTCGACATCGAAGTCGACTTCGTCACCCTCGTTGAGGTTGCGGAAGCCTTCCCCCTGGATGGCCGAGAAGTGGACGAACACGTCCGGACCGCCGTCGCCCTGCTCGATGAAACCGTAGCCCTTCTCAGCGCTGAACCACTTCACTCTTCCACTTGCCATGTTGCTACCTCTACCCAACTGCCTCTCCACGAGAGGCCCACAGATTTCCGGGCTCGCGCCCGCGTTACGAAAAATCTTCCCAGAGTTTTCGGAACGCTTGCAGTCTACGCGATGGCCGCGCGAAACACAAGCCTCATAGCCGCCCCCGTCGCGATCGAGGGGGGAAAGCGGCCGCGTTCGGAGCCGGCTCGATGCGCCGCGGCGCGGCGATGGGCCTGGCGCTCCGGCGCGCGTTCCCGTGGGCTGCAGCGCCACGAGAAGCGTGCGGCGGCCGTGGAGGGGCCGCCGCACGCAGACGGGGTGGAGGTCGGGTGCGCCGGTCAGTCGTGCAGCGTCACGCCGCCCGCGGTCTTGCCGGTCATGAACGCGGCGATGCTGCCGGCCGCCTGCTGTGGCGACTGGATGCCGAGCAGAGCGCGCTGCACCGCGACGATGCTGGTCTGGACGAGCTCGTCGTACCACTCCACCTGCGGCAGCGGCCGCGCCTTGGCGGACTGGGCGCCGAACTGCTCCCAGTAGGGGTACTTCTGGAGAAGCGCCGGGTCGGTGTAGAGCGCGCTGAACAGCGGCAGGCTGCCGAGCTTCTCGGCGCGTTCCCGGTCGCGCTCGGGGGAGATCATGTAGTGGATGTACTGCCAGGCCGCGTCCTTGTTCTTCGAGGCCTTGGGGATGGCGAAGGCTTCGGGCAGCGTCAACGTCGCCTGGCTCGTGCCGGACTCGGCGGGGAGCCATTCGGCGGCCTTCACCTGGCCGACCACCTTGGAGCGTTCCGGGTCGTTGGCGTAGTTCTGCGTCACCGGCGGACCCTGGAAGAAGAAGGCGGCGTCGCCGGCGTAGAGCAGGTCGGCGGCGGCTTCCTGGGAGAGCGTCACGCTGGACGGGTTGGCGATCTTCTCGTTCTTCAGCATGTCCACCATGAAGGTGAGCGCCTTGACGGCCTGCGGCTTGTCGATGGTGATGGTGCCGTCGGCGCTGAAGTAGTCGGTGCCGAAGCTGTAGAGGTAGAACGCGAACGAGTTCGCCAGCGCCCACTCCTGGTTCCAGTACTCGGTGACGGGGAACGCGACGATGCCCTGGTCCTGCAGCGCCTTGCTGTCGCTGACGACCTCGGCCCAGGTCTTGGGGGGCGCGGCGATCCCGGCCTTGTCGAGCATGGCCTTGTTGTAGAAGAAGAAGCGGGTGTCGTTGTTCCAGGGGATGCCCAACACCTGGCCGTCCTTGGTGAAGGTGCCGAGCAGGCCGGGCACCAGCGCGTCGAGGTAGGCCTGGTCGGCGTACTGGTTGAGCGGCTCGACCCAGTCGGCCGACTCGAACTTGGCGACCCAGCCGTTGTCGAACTCGATGACGTCGTAGGTGCCGCCGCCGGCGGCGAGGTCCGTGAGCACCTTGTTGGCGACCTCGTCCCAGGACATCTGGATGAACTCGACCTGGATGCCGCTCTGCTGCTCGAACTGCCGCGTCTGCGCCTCCCACAGGCCGACGAGGTCCATCTCGTGGCGGGGCATGATGACGGTGATCTTCTGGGCCGTCACGGTCCCGGCCAGCAACAACACGGCCGAGAGCGCGACGACGATGCGCCGGAACGTCTTCGATGACATTGCGATACCCTCCTGAGGTAGGTACGTGATTGGCTTCCGAACGGCTCGTCCGGTGTACTCCTGGCCTCCTGCGACCTCCTCTCGAGCGGGCCGCCCGCGCGCGGACCACGGGCGTGCCGGGTGGGTTGCTGGTTTCGACCTGCCTATCCCTTCACGGCTCCGGCGGTGAGGCCCTGGATGATGTAGCGCTGGAAGAACAGGGCCAGCAGCACCGGAGGCAGCGAGGCGAGCACGCCGGCGGTGGCCATCGCCACGTAGTCGACGCCGACCTTGCTGGAGAACTCCGCCACGATGACGCTGAGCGTCTTGGAGTGCAGCGTGGAGCTGAGGATGAATGCGGTGAAGAACTCGTTCCAGGCGATGATGAAGGCGAACATGCCGCTGGCGGCGAGGCCCGAGCTGGAGAGCGGCATCACCACGCGGAACAGCGCCCCGGCGCGGGTGCAGCCGTCGATGCGGGCGGCGTCCTCGAGGCTCGACGGGATGCCGTCGAAGTACCCCTTCAGGATCCAGGTGATGAGCGGCAGGATGATGGCGATGTCCGCGAACATCAGCGCGAACACCGTGTCCAGCAGGCCGATGCTGCGGAAGACGATGTACAGGGGGATGATGATGACGACCGTGGGCAGCAGCTGCGTGGCCAGCATGGTGGCGAGGAAGGGGCCCTTGAGCCGGAAGCGCAGCCGGCTGACCGCGTAGGCCGAGAGGGACCCGGCGAACAGCGCGACGAGCGTGGCCATCCCCGCCACCAGCACGCTGTTGACGGCGCCGGCCCGCACGCTGCGATGCGCGCTGGTGCTGCTCCCGCCGCCGGTGAAGATGTCGACGTAGTTGCTGAGGTTGATGTGATCCGGCAGCCACTGCAGAGGCTTGGAGGTGAGGGCGGCGCGGGTGGACACGCTGGAGATGACCAGCCACGCGAACGGCGCCAGGACCCACACCACCACGGCCAGCACGGCCAGGTAGAGCAGCACGCGGCCGAGCAGGTGCATGCGTCTGCGGCGCGCGCTGCCCGGCTGCGCGGCCCGCGGGCGCGGCCGTCTGGCGACGGTGGGGGCGGGCCTCACTCCGCGACCTCGTTCGGGGAGATCATGCGGACGTAGAAGAAGGCGATGCCCAACGACAGCACCACGATGATGACGGCCATCGCCGCGCCGTAGCCGAACTTCAGGAACTTGAAGGTGGTCAGGTAGGTCTGGAAGGTGGCCACGTTGGTCGCGTTGGCGGGACCGCCGCCCGTCATGACGTAGATCAGGTCGAACTCCTTGAGCGCCCACACGGTCTTGACCACCATGGTGACGGCGATGACCGGCCTGAGGCTGGGGAAGGTGACGGCCCAGAACTGGTGCCAGGCGTTGGCGCCGTCGACGCGCGCGGCCTCGTAGAGCTCGCCCGGGATGGTCTGAAGCGCCGCCAGGATGAGGATGACCGCGACGGGCGTCTCCTTCCAGATGTTGGCGAGGATCACGAAGTTGAAGGCGGTGCCGGGGTAGCCGAGCCAGATGTGGTAGCGGTCGGTCAGGCCCAGCTGGGTGAGCAGCGCGTTGAGGGCGCCGTAGTTGGCGTTGAGGATCCACTTCCACATCACGCCGTTGACGATGTAGGGCAGCGCCCACGGCAGGATGATGAGGCCGCGCACGAAGCCGCGCCCGAAGAAGCGCTGGTTGAGCAGCAGGGCGATGAGCAGCCCCAGCGTCGTCTCCACGGGGACGGTGATGAGCGCGAAGTAGAAGGTGCGGCCGAGCGAGGCGCGGAACTCCGGGTCGCGGAGCGCCTGGAGGTAGTTGCCGAGGCCCACGAAGGCGCCGCTGTCCGGTTGCGACAGCACCCGGTCGGTGAGGCTGAGACGCAACGTGTCGAGGATGGGGTAGAGCAGCACCCCGAACACCAGCACCAGGGTGGGGATGAGCAGCAGGGTCGCCAGGAAGGCGGGGCGGTCGAGCCACGTCGACCAGCCGGGCAGGCGGAACCGGGCCCTGCCGGGACCTGCAGGCGCGCTCATGACACGGCCTCCAGCCGCACCCGCGCGGCGAGCGCGCGAACGCTCGCACCGTCGAGGGTGCCCCCGCCGCCGCGGCGTGCGTTGTCCGCGCCCGCCGCCACGCCCAGCGCCAGCGCTTCGTCCTCGCGCAGGCCCGCTTCCTCGGCCCACAGGAAGGCGCCGAGGAGGCAATCGCCGGAACCGATGGGGTTGACGGCGTCGACGCGGGCGGCACGCGCCAGCCAGGTGCGCGCCGCGACCAGGACGGCGCCGGCCTCGCCGAGGGTCACGAGCACGCGAGATCCGAAGCGGCGCCGCAGCGCTGTCGCCAGCGCCACACTGCGGCGCAGGGCGCCGGCGCCCGGGAGATCGTCGGGGAGGGCTTCGGCCGCGTCGAGGTCGGAGCCGGCCTCCAGCGGAAGCGCGGCCGCCGCCTCCTCCAGCTCGCGTCGGTTCGGGGCGACGAGATCGGCGCCGGCCCGCAGGGCGGCGATCAGGGCGGGCCCGTGGGCGTCGACCGTCAGCGGCGCCGCGTGGGGGCCCACGAGGCCGCCCAGCAGCTCCCCGAAGCGCTCCGGCGCGGTGCCCGGCGGCAGGCTGCCCGACACCACCAGCCGGCCCGCGGGCAGCGCGGCGAGCAGCTCCCGCCAGCGGGCCTCCTCCACCTCCGGCCCGGCCTCGTTGATCTCGGTGGGATGCTCGCCGCCGTCCAGCACGATCGTG
>DATFNF010000057.1:0-27787 GCA_035266525.1 Trueperaceae bacterium | reverse complement strand
CGCGTCTTCCCCGGACGGGCCGGCGGCAGTCACAGCGAGGTCCTCGCCCACTGGCTCAGCGGCCTGATGCGCGGCTCGGACGCCTATCTCGACCTCCATGGGGGCGACCTCATCGAGGCGCTGACGCCCTTCGCGATCCACACGGCGGGCGACGACGACGTCGCACGCCGGGCGGCCGCGCTCGCGGACGCCTTCGCACTGCCCTACCGCATCGAAGAGGCGGGGACCGGGATGACGTTCAGCGCCGCCCACGCGCTCGGCATCCCCGCGGTCCTGGCCGAGGCCGGCGGCCAGGGCCTGTGGCCCGATGCCAGCGTGGAGGCGCTCGAGCACGGCTGCCTGCGCGTCATGGCCGAGCTGGGCATGCTGGCGAGCGCGCCGGCGGCGACGGTGCGGCCGGCGGTGCTCACCGAGTTCGCGTGGGCGCGCAGCGAGCACGCGGGGTGCTGGTATCCGGCGGTGGCCGCCGGCGACGCCGTCGCCGGCGGCCGGCCGCTCGGCACGGTCACGGACCTGCTGGGGAACGTGAGGCAACGGCCGGTCGCTGCGGTCGACGGCGTGGTCATGTTCGCGGTGACGAGCCTGGCCATCAACGAAGGCGATCCGCTCGTCGGCATCGGCGCCGGCAGGTAGCCGCGACCCGCCTTCCGGGAACGGTCTCCGTCCGCGGCACGGCCGGCCCGGCACCGACCCGTACCCGGCGACGCTGGTAACCTTGGGCGGTCGCCGCCGGCGCCCGCGCCCGGCCGCAGGCGAGTCCCCGCCAGGAGGCAGCATGATCCTCGTCAGCTACTACGACCCCGAGAACGTCCTCCGCACCGGCGTGCGCGTGGGGGAGGGCATCGTCCGCACCGGGCTCGCCGCGGCCGACGTGGCGGCACGGGGGCTCGACGCGCTGCCGGAGCTCACGCGCATGGCCGGGGACGGGGAAGCGTCCACCGATCCGGCCGGCCTGCGCCTGGGCCCGCCCGTCCCCCACCCCGGCAAGATCCTGTGCGTGGGGCTCAACTACCGCAAGCACGCCCGCGAGACGGGCATGGCCATCCCGACCAGCCCGGTGCTGTTCTCCAAGTTCGACAACGCCGTCGCGGGCCCGGACGCCGCGGTCGTGGCGCCGCCGGAGGTGGAACGGCTCGACTACGAAGCGGAGCTGGTGGTCGTCATCGGCCGCCGGGCACGGCGCGTCAGCCGGGCTCACGCGCTCGACCACGTGCTCGGCTACACCAACGGCAACGACCTCAGCGCCCGCGACCTGCAGCAACGCACCAGCCAGTGGCTGCTCGGCAAGACGCTCGACGGCTTCCTGCCGATGGGTCCCCAGCTCGTCACCGCCGACGCCATCCCGGATCCTCAGGCGTTGCCGGTCCGGGGCTGGCTCAACGGCGAGCTGCGGCAGGACTCCACCACCGCCGACATGATCTTCGGCGTCGCCGAGATCGTCAGCTATGCCAGCACCTACGTGACGCTGGAGCCCGGCGACGTCATCGCCACCGGCACGCCCGAAGGCGTCATCCTGGGCATGGAGGAGCAGCGCTGGATGCGCCCCGGCGACGTGTACACGGTCGAGATCGGGCCGCTGGGCCGCTTGACCACCCGCATCGTCGCGCCCTGAGCGCGCCGCCCGGCGGCCCCGCGCGGGCGGCGCGGGGTCGCCGGGCGGCAGCGTCTAGCATGGAGGCGGCCACAGCCGCCGGAACCCTACACCCGTCGCACGGCGCACGCAGGCGCCAGCAAGGGAGTGAGCGCATGGAGTACCGCTATCTCGGCAACACCGGCATGAAGGTCAGCGAGCTGTGCCTGGGGGCGATGACCTTCGGACGCGAGAACGAGGCGAGCGAGGAGGAGAGCCACCGCATGCTGGACCGCTTCGTGGACGCCGGCGGCAACTTCATCGATACCGCCAACGTCTACTCCCGCGGCGTCTCGGAGGAGATCGTCGGCCGCTGGTTGAAGGGCCGCGACCGCGACGGCCTGGTGGTGGCGACGAAGGTGCGCTTCGCCATGGGCGAGGGTCCGAACGACGTGGGCCTCAGCCGCAAGCACGTCCTCGCCTCGGTCGACGCCAGCCTGCGCCGCCTGCAGACCGACTACGTGGACCTGCTGCAGGTGCACGCCTGGGATCCGGGCACACCGCTGGAGGTGGTGCTGAGCACACTGAACGACCTCGTCCGGTCCGGGCGCGCGCGCTACGTCGGCGTCAGCAACTTCGCCGGCCACCAGCTCCAGCGCGCCCTCGACCTCAGCCGCGAGCGCGGCTGGGAGCCGTTCGTGTCGCTGCAACCCCAATACAACCTGCTGTGCCGCTCCACCGAGTGGGAGCTGATCCCGGTGGCGCTCGGCGAGGGCCTGGGCGTCATCCCCTGGAGCCCGCTGCGCGGCGGCTGGCTCTCCGGCAAGTACCGGCGCGGGATGGAGCGGCCGCCGCAGGGCACACGCGTGGAGATCGCCGAGGAGAAGGGTTGGGGCGAGAGCTGGACGAACCTGGCCAACGAGCACACCTGGACGGTCCTGGACGCGCTCCACCGCGTTGCCGGGGAGACCGGCAGGAGCCCCGCACAGGTGGCCATCCGCTGGCTGCTGCAGCGTCCGGGCGTCACCGCGCCCATCATCGGCGCGCGCAGCATGGACCAGCTCGAGGACGACCTCGGCGCCACCGGCTGGACGCTGGAGCCGTTGCAGCTGGAGGGGCTGACCCGCGCCAGCGACCTGACGCTCCCTTACCCCTACGACTTCCTGCAGGGGGCGGTGCAGGGGCGATGACCTCGAGGCGGGGGCCGCCGCCCGGACGTCAGTCCGGCGCCCCGCCGTGACCCCGCCCGGCGTGGCGCCCCGCCGCAGGCTCCGGCCCCCTCATCCGAGAGCCCGGCGCCGGGCCGCGCTCAGCCTGGCGAAGACCAGCCGGTACGACATGTCGATGAGCTCGAGAAGGTAGCTGTCCGGCAGGCTGCCGTCCAACCGGACCGTGATCCAATGGCGCTTGTCGAGGTGGTATC
Source organism: Trueperaceae bacterium (assembly GCA_035266525.1). Classification (GTDB taxonomy): domain Bacteria; phylum Deinococcota; class Deinococci; order Deinococcales; family Trueperaceae; genus JASBRS01. The sequence goes on along the minus strand of DATFNF010000057.1, from coordinate 24,794 downwards.
CGGGGCTCACCGCAGGGTAGCCGGCACGCAGCAGCTCGGAGAGCTCGGGGTCGCACTTCAGGCTGATCGCCGGCGGCTCGGCGGTCTCGGCGAGGAGCGCGAACATGCGCCCGCCTCGCCGGCCGCCGACCTTGATCACCAGCGTGTCCGGACCGAACGGACGATCGAGGAGCGCGCCCGCCTTCGCCAGGCAGGCGCGCTCCACCGCGTCCAGGGTGGTGAGGGCGGGCCGGGTCACGACCTCTCGGAGCCTAGCACCCGCGCCACCCCGCAGCGCGCGAGGTCAGGACCTCACTTCACGATGGTGATGGTGCCCACCATGTGGTGGGAGGTGTAGTGCTGGCCCTTCTCCTCGAAGCAGGCGTACTTCCACGTGCCGGTCTCGTTCGGCACCTTGAAGGTGAGCGTGACGTGGGAGTTGCCGCCCTTCTTGAGCTCCACGCTGCCGGGTTGCAACGTGCCGCCCTTGGACATGTTCTCGGCCATGACGCCCTGGCCGTTGCTGAACGACACCTGGCTCTTCTTGCCGAACAGGGTGTTCTTCCAGCCGAACGGCCACTTGTTTCCGAAGCTGCTGGTCACGTAGTTCAAGGGCTTCTTGCCCATGATGAACTCGTGGTTGTCCTTCTTCGAGGTGTTCTCGATGGTCAGCTTGACGGTGTCCCCGACGTGCCAGGTCATCTTGGAGGGGTTGTACTTGTAGTCCGACTCCTTGATGGTGTAGGTCTCCGTCTTGCCACTGGAGCTGCCGCTGCCGGCGTTGGCCGAGCCGCCCGAGGAACCTCCGGAGGAGCCGCCGCTCTGCGCGAGCGCCAGCGGCAACGCCAGCGCCGCCACGGCCAGGATCAGGTACTGCGGCGAACGCACGAGCCGGTAGAGGGACCGTTTCATCAGGATCGCTCTCCCTTCACGATGTGCGACGCGAATGCACAGAACATCCGTGTGGGACGGCGTCCGCGCCGGATCGGCGCGTCTTCGGCCGCCTCACGAGCACCCTAGGCGCGACCCCGCCTGCCCTCGGGTAGTCGCCATCACAATCCCCGACGGCCGGCGGGACGGCGCGATACGGCGGCCGCGGCGGCGCGGGCGTACGTTGGGCGGGTTAAGGGAGGACCTATGCATGTAGCCGAAGGCGTCGAAGCACTCGACCTGACGATGGCGTTCATGGGCGGCCAGAGCGTCATCCATCCCACCCTGATCTGGGACGACGACGACGTCGTGCTGGTGGATGCCGGCCTTCCCGGCAGCCTGGACGCCATCCGCGAAGGCGCCCGCAAGGCGGGCGCGCCCTTCGAACGCCTCACCCGCCTGATCCTCACCCACCAGGACATCGACCACATCGGCGGCATGCCGGAGGTGCTCGACGCCGCCGGCCGCGACGTGGAGGTGCTGGCGCACGAGGCGGACAGGCCCTACATCGAGGGCGAGAAACAGCCCATCAAGCTCAACCCCCAGTTCATGGCCGAGCGCATCAAGAACCTTCCCGAGGAGCAGCGCGCTCCCCTCGAGGCGGTCCTGTCCGACCCGCCCCACGCCCGCGTGACCCGTGCTCTGCAGGACGGCGACGAGCTTCCCTACTGCGGCGGCATCCTGGTCCTGCACACGCCGGGGCACACCCCGGGCCACATCAGCCTCTACCTGCGCCGCAGCAAGACCCTGGTGTCCGGCGATGCGCTCGTGTCGGAGAACGGAGTCCTGCAGGGGCCCCGTCCCGGCGCGACCCCGGACATGGCCACCGCCGTCGCGTCGCTGAGCAAGCTCACCGGGCTCGACATCGTCACCGCCATCACCTACCACGGGGGCGTGGTGAAGGAGAACGTGAAGGACCGGCTGGCAGAACTGGCCGCGGCGGGCTGAGCGGGCGCGCGTGCGCCGCCTCGACGTCCCGGAGTTGGAGGACTACTCCTGGTGTCCCGGGCCGGCGCGCGACGCCGCCACCGCCTTCCTCGCCCGGCTGGCCGAGGTGGCGCGGCCCTACGACGCGCTGGCGCCGCGGCTGGCCCGCGCCATCGTGGCCAGCCGCGCCGAACGCGTGGTCGACCTGGCTTCCGGGACGGGAGGACCCTGGCGCACCCTGCGGCCGCTGCTGGCAGCCGAGGGGGCGGACGTACCGGTGTTGCTGACCGACCGCTTCCCCCCGCCGGAGGCTTCACGCGACGCCGGCGAGGCCGGGCTGGGCTATCATCGCGAGCCCGTGGATGCGACCGCGGTGCCGTCCCATCTCGACGGCTTCCGCACCATCTGCGGCGCCTTCCATCACTTCCCCCCGGCGGCCGCGCGCACCCTGCTGGAGGACGCCGTCGGCCGCGGCCAGGGCATCGCGGTGCTCGAGGCGGTCCGGCGGACCCTGCCGACGATGGTGCTGGCTGCCCTGCAACCGCTTCCCTACCTGCTGCTCGCGCCCACGCTGCGGCCCGTCACGCCCGGCCGGCTGCTGTGGAGCTACCTGCTTCCGCTGGCGCCCGCGCTCCTGGCGGTGGACGGCGTGGCCTCGTGCCTGCGCGCCTACACGGTCGACGAGCTCCGGGACCTCGCGAACGGGCTCGACGCCTACGCCTGGGAAGCAGGCGAGGTGCGCGGAGCGCGCGTGCCCGTGACGGCCACCTACCTGATCGGCACTCCCCGCTAACCGTCGCCGCGCGTCGCCGCCCTGCGGAGGCTCGCGGCCGTGCCGATCGGACGTGGAACACGTGAGCGGGAGGTGAGCCGCCGCCCACCTCCCGCTCACCGGCGGTATCGGTCTGCGGGTTCCGTCAGTAGACCTGCTCGCGCTGCCCGTAGCTGAAGATGACCACGTCCTTGACCTCGTCGCCGCCGACGGTCGGGAAGTGCGGCGGCGCCAGGCCCTTGGCCATGCGCTGGTCGTAGGTGAACTTGCGGGCGTAGCCGGAGAGATCCTGGCCGCTGCGCGCGTCGAAGGTACCGAAGGCCCCGTAGTCGTACTCGATGACCCCACCGAGCAGGTGGACCGCGCCCTGCGGGTTGCCGTACGAGTAGTTCTCGACGCTCACGGTGCCCGTGCCGCTCATCAGCACGCCGTCGATGGTCACGTCCTTGGGCGCGTCGAGCGTGCCGTCCCAGTTGGCGTTGCCGATCAGCACGTTGCCGTTCTGGGAGTAGAGCCCGAGAACGTTGTTGGCGTTGAGGTTGTTGCAGGTGGCCGGCACGACGTTGCCGTTGGCGTCCCGGTGGAGCTCGCCCGTGCAGGGCTGGTTCTCGTACCTGAGATCGCCGGTGACCCGCATGGTGCCGCTGGACGCGACGGTGAGCTGAGCGAAGCTGGCGAGGGCGGGCGGGGCGGCCGCGGGGTCCGTGCTGCTGGCGGGCGTGCGCGCCGGCCCGGTGAGCCGCTGGACGCCGCCGTTGACGTACACGACGCCGTTGAAGCCCGCCTGGTAGAGCTTCCAGTTGCCGTTGCTCTTCTGCTGGTAGAGGTCGCCGCCCTGATCGTAGCGGTAGACGGTGCACGTGCTGGCGCTCGTGCAGGTCTCGATGTACTGGTAGCTGGCGGCGGGCGTCCAGTTCCCGCTGGCGTCCTTCGTCAGCGGGTCGCCGTTGGCGTCGGCGGCCCACATCTTGAGGCTGTAGGCGCCGCTGCCGAGGTACAGGCCCCCGGCCTGCGCCGCCGCTTCCTGATCGCTCGAGTTCTGCGGCAGCTGCACGTAGCCCGAGCTCCAGTCGACGCCGGCGCTGAAGTCGGGAGCGTGGGTGCCGTAGGCGTTCGTGTACGACGGGGTGGGCCCGGGATCGCGCTTGAAGCCCTCGCCGTAGAACTCGCCGCCGGGGTCGATCGAGCCGTTGCAGGCCGTGGGCCCGGGGTCGGTGCAACCCGCGCTCGTCACCTGGCCGCCGAACCACGGCTTGTGATAGAAGCGGAAGTACTGGTTGGTATGCACGGGACCGTCGAAGAGCGTGTTGTCGGTGAACCACACGTCGCCGCCGTTGTTGGGCAGCTGGTGCACGTTGGTGAACAGGGCGTACCTGGCGAAGCTGGGCCGCCCCACCGTGAAGTCGTACTCGCCCTGAACCACCACGTTGCGGTGGTACGGGCCGGCATAGCCGTCCGCCACCAGCACGAACGGCAGGGCGTAGACCTGCTCGCCGGCGGTGCCGCTGCCGGTGCGGGCCTGCCCGCTGACGAAGTGGCCCGACGGCAACGAGACCCCTGACGGCAGCGCCTGGCCGCACGCCGTGTCCGTGACGTAGATGCGCAGCTTCGCCGTGCCCCCCGCGCTCGGCGCGACGGTCTGACCGCAGACCTTCTTGTCCACCTCCGGCTGAAGCTGGCCCGCCACGCTCCCCGAGCCCACGCTCAGCGACGACACGACCGTCGACGGGTCGGGGTAGGCCTGGTTCACGGGGCCGCTGCCGAACGACCAGCGGCCGGTGGTGCTCGACGTCCCCTGGACGATGGCCTGCAAGGCGTCGCGCACCGGCTTCTGCAGCACCGCGCCGCCGAGGTTGGCCGCGCCTCGCGCCAGCATGAGCGACTGCACGATGCCGGCGTCGTCGCCGCTGTGCTTGATCTCGCCGAGGGTGCGGGCGAACATGAGCGTCGCTACGCCCATCAGCACCACCATCAGCAGCAAGGCGTAGACCATCGCCACGCCGCGCTCGCGCGCCGCTCTCAGTTGCATGGCGTCACCTTGTTCAACTTGAGGCTGGGGTTGGACGACATCTCGACCTCGCCGCTGATCGTGCGGGTCGCCCGCGAGCCCTGCGTGCCGTCGGCGGCTGTGACCACCAGCCCCACGCGCGCCAGTGTGACGTTCTGGCCGGAGATCGTTCCGGTCCGGACCGGCTGGCCCGAGGCATCCGTCAGGGGCCAGCCGCGCACCACGGTGGTACCGGCATCGGTCTGGTAGACGTACTGGATGCTGACGCGGCTGAGGTCGAACGCCACGGGCACCTCCGCGCTCGAGCCGTCCTTGAAGTAGAGGGTGCCGCTGCCGGCGTCGAAACGGTAGCCGACCGCCCGGGTGCTGAGCGTCATGGTGCGCGCGTCGGTGTAGCTGATCAGGTTCTTGCAGCCGTTGTGCACCACGTTGTACTGGTACGTGGTGCCCGCCACCGCCGTCACGTTGGTGACCTGGAAGATGGTGGCGTCCCCGTTGTCGTTGACGAGCAGCACATGATGCCCCTGCAGCGTGGTGGCGCTCGTGTTGGGATCGCTCCACAGCAGGAACAGGTTGTCGGCGTTCGGGAAGCTGTTGCCCTGTCCGTAGTCGTGCGGCAGCACCTTGTCGCCGGCCCCGCCGGTCAGGGTGAGGAACGACACCTCATGGTCGTTGGACACGTAGGGGGTGTTGGCCACGCCCCCCAGCACCGAGCTCCGCAGGTCCTGGGTGAACACCTCGGTGACGCGCCGCAAGCGCGCCTGCGAGGACGTCACCGCCTCGTTCAGGCTTTGCGCCCGCAGCGCCCCCACCACGCCGGTGGTCGCCATCACGACGATGAGGCCGAAGATGGCCAGGGCGATGAGCGCCTCGAGGAGGGTGAAGCCTTGGGTCCGTCGCATCCCGGCCTCCTAGTTGATCCCCGGCAGCGGAGGCGGGCTGCCGCCGGCAGAGGGAGACGGGCCGAGCGTCGTGGCGCTCACGCAGTGTTCGCCGCCGCCGATCACGTAGCACACGCGGACGTCGTACTCGGTGGCGCTGGCGCCGGCGACGCTGACGTCCCCGGCGTTGCTGACCTGCGCGCGGTAGCGGGCCGGGTCGCTGAGGCCCCCCTGGTTGGTGAGGTCCGGGAAGGCGCCGGACAGCGCCCCGTACCCCCACGCGTCGGGCGAGCCGGCCGCCGGCAGCACCGCGGCGTCCCCGCCGGCGGCGCGGCGGCCCAGGTAGTTGAGCACCTGCACCGCCTCGGTCCGTGCGCCCGTGACCTGGCCGTGCCGGAGGTTGCCGACGACGGCGGTGGTGAAGGCGGCGGTGATGATGCCGATCACCGCCAGCGCCAGCATGACCTCGACGACCGTCAGGCCGAGGGACGACCTGCGGCCCGTCATGACGTCACCTTCACCTCTCCGATGAGCGAGATCCGGACCGTGAAGGTGTGACCGTTGACGGTGAGCGTCAGCGGGCTGGGCAACGCCTGCAGCGAGGCGAGATCGACGCGCCCCGGCGGGGTGAAGAGCAGCACCTGCCCCATGGGCATGTTCGTCGCCACCGCGGACGGGATGTCGAAGCTACGCAGCACCGTGCCGCTGCCGGTCTCCTTGACCACCAGCCCGGTGGCGGTGCGCACCAGCTCGGTCTCGACGCCCCGCGCCGAGGCGGCGGTGGCCCCTTCCCACACGCTCTGCTGCACCGAGGCGATGGCGGCGCGCTGCTGCTGCCCGGCCGCCACACGCCGCCCGTTGGTGGCGATCACGCCGGCCATGAGGCCGAGGATCGCCAGCAGGATCAGCAGCTCGATCATGCTGAAGCCGGCGGTCCGCCGTCGGAGCGGCAGCGGTGGGCGGGAGAGATGGCACTTCATATTCGGTTCATAATGTAGGGCCAGCGCTTACGGCATTCTTACAGAATTCTTACAGCTCCTCTCGAGCGGGAGGGGACGCACCTCCACGCCCGCGCTCTAGGCGTATGCTTGGCGGTCGTGGCGCGCCCCATCATCGGTCGCTTCCCCCGGTCGCTCGAGGCCCTCAACCATCGCTACTTCCGCCACTACTGGATCGCCCAGCTCGGCAGCGTGGTGGGCTCGTGGATGCAGATCACCGCGCAGTCGTGGCTGGTGTTCGACCTCATCCCCAACCAGACCGAGGCGGCGCTCAAGTTCGGGTACGTGAGCGCGATCCAGTTCGCGCCCACCCTGGTGCTGGGCCTGTTCGCCGGCGTGGTCATCGACGCCCGCTCGCGGCGCCAGGTGCTGCTGACGACGCAGAGCTCGCTGGCGCTGTCCGCCGCGGTGATGGCCGTGCTCACCCTGACGGGCACCCTCACCTACGGCTGGCTGCTGGTGCTGGCGGCCTTCAACGGCGTCGCCGGCACCTTCGACACGCCCGCGCGGCAGAGCCTCATCCCGGACCTGGTGCCGCTCGAGGACGTTCGCAACGCCGTCGCCCTCAACTCGCTGTCGTTCAACCTGGCGCGGCTGATGGGCCCTGCGATCGCGGCCTTCGCGATCGGGTTCTTCGGCCACCTGATGGGCTCGAGCGGCCTGCTGCGTTACGGCCCCGCCTTCGCCGTCAACGCCGCCTCCTACCTGGGGGTGATCGTCGTGCTGGCGCGGGCATCCCTGCCCGCCCGCCCCATCGTGCCGCACCGCGTGTGGGCCGAGATCCGCGAGGGCCTCAGCTTCACCTGGCGCACCCCCGAGGTGCGCATCGCCACCCTGCTGGTGGGGGTGCTGTCGCTCACCATCGTCAACTTCCAGACCATCGTGCCGCTCTTCACCCGGCAGGCCATCCAAGGCACGGTGGGAGGGCTGGGGCTGCTGCTGTCCAGCCTCGGCGTGGGCGCCTTCATCGCCTTCATCGTCAACGCCGCCTTCCCCGACGAGGCCCGGCTGATGCTCATGCGCCGGGGGGTGCTGCTGCTGGGCGTCGCCTTCGTGGCCTTCACCCTCACGCCCAGCCTGTGGACCGCGGCCATCGTCCTGGTGGCCTGCGGGCTGGGCATGATCCTCACCATGGTGAACGCCCAGGCCACGGTCCAGCTCATGGTCCCCAACGCGCTCCGCGGCCGTGCCATGAGCGTCTACATGCTCGTGTTCTCCGGGCTGGTGCCTTTCGGCGCGCTGCTCGCGACGCAGCTCGCCGGCCACCTCGGCGCCCGCACGGGCCTGTTCGTGCTGGGCCTGATCGGGCTGGTGGGCACCCTCAGCCTGCGCCCGCACCGCGGCGACATCCGCCGGGCACGGGAGCGTCTCGAGGCGTCATCCGGGAACCGCGTCTGATCCTGTCGAGCCCGTCCCAGAAGACGCTCCTGGACTCCACGTGTCGCACGCTGCACAGGTTCTTGACGCGGGTGCCATAGGATAGCGGAACCCCTACGACGTGTTGTCCGTCCTCCACGGGGATGGCTCCAACTGGCGCGCATGACTTCGTCACAGCGCACGGCATGGAATGGCTGTCGTCCTTATCTTCGACCGTGGGACGCGCCACCGGGTGGCCGCAAGGGCGCGGCCCGGCAGGTGTCGACGACCCCCACGACCCCACCCGCCGAAACCGCACACGCCCTGGAGGTGACGCTCTAACCGCATGAGCACACACGGATACCGCTCACCCGACCCGCGCCGCCCTGCGGTACGCAGCGGCGAACCCGGTGCCGCCCGGCTGCAACCGCAGGCAGCCGCGTCGGGCGTCCCGGCCCCCGTGGTCGCGACGCTGGCGGTCGCGCTGCTGGCGTTCGGCTTCGCCTTGGGCCGCTGGAGCGCGGGGCCGACGGCGCACCTTCCCCTGCGGCACCTCCATGACGGCAGCACTCCGGCGGCCGTGGCCCCGAGGCTCACGGCGGGGCACGGCGGCGGGACGGCGGCCGCCAGCGGGCCCGGCGCCGCCTTCGCCTGGATCCAGGCGCAGGTGCCGACCCCGCAGCTGCAGGCGCCCGGCGGCTCACAGGCGCCCGGCGCCCCGCAGGCGCCGGCCAACCCGCAGGAGCTGGTGCCGCTTCCCGGCGGGCCGGGGAACCGGCCGGGACAGGGCCCCAACGGCAACCAGGGGCAGAACCCGGCACAGGGCCAGGGGGACTGCCAGCTCTTCATGTTCCGTGACGGCCGCATGTTCCAGTTCGCTCCCGGGCAGCAAGGGCAGCCCGGCCAGCAGGGGCAGCCCGGCCAGCAGGCGGCGCCCTTCCAGGGGCCCGGCAACGGCAACCCCTTCGGCGGGCCGGGGGGACCCGGCGGGCCTCGCGAGCTCTACCCGCTGCAGCCGCTGCCCTCTCCGGGACAGCCCTCCCCCGGACAGCCCTCGCCCAACCCGCCCCAGGCGCCGTTCCCGTCGGCCCCGCAGGCGCCGATGCCGCCACCGAGCATGAGCCAGAACCTGCCGCCTCCAGGCGCCGCCGCCTGGACCCGTACCCCATCCGCCCGAGTCCTTCCACCGTCGGCGGCAGCGCCCGCCTGATCCGCGGCCGACCGTCCGGCCACGGCCCGAGAGGAGTCCCTTCGATGGACGCATCCCAGCCCGGTCTCACGCCCCAGCTCGTGATGGACGCCGCAGCGCGTCTCCGGGGCCTGATCCTCGAGACCAAGAAGATCATCGTGGGCCAGGACCGCATGCTCGAGCGCATGCTGGTGGCCCTCCTGGCACGTGGCCACATCCTCATCGAGGGGGTACCGGGGCTGGCCAAGACGCTGGCGATCAAGACGCTGGCAGAAGCGCTCGGCACCAGCTTCAAGCGCATCCAGTTCACCCCCGATCTGGTCCCCGCGGACCTGTTGGGAACGCGCATCTACAACCCCAAGGAGGCCAGGTTCGACGTGGAGCTCGGCCCGGTCTTCGCCAACCTGATCCTCGCCGACGAGATCAACCGCGCGCCGAGCAAGGTCCAGTCGGCGCTGCTCGAGGCCATGCAGGAGCGCCAGGTCACCATCGGGCACGACACCCACAAGCTGCCCGATCCCTTCCTGGTGCTCGCCACCCAGAACCCCATCGAGTCCGAGGGCACGTACTTCCTGCCCGAGGCCCAGGTCGACCGCTTCCTCTTCAAGGTCATCATCGACTACCCCACCTTCTACGAGGAGATGACCGTGGTCGAGCGGGTGTCGGCGTCCTTCCCGCCCGTGGAGGTGAAGGTCACCGCCGACGAGCTGCGCGGCCTGCAACGGATGGCCGACGCCGTGAACGTGCATCCCGCCGTCACCGAGTACGCGGTGCGGCTGGCTCGAGCCACCCGCGACCCCGCGGAGGTGGGGCTGGCGGACATGGCGCACTATCTCAGCTACGGCGCCAGCCCGCGCGCCAGCGTCAACATGGTGCTGGGCGCCAAGGCGCTTGCCGTGCTGCGCGGCCGCGAGTACGCCCTGCCCGAGGACGTGCGCGACCTCGCCCCCGAGGTGCTGCGCCACCGCATGACGCTCTCCTATGACGCCCTCGCCGAAGAGGTCGGCCTCGAAGACCTGGTACGCCGCATCATCGAGGGGGTGCGGCCGCCGCAGGTGCACCTGGGCGACCCTCACCGCGACCGTCGACCCACGGACGAAGGCACGCACGGCTCGGCGCCGGCGTAACGGCGGGAGACCGACATGGCCTCCTCGACCACGCCCACACGGCGATCGCGCCGGCTGAGCACGCGCCCGGCCGACGAGCCGCCCGGGCGCCCGCGCGGCGCCTCTGCCAGGACGCCGCGCCCGCCCGCCAGCGAGGCCGCTGCCGCCGGCAGCGACCCGCTGCCGACCGGCGCGCTGCTGCGGCGCATCGAGATCAAGGTGCTGCGGCGCCTCGATGGCTTCCTCTTCGGGGACGTCACCGGCGTCTTCTACGGCCCCAGCCTCGACCTCGCCGAGGTACGCGAGTACCAGCCCGGCGACGAGGTGCGCCGCATCGATTGGTTCGTGACCGCCCGGACGGGCACCCTCCACGTCCGCCAGTACCGCGAGGAGCGGGAGATCCGCGGCTGGATGGTGGTGGACCGCTCCCCGTCCATGGACTTCGGCACCCGGCACAGCCTCAAGTCGCAGGTGGCACGGGAGTTCGCCGTGACGGCGGCGTCCGTGCTGAGCCGCCAGGGCAACAAGATCGGATCGATCGCCTTCGCGCCCGGCGGCACCTCGGTGGTGCCCCCTGGCACCGGCCGGATGCAGGTGCTGCGGGTGCTGGAGAGCTTGACGGACAGGCCAGGTCGCGGCCCGGCCGTCCACGAGCCCGGCCGGCGCGGGGCCCTCGCCGCGACAGCGCCGCGCGCCCATGCCGGCGGCCGCGCCCCGGCCCCGCCGGGCAGCGCCCATGACGACCCGCTCGCCGCCGCCCTGGCGCGCATCAACCGCACCGTCCGCCGCCGCTCGCTGGTCTTCGTGGTGTCCGATTTCCTCGCCAAGGGGGACGCCGATCCCCAGCGCGACCCCGCCTGGGCCCGCGAGCTGGGGCGGCTCGCCGCGCGCCACGACGTGATCGCGGTGCGCGTGAGCGACCCCGCCGAGCACGCGCTCCCCGACGTGGGCGACCTGCGCGTCCGCGACCCCGAGACCGGCCGGGAGCTGTGGCTGGACACCAGCGATCCGCGGGTGCGTCACGCCCACGCGCAGCTGGTCGAAACCCGCGAGCGCATGCTCAAGCGGGTCCTGCGTTCCTCGGGCGCGGACCTGCTGCAGCTGTCGACCGAGCACGAGATCGTGCGGCCGCTGCTCGCCTTCGTCCGGCGCCGCAAGGGGCGGCGGCAGGAAGGGGCGCGGACATGACCTTCCACTGGCCCCTGCTGCTCTGGCTGTTGCTGCTGGTGCCGCTGACGCTGGCGCTGGTGTGGTCGAGCGAGGCCCGCCGCCGGCACCGCGGCGGTTACGCCGACCCCGAGCTGGCGGGCGCGGTCCTGCGGCACGCTCCCCGTGCCCGCATGCGTTGGATCCTCGCGCTGCAGCTCGCCGCGCTCACCCTGCTGCTGGTGGCCGCGGCACGGCCGGTCGCCGCGCCGCCGCTGCCCACCAACGAGGCCGCCACCATCCTCGCGCTCGACTCCTCGAAGTCGATGCTCGCCGACGACGTCAGCCCCAGCCGCTTCGAGGCGGCCCGCAAGGTCGCCGAGGAGTTCGTCCGCGACGCGCCCCGCTCGGCGCGCCTGGGGCTCATCAGCTTCTCCGACGTGGCCTCGCTGCTGGTCTCGCCCACCACCGACCACGCCAAGCTGCTGGACGCCCTGGCCAAGGTCCGGCCCGGGCAGAACACCTCGCTCACCGCCGCGGTCATCGGCGGCGTGCGCCTGCTTCCCGGGCGCCAGGCCGCCACGACGCCGGTCGCGCTCGACCCGGGCTCGGGGGCCAACGGCAGCGTCCAGGCGGCCGCGCCGCCGGCCGCCAAGAGCGCGCCCCCGCCCGGCGCCGTCGTGGTGCTGTCGGACGGCGCGGGCAACCTGAGCTCGAACCCCAGGCTGTCCCAGGATCAGGCGCTGACGCTGGCCGCCCGCTTCGCCAACGACAACCACGTCACCATCGACGCCATCCCCTTCGGGCAGAACGGCGGCGCCGTCACACGCATCAACGGCCAGGATTACTTCATCCCCTACGCGCCGCAGAACCTGGAGCGCCTCACGGAGCTCAGCGGCGGCAGAACCGTCAACCCCAACGACAGCCAGGCCGTCCGCCAGCTCGCGCACGAGCTCGGCACGGTGATCCGCTGGGAGCCTCGCAAGATGGAGATCTCGGCGCTGCTCTCCGCGGTGGCGGTGGCCCTGCTGCTGGTGGCGGGCGGCCTCGGCCTGACCGCGAACAGGAGGGTGCCATGACCGGGAGCACGCCCACGCCCGCCACGATCCGGCCCGAAGACGCCAGGGCCGGTAGGACGAGGACCGGCAAGACGAGGACCGGACGGCCGGCGTCCGGACGCGGTCACGCGTGGGCCTCGCCATGATCGGCTTCCTGTCGCCGTGGATGCTGCTGCTGCTCCTGGGGGTACCGGTCCTGGTGTGGCTCTACCGCCGTGCCATGAAGCCGCCCGCCAGGAGCGTCGCCCTTCATCCCGACGTGGCTCTGCTCGCCCGCGCCGCGGGCCGCAGGCGGCGCTGGACGGCGCACATCGCGGCGGCTCTCTACCTGGGAGCCTGCGGCCTGGCGCTCGCGGCCATGGCCCGCCCCACCATCCCCGTGCCGCAGGTCGACGAGCGCGCCGGCATCATGCTGGCCATCGACGTGAGCCGCTCCATGGCTTCCAACGACATCACGCCCAGCCGCTTCGACGCCGCACGGCATGCGCTCAAGACCTTCGTGCGGGCCCTGCCCGCCAACACCCGCGTGGGCGTGGTGGCGTTCGGCAGCTACGCCGCCACCGTGGTGCCGTTGACGTCGGACCACCAACGCGTGCTCCAGGCCGTCGACCTGCTCAGCCTGGGCCGCAGCACCGCCATCGGCGACGGCATCATGAAGGCTATCCAGGACCTGCCGTCACTCGCCCAGCGCGAGAAGGGCGGCGGCGACCCCTCCAAGCTCGCCACCATCGTGCTCCTCTCCGACGGCCGCAACCGCACCGGCATCGACCCGCTGTCGGCGGCGGCGGAGGCGAAGAAGCAGCACATCGTCATCGATACCGTCGGCGTCGGAACCAATCAGCCGAGCGGCTTCAACGGAGGCTTCAACCAGTACAGCCAGTACGGGGCCGCGGGCCAGTTCGACGAGCGGACGATGCGCTCGATCGCCCAGGAGACGGGCGGCACGTACGTCTTCGTCAGCTCCGCCGGCAAGCTCGACAACGTCTACCGGCGGCTCAGCAGGAGCCTCGCCTGGAGCTGGCACAAGGAGGAAGCCAGCGGCCTGGTGGCCCTGGCCGCGGCGATGCTGCTGATCCTCAGCATGCTGGTGGGGCAGGCGCGGCGGCGGGTGCTGTAAGCGCGGCGGCAGGTGCTTCCTGCGCGGCGCGCTGCAGGCGCCGCGCGCTCGACGGGCGGGCGCTCTGGCGAAGGGCGCCCGCTAACCCGGCTCCACCCACTCCGCCTCGCGACCGCGGAAGGTGACGATCCGCTCGCGGCCCAGCCCGCGAAGGAGGGCGATGCCCTCGGCGTAGCCGCGGCCGAGCTGGTCCGGGTGGTGGGCGTCGGACCCCAGCGTGATCGGCACGTCCCGCCGGACGAGCCCTGCCACGATGGCAGGCGAGGGGAACAGCTCGGCCGCCTTGCTGAGCCCCGAGCCGTTGATCTCCACCGCGATGCCGGTGTCGGCGATGCAGTCGAGGGTGGCCTCGATCTCCCCGCTCATGTCGCTGCGGGCGGCCGGCGCCATCGCCTTGATGGCGTCGAGGTGCGACAGCACGTCGAACAGCCCGCTGCCGGCCGCGCCCCGCAGGGCGTGCCAGTACCCGCTGTGGAAGGCGTCGGGATCGTGGAGGCCCTCGAAGGTGCGCGGCTTGTAGATGTGCCACTCCCCCACCTCGTGGACCGAGCCGAGCACGTAGTCGAGCTCCGGGCGCGCGAGCCCGTCCCGGTAGACGTCCTCGGTGCCGGGGAGGTAGTCGGCCTCCACGCCGATGCGGATGTCGAAGCCGGGAAGCTCGCGCTGCAGCTGGCGCCGCACCGAGGCCGCCTCGCTCAGGTAGCCGTCCCACTGCGAGCGCGCCATCTGGGTGCCGGGCCTGGGGTGGTCCTCGGCGTCGGCGAAGAGCGGCGCGTGGTCGCTCCAGCCGAAGATGCGGGCGCCCGCCGCGTACGCGTCGCGGGCGACCTCCTCGAGGCTCCCCTCGGCATGGCCGCAGCGTTCGTGGTGGGTGTGAAGGTCGATCACGGCGCTCAGGCTACCCGAAGGACGCCGGGCCGCGGGTAGCGGCGGCCCGCTCGGCGGAGCATGATCGGCGGTGCCCGTCTCGCCCTGGACAGCAGGACCGGGCCGGGCCCCGTCCCGCCGCCGGGGCGGATGCGGGGCGCCGTCTCCGCCCGGGCCCCCCGGGAGGGCGAATTTTCCCTGTGACCGCCGAGCATGCGGTGCTAGCATCTTTACGCCGGAAGCGGCCACCGGGAGGTCCGCATGATCAGGCATCGCCGAACCCTACTCGCGCTCGCTGCGAGCCTCGCGCTCCTCATGCTCGCCGGCTGCGTGTTCCCAGGGGCCGGGGTGAACGTGTCGTTCACGTCGCCCGCCGCGGGTGCGCGCATCTACAGCGCATCGCACCCGGCCAGCATCTCGGTGACGGGAACGGTCACCGGTGGCACGCCCGACAGCTTCTCGTTCACGCGCAACGGCAGGGCCGTCACGTCCGTCACCTTGACCGGCAGCACCTTCAGCGGCACCGTCACGCTCGATGACGGCGCCAACGCGCTGGTGACCACCGCCACCGCTGCAGGGTTCACGTACGAGGCGACGCGGGACGTCTACTACCCGTACCTGGCGCTCACGAACGGGCAGGCGGCGGACCTGGTCATGGGGCAACCCAGCATGACATCGGCCACGCCCGGAACCACGGTCCAACGGATGGACGGTCCCGTCGGCGCAGCAGCATCGGTTGGCGGCCATGTGTACATCCCTGACACCGCGAACAACCGCGTCGTCGGGTACACCACGATGCCGGCCGCAAGTAATAGTCCATTCGACTACGTGCTGGGGCACGCCGATTTCCTGACGAAGACAGCCGCCCCGATCGGGCCGAGTGCCCTCAAGACACCAGGTGCCGTGGCGGGCTCGGCCGGCAACCTGGTCGTCGCCGACACAGGGAACAGCCGCGTGCTGATCTGGAATGGGGCGCCCACCATCAACAACGCGCCTGCGGCCATCGCGGTGGGCCAGCCAGGGCCCTACAACACCCCGGTCACCACGTGCGATCCCAGCCACTTGAACCGTCCGGGGGCAGCGATCGTGGCGGGCGGCAAGCTCATCGTGGCCGACACGAGCAACAACCGCGTGCTCGTCTGGAACAGCGTCCCTTCGACATCCGGGGCGCCAGCGGACCTCGTCCTCGGCCAGGCGGACGCGACCCACTGCAACCCCAACCGCGGCGCGACCGCGGCCGCCAACACCCTGTCCTCGCCGAGCGACGTCTGGAGCGACGGCACCAGGCTCGTGGTCGCCGACACCGGCAACAACCGAGTCCTGATCTGGGATGCGTTCCCCACGGCGAGCAACAAGGCCGCAAGCTACGTCATCGGCCAGGCAGGGATGACCGGATCCTCGGCGCTATCGGCAGATAACAGCACAGGCACGGTCAAGACAGGCCTGAACGCCCCCGGAGGCGTGGCGTCCAACGGCAACCAGCTCTTCATCGCAGACACCGGCTACAACCGCGTGGTGGAGTTCGACGCCATCCCGAGCAGCAACGGCGCACGCGCGAACCACGTGCTCGGCCAGACCGCTCTCAGCGGCACCGCGCCCGGCCTCAGCGCGTCGACCCTGTCGTCGCCTCAGGGCGTCCGCGTCTTCGACGGCTTCGTGATCGTGGCGGACACCGGCAACTCGCGCGAGCTGCGGTACAGCGCCCCCTAGGCAGCGCCCGAGCGGCCCCCGCCGGGCCCGGCCCGCGCGGAAGCCGTAGCGTCACGCACGGTCTGCCGAAGGCGAGTGGTCGCGCTAGCTCTTCGCGCTGTGCCGCATCCGGCTCAGGTTGGTCGGCAGGTTCGCGTTCTGCATCAGGTCGCCCCAGGAGACGATGCCCACGACCGCGTTGGGGTCGCGCGGATCGGCGTCCTTGCTCACCAGCACCGCGACGCGGCTGGCCTCGGCCCGCAGGCGGCCGATGAGGTCGACCACCTGGGTGGTGTCGTCGATCACCGTGTAGTGACCGTCGGCCAGGTCGGCGAGGCGCATGCCGCCGGAGCCGTTGCGCAGATGAGGCTTGAGGATGTCGGCCGGGACGATGCTCACGATCTCGCCCTTGCGCACCAGCACCACGTGGGGGACGGGCTGACCGAAGTGGATCGTGGTCTTGACAGCGTCCACCCGGCTGTCGGCGTCGAGCCGCAGGAAGGGCGCCTGGATGAGCTCCAGCGCGTCGCGCATGAGGTAGAGGTTGCTCTGGAACGACGCCGGGATGATCCTTCCGCGCCGCGTCAACTTCAACGTGTAGATGCTGTCGGCGAGGAGCCAGCGGCGCACGGCGTAGGCGATCGACACCGCGATGATCAGCGGGATGATGACGTTGTAGTCGCGCGTCATCTCGAAGATCATCACCACCGCGGTCACCGCGGCGCCGGTGCTGGCCGCCACCATGCAGGCCATGCCGATGACCGCGCCCCCCGCCAGGCTCACCGCGAGGTTGGGGAAGGCGCTGTGGCCGATCTGCACCAGCCCGGCGCCCAGCGTGGCACCCATGAACAGCGCCGGCGAGAAGATGCCGCCCGACGCCCCGGAGCCGAGGGTCAGCGACACCGCCAGCAGCTTGGCCACGAGCAGCACCAGGAGGATCCAGGTGACGGTCAGGCCGCCGTTCAAGATGTCCTGGATGGTGGCGTAGCCGACGCCCTGGATGTAGTAGTGTCCCAGCGTCCGGTACAGCAGGAACATGCTCAACCCGACCAGCAGCATGCCGAAGGCGTGCCGCACGTAGTAGCTGACCGGGAGGCGGTCGAACGCGTCCTCGAAGGCGTAGATGGAACGCGTGTACAGCACGGCGAGGAAGCCCATCACCACGCCCAGCACGGCGTAGGCGCCGTAGACGTCCAGCGCCGTGGTGGTCACCGAGTTCAACGTGAGCGAAGGGATGAGGAACGAGGCGTCCGCGCCGAAGAACAGCCGTCCGATGAAGCTCGCGGCGCCCGTCGCGATCATCACGGGCACCAGGCTGCGCGCGCTGATCTCCACCAGCATGATCTCGACGGCGAAGAGGATGCCGCCGATGGGGGTGTTGAAGGTGGCCGCGATCCCGCCGCCGGCGCCGCAGGCGATCAGCGTGAGCCGCTTCCACTCCGGCATCCTGGCCCACTGGCCCAGCACCGAGCCGAAGGTCGCGCCGATCTGGATGATCGGCCCCTCGCGCCCGACCGACCCCCCGGACCCGATGGAGATCGAGGAGGCCAACGACTTGATGACCGCGACCACCGGCCGGATGCGGCCGCCGTTGTAGTAGATCGCGTCGATGACCTCCGGAACGCCGTGCCCCTTGGCCTCGGGCGCGAAGGTCTTGACCAGGAACGCCACCAGCAGCGCGCCCACGACCGGCACCGCGATGACGCCGACGCCCCAGCTGCTCTCGGCCGTGTGCTTGAGCGTGTCGTAGACGACGCTCGCGTGGCCGAAGAAGAACAGGTTGTGGAAGAGCGCGATGAGGCCGCGGAAGGCGACCGCGCCCAGCCCCGCGATGATCCCCACCAGCAGCGAGTAGAGCGTGAGGCGGAGGCTGACGCCGGGGGCAGGGACGGAGTCCGTCTGGGGACGCCCGCCCCGTTGCGCTACCGGTGACTCGTCCTCCGCTGGGTCCTCCTTCGACCGCTCTGCCGGCGTTTCCGACTCCGGGCCGATCGTCGTCGTTCGGGCGGGTGCCTGGCCCACGTCTCGCCTTCTTCCGGGCCGCTGGTCGAGCGACCGAGCATCAACTCCCCATCGCGCTCGCTCCCGCGCCGCTGTGTTTTGACGGGATCGCAGACCGCGCACCTCGCCGGCTCCAGCGCCACCGGTGCAAGCGCTTGAATTTCCAGGGTCGATGGTAACACCAATCGCGGCGCCGGCCTGGAATCAAATGTCACCTGAGTTCCAGCGCCCGGCCTCAACCGGCCGCGGTCAGCTCCACCCACCCGCCGCTGCGCCCGCTCCCGAACACCGCCTCGATCACCCGCATGTTCGCCACCGCGTCATCGAGCGGCGTGGGCACCTCGCGGTCCTCCCGGATGGCGCGGGTGAACGCCTCGGCCTGCAGGGTGTACTGGTCGACCCTGTCGAAGACGCGCTCGACGGTCTCGCCGCCGCGCATGTGACGCAGTCTGGTGGGGCCGTCCTGAGGGGCGTTGAAGGGGATCTCGAGGCTGACCCTTCCCTCGGTCCCGAACACGTCGACGCTCTGGTGCGGCGCCAGCTGGGTGCTGCAGGTGAACGTCGAGGTGCCGCGTCCGAAATCGAGGATGGCCGAGCTCAGCCGGTCGACGCGCAGCTCCGGGTCCAGCTCGACCGTGGCTACCACCCGAAGGGGCTCGGCGTCGTAGAGGTACCGCGACAGCGAGATGTTGTAGCAGCCGATGTCCATCAGCCCGCCTCCGCCGATGTCGGCCCGGTTGCGGATGTTGTCCGGGTCGAGCTTGAAGTAGGAGAAGAAGGACTGGATGGTGCGCAGCTCGCCGATGCCGCCGCCGTCGACGATGGCCTTCACCGCCTGCCACTGGGGGTGGAAGCGGTACATGAAGGCCTCCATCACCTTGAGCTCGGGGTGCGCCCTCGCCGCGGCCAGCAGCGCCTCCCCTTCCTCGGCGCTCAACCCGACCGGCTTCTCGCACAGCACGTGCTTGCCGGCCTCGATGGCCTTGAGCGACCAGGGGACGTGCAGGTGGTTCGGGAGCGGGTTGTAGACCACGTCGACGTCGCCCGACGCGAGCAGCTGCTCGTAGCTGCCGAAGGCGTTGGGGATGCGCAGGCGCTCGGCGGCCGTCCGCGCCCTGCCGAGGTCGCGCGAGGCGATGGCGGTGACCTCCAGCATGGCGCTCTTCTGCATGGCCGGGATGACCTTGCTCAGCGCGATGTTGGCGGTTCCGAGGATGCCCCAGCGGAGCTTGCTCACGTCTGTCTCCCTTCGGGCGCGGCCGGCCGCGCGGCGCTCGCCTGGGTCCCTCGCCGCTGGGCGACGGGGCGCGCCGCACGCCGGCCGCGGAGGCGCCGTCGTCGGCTCAGGACGTCACTGCGGCGAGCGGCGCCACGCTGGCGCGCTCGATGAGCTGCGGGTACAGCACGCGTTGGTGCGGGGGCGCATCAGGAGCGTCCATGCGCGCGAGCAGCAGATCCACAGCCTGTTGGCCCAGGGTAGCGAAGTCCTGCCGCACGGTCGTCAGCGGAGGCTCGAAGTAGGCCGCTTCCGGGATGTCGTCGAAGCCGACCACCGACACGTGCTC
The DNA here is from genome assembly GCA_035266525.1 of Trueperaceae bacterium. Taxonomy (GTDB): domain Bacteria; phylum Deinococcota; class Deinococci; order Deinococcales; family Trueperaceae; genus JASBRS01. The sequence goes on along the minus strand of DATFNF010000057.1, from coordinate 5,205 downwards.
CGGGACCCGCAGGCTCCGCTCCCGCAGCGCGCGGATGGCGCCCAGCGCCATCTGGTCGTTGCCGACGAAGAGCGCGGTGAAGCGCTCGCGCCGCTCGAGCAGCCGCCGCGCCGCCTGGTAGCCGCTCGCGGCGGTCCATGCGCCCTCCTCGCTGGCCCCGGGCGCGAGGCCCGCCTCGGCGAGGGTCGCCAGCCAGCCGTCGTGGCGCTGCTTCGCGCCGCTCCAGTCGAGCGGGCCCGAGATCTCGCCGATGGCACGGTGCCCCGCCTCGATCAGATGCCGCACGGCCAGCCGCGCGCCGTGATGCTGGTGGATCACCACGGACGGCACGTGCTCGCCGAGCATCGAATCGATCATGACGAACGGCAGGCGGATGAAGTCGCTGGCCTGCATCAGGTGGCCGCCCCCGACCGGGGTCACCAGCACCAGACCGTCGATGAGCTGGTTGCGGAGCGCGGCGATCTGCTGGCGCAGCACATCATCGCTGAGGTCCGGGACGGTGGCGTAGACCAGGCCGTAACCCTGGGCCTTCAAGCCGGCCTCGACGTGCGCCACCATCTGCGACGGGCCGTAGTGCGTGGTGCCGTAGCCGATGACGCCGACCGTCCGGGAGCGCCGCGTCGCCAGGCTCTGGGCGACCCGGTTGGGAGCGTAGTCCAGCTCCCGGATGGCCTCGAGGACGCGCGTGCGCGTCACCGCGGCAACGCTGCGGTGGCCGTTCACCACCCGCGACACGGTCTGATGTGATACACCTGCGAGCTGCGCAACGTCGTGGAGGGTCGCCCTGCGGTGCTTCTCGGTCACGTTCGGTACCTTCCTGCTTGGCGATCTGAGAGAGCGTACCAACGCCCGGTTTCCTGAGAGCGTTCACATGTTACCACCGGCCGACCCTACAGCGCAGGCGGAGCCGGAGTGCCGCCGGAAACGCCGTGCCGGCCACCGCCCGATGGGCTCGTCCCGCGTCCGCGGCGGGCGCGCGCGCTGCCCCGATCGCGGCGTCGCAGCCTTGACGCTCGGCCGCCGGCTCGCTAATCTGAGAACGTTAACAACGCCCATGAGGCACGCCGCCGGCACGTCCGCAGCGGAGCGGGGGCCGTGCCGGCGCGGAGAGGAAGCGGGAGGGCTCATGTACACCATCGGCATCGATTTCGGGACGGAGTCGGCCCGTGCGCTCCTGGTACGCGTCTCCGACGGAGCCGAGCTGGCTACCGCGATGCACGCCTACGGCGACGGGGTGATCGACGAGCGGCTCCCCGGCGGCCCGGCGCTGCCGCCCGACTGGGCGCTGCAGAACCCGGACGACTACCTGGAAGCGGTGCGCCGCACCGTGCCGGCGGTGGTGCGCGAGGCCGGCGTCGCTCCCGAAGAGGTGATCGGCGTCGCCATCGACTTCACCGCCTGCACGATGCTGCCGACCCTGGCCGACGGCACCCCGCTGTGCCGGCTGCCCGAGCTGCGCGCCAACCCCCACGCCTGGGTGAAGCTCTGGAAGCACCACGCCGCCCAGCCCCAGGCCGACCGCATCAACGCGGTCGCCCGGGAGCGCGGCGAGGGCTGGCTGAAGCGTTACGGCGGCAAGATCAGCAGCGAGTGGTTCTTCAGCAAGACCCTGCAGATCCTCGAGGAGGCCCCCGAGGTGTACCGGCGTGCCGACCGCCTGATCGAGGCCACCGACTGGGTGATCTGGCAGCTCACCGGCGTGGAGACCCGCAACACCTGCACCGCCGGCTACAAGGCCATCTACCAGGACGGCGGCTTCCCGTCGCGCGCGTACTTCGCCGCCCTCCACCCCGAGCTGGCGGACGTGGTCGACAGCAAGATGTCACGGCGCCTGTCACCGCTGGGCGGCAAGGCGGGCGGCCTCACCGGGGAGGCCGCGCGTTGGACGGGCCTCCGGCCGGGCACGGCGGTCGCCGTCGCCAACGTGGACGCCCACGTCACGCTCCCCGCCTGCGGGCACGTGGAGGCCGGCACCATGGTGCTGATCATGGGGACCTCGACCTGCCACGTGCTCATCGGCGAGGAGCTCCGCGAGGTCGAGGGCATGTGCGGCGTGGTGGAGGACGGCATCGTGCCGGGCTACTACGGCTACGAGCTGGGGCAGAGCGGCGTCGGCGACATCTTCGCGTGGTACCTGGAGAACGGCGTGCCGCCCGCCTACCACGAGCGTGCGGCGCGCGAGGGCCTGACGCTCCATGCCCTGCTGGAGCGGGAGGCGCGCGCGCAGCGCCCGGGCGAGCACGGTCTCATCGCGCTGGACTGGTTCAACGGCAACCGCAGCATCCTGGTGGACGCCGACCTGAGCGGTCTGGTGGTCGGCATGACGCTCGCCACGCGCCCGCCCGACATCTACCGGGCGCTGCTGGAGAGCACCGCCTACGGCACGCGCCTCATCGTGGAGACGCTGGAGAACGGCGGCGTGCCCGTCACGCGCCTCGTCGCGGCCGGCGGCCTGCCCGCCAGGAACCCGCTGATGATGCAGATCTACGCCGACGTGCTGGGCCGCGAGCTGCAGGTGATCGGCAGCGAGCAGGGGCCCGCGCTGGGCAGCGCCATGCATGCCGCCGTGGCGGCCGGCGCCTACGCCGACATCGGCGAGGCGGCGCTCCACATGGGGTCCTTGAGCGAGCGGTCCTACCGGCCGGTTCCCGAGAACAAGGCCGTCTACGACCTCCTGTACGCCGACTACCTGTACCTGCACGACGTCTTCGGACGGGCCGGGGCGGACGAGCCGGGCGGGGTGATGAAACGCCTGAAGCGCCTGGCGCACGCCGCAGCCCCGACCAGGGAGGAGGCGACCCCGTGACGCTCGACGAGCTCAAGCGGTCGGTCGCGGAGCTCCACGCGCTGCTCCCCGCCCACCGCCTGGTGGCCTGGACCAGCGGCAACATCAGCGGCCGGGTGGAGGGCGCGCGCCGCATGGCCATCAAGCCCAGCGGCGTGGCCTACGAGGACCTCACGCCCGCGGCCATGTGCGTCGTCGACCTCGACGACCTGAGCGTGGAAGGGGGCCTCAAGCCCTCCTCGGACACCGCCACCCACGCCGCCATCTACCGGGAGATGCCCGAGGTGGGGGGCATCGTGCACACCCACAGCGCCTACGCCACCGCGTTCGCGGCGCTCGGCCGCGACATCCCGTGCGTCCTCACCGCCATGGCGGACGAGTTCGGGGGGCCCATCCCGTGCGGCGGCTTCGCCCGCATCGGCGGCGAGGAGATCGGCCTCGAGGTGGTGCGGGTGTTGAAGGGCCGCCGCTCGCCGGCGGCGCTGATGAAGAACCACGGCGTGTTCACCGTCGGCCGTACCCCGCGGGACGCCGTCAAGGCAGCGGTGATGTGCGAGGACGTGGCGCGCACCGTGCACCACGCGCTGCAGCTCGGCACGCCCGAGCCGCTCGCCCAGGAGGACGTCGACGCCCTCTTCGAGCGCTACACGAACGTCTACGGGCAGTGAGCCGGACGGCGGCGAGCCCCATCTGGAAGGCGGCACCATGAGCGATCCGATCCGTCCCGACATCTGGTTCCTGTGCGGCTCGCAGGAGCTCTACGGCGCCGACACGCTCCGGCAGGTCGACGAGCACGCCCGCGCCGTGGCGGCGGGGCTGGCCGAGGTGGCGTCCATGCCGCTCGGCATCGTGTTCAAGGGCGTGTTGACGAACGGAGCCGAGATCGCCGCCGCCTGCCGCGAGGCGAGCCACGACCCCGGCTGCGCGGGCGTCATCGTGTGGATGCACACCTTCTCCCCCGCCAAGATGTGGATCCGCGGTCTGGCCGCGCTGGACAAGCCCCTGTGCCACCTCCACACGCAGTTCAACCGCGACCTCCCCTGGGACGCCATCGACATGGACTTCATGAACCTCAACCAGTCGGCCCACGGCGACCGCGAGGCGGGGCACCTGCACACCCGCATGGGCCTGCGGCGCAAGGTCGTCGTCGGCCACTGGAGCGATCCCGGGGTGCACGCCCGCCTCGCCGCCTGGGCGGCCGCCGCCCACGCCTGGTGGGACCTGCAGGGCGCGCGCATCGCCCGCTTCGGCGACAGCATGCGCCAGGTCGCGGTGACCGACGGCGACCGCGTCGCGGCGGAGATGCGCTTCGGCTTCACGGTGGACAACTACGGCGTCGCCGAGCTGGTGGAGCGCGTCGACGCCGCCGGCGAGGCGGAGGTGGACGCGCTCGTGGAGGCGTACCGGGAAGCCTACCGGGTCGCGCCCGAGCTCGCCGCCGGCGGCGGCCGCGAGGGCTCCCTGCGGGACGCCGCGCGCATCGAGCTGGGCCTGCGCGCCTTCCTGGCGGAGGGCGGCTTCAAGGGGTTCAGCACCAACTTCCAGGAGCTGCACGGGCTCAAGCAGCTCCCCGGCGTGGCGGTGCAACGGCTGATGGCCGAGGGCTACGGCTTCGGCGCCGAGGGCGACTGGAAGACCGCCGCGCTGCTGCGCGCCGCCAAGGTGATGACGGGCGCGAGCGCCGGCACCTCGTTCATGGAGGACTACACCTACCACCTGCCGGCCGGCCACGAGCAGGTGCTCGGCGCGCACATGCTCGAGGTCTGCCCCACCATCGCCGCGGGCACGCCGTCGCTCGAGGTGCACCCGCTCTCGATCGGCGGCAAGGACGACCCGGTGCGGCTGGTGTTCGACGCCCGGCCGGGAGCCGCGGTCAACGTCTCGCTGGTCGACCTGGGCAACCGCTTCCGCCTGCTGGTCAACGAGGTGGAGGCCGTGACCCCGCCGCCCCTGCCGAAGCTGCCCGTGGCCCGCGCCCTGTGGCGCGTCAAGCCCGACTTCCAGACCGGCGTCGCCGCCTGGATCCACGCCGGCGGCGCCCACCACACGGTCTTCAGCTACGCGCTCACCAGCGAGCAGGTGGCGGACTTCGCGGAGATCGCCGGCGTCGAGCTGGTGGTCATCGACGACGCCACCGAGCTGCGCGCGCTTCTACGCGAGCTGCGCCTCGCCGACCTGACCTACACCCTGGACCCCGGCATCCGGGGTTGACCCGGACGGGCCCTGGCGGGCACGCCCGTCGCGGGCGTCAGGCGCCGGCCGTCACCTCCACCATCACCTTGTGCACCCCTTCGTCGTAGCGCGTGTTCAGCTCGAAGGCCTCGGCCGCGGCCTCGAGCGCGAAGCGGTGCGACACCAGCTCGTCGAGCGGGACGGCCCCGGAGCTGGCCAGCGCGATGGCCCGCGGATAGGTGTGCTGC
>DATFNF010000056.1:0-13072 GCA_035266525.1 Trueperaceae bacterium | reverse complement strand
GATCGGCCTCGTTTTGTTCCGCGGCTTCGAGAGATTTGCCATGGGGTTGCAGTCGACATATCCGCGGTGATGGAGCCACCGAGCGAACACGCGAAGGCAACGGTCATATGTGGCGAGCGTTGCGCTGCTCACGTCCCTGTGCGACACGAGCCATCTGCGGATCTTGCGCTCGGAGAAGTCCGATATCGCCGCAATCTCCGCGTCTCGTTGGAAGCGGCCCAAATTGGACCTGTAGTAGCGGACGGTAGCAGGGCTGTTGCCCTTGTATTCCTGGTCGTCGCAGAAGTCTCGGACTGCCTCGTCAAACGAGAGGTCGTAGGCGGATTCGTGCATTGAAGCTCCAATCCGCGGTCGTTTTTGGGCCATCTGAGTGGGAGGCGTCGTAGCTGCGATGCAAATCAGAAAGAGACGTGCCGAATTTGCGTGAGGCACGTCCCTGTCCCTGTATGGTGGGTCGTATAGGACTCGAACCTATAACCCGCTGATTAAGAGTCAGCTGCTCTACCAATTGAGCTAACGACCCAGGCGTCAGCGTTGGGTAGTGTAATTCCCGCCGGGGGCGAGCGTCAACAGGCGGCGCACGCCGTACGCGCGCCATCGGACGTGAGAACGGGCCGCCGGCGGATGGGTGCCGGCGGCCCGCTGCGCTCCTCCGGGGATGGGCGCGTGGGCTACGCGCGCCTGGCCCAGGCCGCCTGGCTCAGGCTGCCTTGGCCGCCAGGTAGCGCACGCAGTCGTTGAGGGTGGCGACCTTGGCGTAGTCGCGTTCGGGCACGTCGATCCCCGTCTTCTCGTGCACGGCCATGATGAAGTTCAGGAAGTCGATGGAGTCGATGTCGAGCTGGTCCTGGATGCCGGCGTCCGGGTCGATCGCGCCGGCGTCGGCCTCGGGCGCCACGTGCGACAGCAGGTCGATGACCAGCTCCCGCATCTCGCTCTCACTCGTGATGGGTGCCTTCATAGTTCCTCCGGGTGTTGCAGGTGGCGCTCGATGGCGCTGAGGAAGAGGCCGCCGCGGTGACCGTCGCTGGCCCGGTGGTCGCCGGCGAGGGTGATCAGCATCTGCTTGCGCACGGCAAGCATGCCGTTCTCCGCCCACGGGCGCTCGAGGATGCGGCCGTAACCGACCAGCGCCACTTGCGGTGGGTAGATGATGCCGTACACGCTCTCGACCCCCTGGTCGCCGAGGTTGGTGGTGGTCATGGTGGCGTCGCTGAGCTCCGAGCTGCGTAGCTGCAGGCTGCGGGTGCGCTTGACCAGGTCGCGGAGGTCCGCCATGAGCGTGTCGAGGTCCTTGGCGTCCGCGTCGTGGATGGCGGGTGCGATGAGGCCGCCCTGCCGCAGCGAGATGCCCACGCCCAGGTGGACCGCCTCGCTGGGGTGGAAGCCGTCCTCCAGGTAGAAGCCGTTGACGTCGGGCACGTCTCGCGCCGCCAGCGCGGTGGCCTTGAGGATCAGGGCCGCAGGCAGCACGCGCTCGGTCACGGCGCGCTGGAGGTTGGCGTCCTCGAGCCATGCGAGGGGCCGCGTCATGTCCACGTGCAGGCTCAGGTAGTAATGGGGGATCTCGCGCTTGGACTTCGACATCGCCGCCGCGATGGCGCGGCGCATGGCCGCGTAGCGCGCGTCCTCGGGCTTGCCCGCCTCCGCGCGGGGCACGGTGGCGCCCGGAGCCGCCGCTGGCGTCGCGGCGGGCGCCGCTACGGCTGCCGTCTCGGCGTGGCTGGCGGCGCGCACGTCCTCCTGGGTCACGGCTCCGCCGGGGCCGCTGCCCTCCACGCCCGCCAGGTCGATGCCGAGCTCGGCGGCGAGCCGGCGGGCGAGCGGCGAGGCGCGCACATGGGTCCGCGGTCGTGCGGCGACGGTTGGTGGGGGCCCCTCCGGTGCGGCGGCGGGTTCCGCCGCTGCCGGCACCGGCGGCCGCTCGGCCGGCACGGCCCTCTGGCCGGCGGGGGCCGCTTCTGCTTCCGCCGCCCCGGGTGCCACTGCGGCTGCCACTTCAGGTGTCGCCGCGGGTGTCACCGCGGCCACCGCCACCTCGGCCGCTCGGGCGGCCGCGTCCACGTCCTGGCAGGTGATGACGCCGTGCTTGCCGCTGCCCTTCAGCTCGTCCAGATCGATGCCCAGGGCGCGAGCGTGGTTGCGGGCCGCCGGCGTCGCCGGCGCGTGCTGGCGGGAGGCGACCGCCGCCACTGCCGGAGCGGCAGGCTGCGGCGCGGGGGCCGCTGCGGGGGCTACGGCAGGCGTCACCGCGGGCGCCCCCACCTCGGCCGCCCCCACCTCGGCCGCCCCCACCTCGGCCGCCCCCACCTCGGCCGCCGCGGCCTTCTCCTCCCCGGCGACGGGCGCCGCGGCCTCCGCCACCGTCCCCGGCGGCAGGATGGTGGCCAGCGGCGTGCCGACGGGCACCTGCTCGCCCGGGGGCACCAGCAGCTCGCCTACCACGCCGTCCTCGAAGATCTCCACCTCGATGGCCGCCTTGTCGGTGTCGACCAGCGCCACGATGTCGCCGCGCTTGACGGCGTCGCCGGGCTTGACGTACCACTCCAGCAGCCGGCCGGCGTCCATGTCGGCGCCCAGCGAGGGCATGGTGAACTCAGCCATGTCGGCCCATCACCTTCCGGGCCGCCGCGATGATGCGCTCGGCGCTCGGCAGCGCGGCTTCCTCCATGTGCTTGGCGTAGGGGAGGGGGACCTCGGCGCTGCACACCCGCTCGGGCGGCACCTCCAGGTCGAAGAACGCTCTCTCGGCGATGCGGGCGGCCAGCTCGGCGGAGATGCCGCCGCTGCGCCAGCCTTCATCGACGATCACCACGCGGTGGGTCCTGGCCACGGAGGACAGGATGGTGGCGTCGTCGAGCGGCCGGAGCATGCGCAGGTCGACGACCTCGGCGTCGATGCCTTCCGCCTCCAGCGCCTCGGCCGCGTCCAGCGTCTTGTGGAGCGAGCCGCCGTAGGTCAGCAGGCTGACGTCCGCGCCGGCCCGCCTGACCGCGGCGTGCACGAGGTCCACCGGCCGCGCGGCGTCGGGCGCCGGGCCGGAGCCGTTGTAGAGCAGCGCGTTCTCGAAGATGAGCACGGGGTCGGGGTCGGCCAGCGCCGGCGCCAGCATGCCGCCGGCGTCCTCGACGGTGCCCGGCACCGCCACCTTGATGCCGGGGATGTGGGCGTACCAGCCCTCGAGGCTGTGCGAGTGCTGCGCGGCCAGCTGCCGGCCGCCGCCGGTGGCGATGCGGATGACCACGGGCACGTTGAGCTGCCCGCCGGACATGTGCAGGATGGTGGCGGCGTTGTTGAGGATCTGGTCGAGCGCGAGCAGGCTGAAGTTCACCGTCATGATCTCGACGATGGGCCGCATGCCGTTCATGGCGGCGCCGATGCCCGCGCCGACGAAGGCCGATTCGGAGAGCGGCGTGTCGCGGATGCGCTCCTCGCCGAACTCCTCGAGCAGCCCCATGCTCACGGCGTAGCAGCCGCCGTAGCGGCCGACGTCCTCGCCCATGAGGAACACGCGCTCGTCCGCGCGCATGGCTGCCCGGATGGCCTCGCGGACCGCCTCGCGATAGCTCGTCGTGGCCTTGGGCTCGGCCTCGGGTGCGGTCGGCGTGGGGCGTGGGGTCGAGACGGTCACCGTGCCACCTCCTCCGATGCGACCGGGTCCGAGTAGACGAAGCGCTCGAGCTCGGCGACGTCCTCCCAGGTGCCTGCCTCGGCGAACGCCACGGCGCGCTCCACCTCGTCGGCGGCGAGCGCCTCCAGCTCGGCGTCTTCCTCGTCGCCCAGGAGGTCCGCGCCGCGCAGCCGGGCGCGGAACAGCGCGATGGGATCGCGCTCCTTCCAGGTGGCCACCTCGGCCTTGTCGCGGTAGAGCTCGGGGTCGAACATGCTGTGCGCGCGGAAGCGGTAGGTGCGGAACTCCACGAAGTGCGGTCCGCCCCCCTCACGCACGGCCTCCGCGGCCTTGCGGGCCGTGTCCTCGGTGGCGAGCACGTCCATGCCGTCCACGTCCCAGGCCGGCACGCGGTAGGCGGCCGCCTTGAGCGCCAGGTGCGTCTCGGACTGCGCCCGCTCGATGCCGGTCCCCATGCCGTAGAGGTTGTTCTCGCACAGGAACAGGACCGGCAGCTGCCACAGGGCGGCGAGGTTCATCGACTCATGGAACTCGCCCTCGGCCACCGCGCCGTCCCCGAAGAAGCAGGCGGTGACGCGCCTGCGGCCTTGCAGCTTGTCGGCCAGCGCCAGCCCCACCGCCAGCGGCAGGCCGCCGGCGACGATGGCGTTGCCGCCGTAGAAGCGGGTGTCCGCGTCGAACAGGTGCATGGATCCGCCGCGGCCACGGCAGCACCCCTCCTGCTTGCCGTACATCTCGGCCAGGATCGACTCCATGGGCACGCCGCGGATGAGCGCGTGGCCGTGCTCGCGGTAGGTGGCGACCACCGCGTCCTCGGTGGTGAGCGCGCGCATGGCGCCGGCCGCCACGGCTTCCTCGCCGACGTAGAGGTGGAGGAAGCCGCGGATCTTGGTGGCCTGGTAGAGCTCGGCGCACCTCTCCTCCATGCGGCGGACGCGCAGCATGTCGAGCAGCAGCTCGTGCGCATGCTCGCGCGTCAGCTCGGCCGGGAGGCCGGTCGCGAGCTGGGCGGTGTGCGTGACGGTGTGCGTGGCGGGGTGCTTGGCAGCGGCGCTCATTCCTGGCCCTCCAAGGTCGAGATGTCACCCTCGGGCAGGCCGAGCTCACGCGCCTTCAGGAGCCGCCGCATGATCTTGCCGCTGCGGGTGTGGGGCAGGGTGTCGCGGAACTCGATGGCCTTGGGAGCCACCACCGGGCCCAGGCGCTTGCGGGCGTGACCCTGCAGCTCCAGCTTCAGGGCCTCGGTCGGCTCGAAGTCCTTGTGCAGGATGACGAACGCCTTCACGATCTCACCGACGACGGGGTCGGGCACGCCGATGACGCCCGCCTCGGCCACCGCCGGGTGCTCGAGCAGCGCGCTCTCCACCTCGAAGGGGCCGATCAGGTGGCCCGCCGACTTGATGACGTCGTCCGCGCGCCCCACGAACCAGTAGTAGCCGTCGGCGTCGCGCCGGGCCAGGTCGCCCGTGAGGTACCAGCCGTCCACGAAGCACTTGGCGTAGCGGGCGTCGTCGTGGAGGTAGCCGCGGAACATCGACGGCCAGCCCGGCTTCAGCGCCAGCTCGCCCTCGGTGTCCGGTTTCGTGACCACCTCGACCCGGCCTCCTTCCAGGCGCTTGACGATGCCCGCCGTGACGCCTGGCAGCGGCCGGCCCATGGATCCGGGCTTGACGTCCATGGAGCGGTAGTTGGCGATCATGATGCCGCCGGTCTCGGTCTGCCACCAGTTGTCGTGGATGGGCAGGCCGAAGGCCTCCTGTCCCCACACCACCGCCTCGGGATTGAGCGGCTCGCCCACGCTCCCGATGAAGCGCAGGCTGGAGAGGTCGTACTCCCTGGCGGCGTCCGCGCCGACGCGCATGAGCATGCGTACCGCCGTCGGCGCCGTGTACCACACGGTGACCTTGTGCTGCTGGATGGTGCCGTACCAGCGGTCGGCGTCCAGATCGCCCTCGTCGACGATGTTGGTGATGCCGTGCAGGAGCGGCGCGATGATGCCGTACGAGATGCCGGTGACCCAGCCGGGGTCCGCGGTGCACCAGAACACGTCGCCCGGGTGGAAATCGAGGGCGTAGAGCCCGGTGAGGTAGTGGTGCAGCACGGCCTGGTGGACGTGGACAGCGCCCTTGGGCGTGCCGGTGGTGCCGCTGGTGAAGTGCAGCAGCGCCATGTCCTCGGGATCGGTCGGCGGGATGATGAACTCCGTGGACGCCGCGCCCATCAGCTCGTGGTAGTCGCGCGTGTCCTCGAGCCCTGTCGGCTCGCGCTCGCTGCCGACCAGCACCACCGTCTCCAGGCTGGGCAGGTCGCCGCGAAGCTCCTGGACCTTACGGCGGTAGAGGCCGGGCGTGGTGACCAGCACGCGGCCCTCGCCGATCTGGAGGCGTTGCCGGATGGGATCGGGGCCGAAGGCCGAGAACAGCGGACAGAACACCGCGCCCGCCTTGAGGGTTCCGAGCACGGCGATGTAGAGCTCCGGCACCCGCCCCATCAACCCGAAGACGCGGTCGCCCTTGCCGATCCCGAGCTTCTGAAGGACGTTGGCGAAGCGCGAGGTCTCGTCGGCGAGATCGCCGTAGCTGAACTCGCGAACGTCCCCCGTCTTGCCCAGCCAGATCAGCGCCGCGCGCTTCCTGGCGGCGCCGCGTGCGTGCCGGTCGACGGTCTCGTAGGCGATGTTGAGTCCGGCGCCGTGCGGCAGTCCCTCCAGGTGGCGGCGCACGGACTCCCATCGGAAGTCCGCCGCCACCGCGTCGTAATCGATGAGGTTCGGGCGCGCGCCGCGGACGCGCTCCTTGGTGATGGTCGCGAAACCCCTGGCGGACTCCAGCGTTCCCTCCATGTGCCGTCACCTCCTGCGAGCACGCGCCCGCATGGCCGTCACGCCCGAAGGGTGACGCGCCGGGTGCTCCTACCGGGGTCGTTGACAGCCTAGGCGGCTCGCCGGCTCCACGCATCGGCGAAAGTCTTACAGGCGTGTCGTAAGAATCGCTTACAGGGACGGGACATTTGCCTCTTCTAGGGGGTGCCGGCCGGCGTGCGGCCGGCCGCGGCAGGGCGGCCCCGTGGCCGGCGTCAGCCGCCGGTGATCATCGAGGCGATCAGCTCCAGCACCACCACCAGCGCTACCAGCGCCTCGGCCAGGCGCCGCGCGGCGGTGTAGTAGGACATCGCCACCAGCACCCGCACGCCGGGGAGCACGGCGAGGGTGCCCACGCCGAAGAGCATGAGGCGGTGCGAGCGCAGCGTGAGCCCGAGGCTGAGCGGCCCGGAAGCGGCGTTGCCGTGGGCGATCGCCAGCGCCAGACCCAGCGCCATCAGCGCCAGCGCGAAGCCGGAGAGCAGCCGCGACACGCGCCGCATCATGGCGTCCATGCCTGCCGGGTCGCGACCGTGCCCGTCGGCCACGGCGTGCCTCAGAACCCCTTCAGCAGCATCTGCGCGCCGATGCCGAACATCAAGAGAACCAGCCCCCAGCGCAGCCAGCTGACCTTGAGCCGGCCCTGCAGCAACGTGCCCGCGGCGGCCCCGATGAACACCGCCCCGGCGGTGACCACCGTGATCACGGGGCGGACGTCGCCCCTGCCCAGGTAGACGAACACGCTGGCCGCCGCGGTGATGCCGACCATGAAGTTGCTGGTGGCGGTCGCCACGCCCAACGGGACACCCATGATGGCGTACATGGTGGGCACCTTGATGAAGCCGCCGCCCACCCCCAGCAGGCCGGAGACCATGCCGGCCAGGCTGGCGACGGAGTACCCGAGGCCCCAGCGCTTCGGGGTGTAGTCGCGACGGTACATGGCCTCGCCGGGCCCGGCCGCCTTGTAGAGGGTGTAGCCGGCGGTGCCGAACACCACCGCTGCGAACACGAAGCTCAGGATGCGGGCCGGGATGAACGCGCTCACCACGCCGCCCAGCACGGCGCCGGCAGCCGTGGCGATCTCCAGCCGCAACGCCAGGGGTACGTCGGCGCCGCCCTCCTCGGACGCCAGCGCCGCCACCCCGGCCGAGGTGGCGATGACGCACACCAGGCTCGTTCCCACCGCCACCCGTACCGGCAAGCCGAAGACCAGCGTGAGCATCGGCACCAGGAAGATGCCGCCGCCCAGGCCGAGCAGAGCCCCGAGGGCGCCCGCCGCGAGGCCGGAGGCGAAGAGTCCCAGGAGCAGCGTCACAGCGGCTCAGACTATAACGCCTGGAGTGCATGCGAGGCGGCGCGAACGCGCGTCGCCTATGCTGGGGGAGAGGGCGCCCGACATGACCCATCTGGCGGATCTGTTCGTCGAGGTGGTCGGGACCGACCCCGTGTGGCAGGGGCTGGCCGGCGGCTGCGTCATCACCTTCCTCAACCTGCTGGGAGCGCTCGCCATCCTGGTATGGCGGCGGCCCACGCGTCAGGCGCTGGACGGCGCATTGGGCTTCGCCGCGGGCGTGATGCTGGCCGCCAGCTTCACCAGCCTGATCCTGCCGGGCGTGGAGCGCGGCGGGTTGCTGCCCGTGCTCGCCGGCATCGTGCTGGGGGTGGTGATGCTGGACCGCGCCGACGCCTGGGTGCCGCACATCCACGTCCTGGTGACCGGCCGCGTTCGCCCGGACGCCGCCGCGGGCGGGTCCGGCGGCGGGGGCGGGGTCGGCGGCGTGATCCTGTTCATCGTCGCCATCACCCTGCACAACATGCCCGAGGGGCTGGCCGTCGGTGTCGGCTTCGGCGGCGAGGCCGTGCGGGAGGCGCTGACGCTGATGCTCGCCATCGGCATCCAGAACGTCCCGGAGGGGCTGGCGGTCTCGGTGGCGGCCCGCAACGCCGGCATGGGGAGCCTGTGGTATGCCGCCTTCACGGGCATCCGCGCGGGCCTGGTCGAGATCCCGCTGGCCGTGCTCGGCGCCTGGGCCGTGAGCTTCGTGACGCCGCTGCTGCCCTACGCCATGGGCTTCGCGGCGGGCGCGATGCTCTACGTCATCAGCGACGAGATCATCCCCGAGACGCACGGGCGCGGCAACGAGCGCATCGCCACCCTGGGGACCATGGCGGGCGTGCTGGTGATGCTGGCGCTCGACGTCGCGCTGGGGTGATCCCTGGTGGGGCGGGAGCGCGCGGCCCGGCAGCAGCCCGCGGCGGCGGGGTGCCGAGCTCTCGGCCGGGTTTCATCCATGCCACCTGGCTATCACCCGCCCGTCACGCGGCGGTCCTACCCTTGCTCTCGGTGGCCGGCGCGCCGCGCCGCACGCCGGCGCAACTCCCGAGGAGGTGCAGCCGTGCAACTGCTTCCGACACAACTCCTTTCCGCCGCGCCCCACGTCGTGTTCGGTGTGTTCGACCTCGCCCTCCCCAACCTGGTGGCCTGGGCGCTGGTCGACATGACCTTGCTGCTCGCCGCGTGGCTGAGGCTGCCGCGGCTGCTGGAGCCGGCCGACGAGGCCGAGGCATGAACCTCACACAGCGCTTCCAACGCGTCCTCCAGCGCAATCTCACGCTGGAGGACGCGTTGCCCACGCGCATGCCGGTCTACGTGGACTCCCTGGCGTACCTCTTCGGTGCGGGCAGCCTGATGGCGCTCGTCGAGCTCGTCGCCAGCGGTGTCGTGCTGGCGGCGTTCGGGCCCAGCTGGTACCACCACCGGCCCGTGGGCCGCTTCGTCAACTCGCTCCACTTCTGGGGCGTCCAGGTCTTCTTCGCCGCGCTCGTGCTCCACATGGCCGCCAAGTTCTTCATGGCCGCCTGGCGCGACGGCCGCTGGCCCACCTGGGCGGTCGGCATGCTGGCGTTCTTCGTGGCGTTGTTCACCGGCCTCACCGGCTACCTGGCGCAGACGAACTTCGACTCGCAGTGGATCGCAGTGCAGTCCAAGGACGCCATCAACGCGGTGGGGGGCGGGAGCATCTTCAACCCCATGAACCTCGGGCAGGTCCTCACGCTCCACGTGGTCGTGCTGCCACTGGTGATCGTCGGACTGGTCGGGGTGCACTTGTTCCTGATCCGGCGTGACGGCCCGGTTCGACCGCTCCCGGACACGAAGGCGGCCGAGGCCGGACGGTGAGCGCCCGCTCCGAGCGGACGCTGCGTGGCATCCCGACCAAGCCCTACGACCTGTTGCTCGAGGGGATCCTGGTGCTGGCCCTGGTGATGGCGTTGGTGCTCGTGCTGGCCGCCCTCTTCGGTTCGCCCGACTCCCCCACCGTGCGGGCACGGGACGTCGCCCGCCTCCAGCCGCTGGCGTTCGTTCGCACCACCGCCCGCATGCTCGCCGGCAGCAGCGCCCTGAGCGGCTACGGTCCACCCTACACGCACGATCCGGCCAACGCACAGCGCCTGCTCGGCGTCGCGCCGGCGAACTGGTTCGGCGTTACCGAGCCCGTCGCTCCTGCCCGTGACCTGGTGCTTGCGCCTCTGGAGCGCGCTGCCGTCCTCGACCCGTCGCTGGCCGCGCCCCTCGCCGCCTTCCGCGGCGCGACGGTCGCCCAGCAACGTGCCTGGGCGCGCGCCTATCTCGGTGCCGTCGGCAAGGCCGAGGTGTCGGGCGCACGGGTCGTCGTTCCGCCCGGCGCCTACGGCCCCGTCCCGGCGTTGATGAACGGCATGCTGCGGCTGGGCCGCTCCGGCCTGCTGACCGGCGCGCTCGAGGCCGGGCAGCGGCACCCCTACGCCCTCGACCTCAGCCGCGCGCTGCTCTTCTTCCAGGGCTCGGTCGACCACGCCGTGGCGCGCTCGCTCAACATGACGGGCAACCGCTGGGGGATCAGCCACGAGACGGGGCCCTATCCGGGCGCCTGGTGGTTGTGGCCCTACACGTTCCTCTATCAGGTGCCCCCGATGGCGAGCTCGCCCAACGGTGATCTCCAGGTGGTCCTGATCGTGCTGGTGGCCCTGGTGCTGCTGCCGCTGTTCCTGCCGTTCGTGCCGGTGTTGAACCGGATCCCGCGCTGGATCCCCATCTACCGCTGGATCTGGCGTAGCTGGTACGACCGTCACCGGTGACGCGCGCGCGTGGGCTCCGGGGGACCGCCCTACAGAAGCGGGGCGCGACCCACGCCGGCCGCGCCCCTAGTCCCGAGGATGCTTGGTGGAGCTGAGGGGATTCGAACCCCTGACCTCCTGAGTGCGGTGCTGGACGGGGTTTTTCGGCTCAGGCTGTCCAGTTTAGCTGAATGCGCGCGAGACGGCATAAACGTCGTTCGGCTCTTGTGTGAGAATGTGCCGAGATCGGCCGATATCGGGCAGCTCCGGGTAGGTTGACACAACGGTGACACAACAGTCGATGTGGGGCCTCGCGAGCGTAACAACGGCCACGAGCACGTCCCTCCACGAAGGATGCGCCCTTCCATGCCGCAGGGTCCGTGCGTCGGGGCCTCACCCGGAGGTCGGCTGGTGCCACGGCCAGGTGGCGCTGGGCTCTTCAAGCCGGTAACCGTGCGTGCGGGACGCATAGACCAAGCCACTCTGGTGACGGGATGCAAGGACACGGGCGAGGATCTGGTTGGCAACCGCATCACGGTGGACGGGTATCTAGGCCGGTGACTGGAGGCGGCCGTGAAGCCGCGCGTCCCCGCCAGGACCTATCGGGAGTACAAGGCGATGCTCCGCCGGAACGTGCGGCCTACGCTCGGCGCACGGAGGTTGACATCGCTCCGGCCGGCGGACGTCCAGCAGCTTTGCGCGGAGATGCAGGCGAAGGGTAAGAGCCCAGGCTGACGCACGTGCTGCGGAAGGGCCCGCTCAAGCAGGCGGTCGCCTGGCAGATGCTGGCGAGGAACCCGGCCGATTACGTCACCTCGCCCAAGCGAGAGACCGGGCCTTGCCGCGATGTGGAGTTGACGGATGAGAATGTCCGGCTGCTGGCGGAGCGCGCCGGCCTGTCGGTGTCGTCGAGCGCTCGCCCGTGGTCGGAGCGGCGTATCTTGGGAGTCTGTGGCGTCCCGCGAACGGCCCCCGCTCAAGACACTCCTTGCGCTGCGCTACCCCACCACCATCCTGCTCCTGGGCGCGCTACTCGGGGTCGCTCTCGTGACCGGCAGCGCCTGGCTTGACGTCCCCCACGGCTTGATCAGGGCGGTCGGCTTCCGCCCCACGGACCTCCTCCACCTGGACCTGCTGCGCCTGTTCGGAGCCGCCCTCTTCACCGACGGGCCGTGGTCGCTGATCCAAGCGCTCGCTCTGACTGGCGTAGGCGTGGCGCTGCTCGAACGGCGCGCGGGCAGCCTGACGGCACTCCTCGCCTTCGCGTTGCTCCACGCCCTGGCCTTCGCCACCGTCACGCTCCTCTACGCCGTCCCCGCCACCACCGGTCTGGTGCGCAACAGCCGTGACATCGGCGCGTCCGCCGGCTATTTCGGCGTGCTTGCGTTCAGCGCCGCGATGGCGCCGCGCTGGCGTTCGGCCCTGGTAGCGTTCACGGCGCTCACGGCCACCGTGTGGCTGGTGACCACTTCGGCGCCACACGCGTTGCCACGAAGCGTGAACGCCGGTGCCGAGCATGTTGCGACCCTCGTCTACGGCGGGGCGGCCGGTTGGTTGGCAGAGCGCTTCCGTCGGCTGCGGGGTGCCACCGGTTCCCGGAGGGGCGCGTGAGGCGCTTGCGGCTCGATCCAGGCTGGTGGGTCCGGGTCGCGGTCACCCTGGTTTTCGCCGTCGGCATCGTCGACGTGTGGTCCGCCGCGCGTGCGACGGTGCCCGCGCGCCTGGACCTGCTGCGCGGGGTCGTGCCGTTCGAGTACCGGGCCGCCAGCAGGCTTGTGGCCGGGTTGGCGGGCTTCGCTCTGCTGGTGCTCGCCCGGGGGCTTGCCCGGCGGCAACGCAATGCCTGGCGCCTCGCTCTGGCAGTGTTGGGGCTGGGCACGCTGGCGAACTTGCTCAAGGGGCTGGAGCTCGAGGCCGCGTTCCTCAGCCTGGGCATGATCGCGGTTCTGATGCTCGGGCGCAACCAGTTCGTGGCGCGCAGCGACAACCCCACGCTGCGCCGGGCGCTGCGCATCCTCGCGCTGTCGGTGTTCGTCACCCTGCTGTACGGCACCATCGGGTACACGGCGCTCGACCCGCTGTTCCGCGGGCATCTGGGCCTGAGGGAGGCGTTCTCCGCCACCGTGTCGATGTTCACCTTCGGCGCTCCGCCGCTGCCGCAGACGCGGCTGGCCCGCTTCTTCCTCCACAGCATCTACGTGGTGGCGGCGGCCACCCTCGGGACCGCGCTGGTGATGGCGTTGCGGCCGGTGGTGGAGCGCGGTCGCCCTGGCGCTCCAGAACGCGAGCGCGCCGCGCAGATCGTGCGCGAGCATGGCCGGACCAGCCTGGCGCACGTGACGTTGCTGGGCGAGAAGCAGTACCTGCTCACGCCGGGCGGCTCGGTGGTGGCCTACAAGCCCGTCGGTAACGTGGGCGTGGCCCTGGGCGATCCGATCGGGCCGGAGAGCGACACCAGCGAGGCCGTTGCAGCCTTCGTGCGCTTC
>DATFNF010000055.1:0-47356 GCA_035266525.1 Trueperaceae bacterium | reverse complement strand
TCGCGTCGGGTCTAGTGGCTCGCGTTCCCCGAACCCTCACCGGCGTGCGCATCGGCGTGGCTGCCGCCGTTCCCGGCGGTCGCGTGGGCAGAGGCGTTGCCCATGCCTTCCGTGGCGTTGGCGGCATGCTCGAAGGCGTTGGCGTTGGCGTGCCCGTTGGGTCCGGGAGGAGGCAGGGTAGGCGCCGTGTAGGCGGTCGTGGTCCCGTAGACCGGCGTCTGCCCGCGTGCCAGGATCGAGGGGTTGATCTGCTCGAGCGGCGTGCCGTCGGCCAGCGTGATGGTGACGTTGCCACCGGCGTCCACGCTCACGTCGACGGTGTAGGTGAGGGTGTCGCCGCCGCGGGTGGTCACCGTCAGCGTGGCGTTGTCGTAGCTGACCTCACTGGTGCCGTCCCACACGACGTTCACGCTCAGAGCGCCGCCGACGTAGGTACCCGAGGCGATCGGCGTGGTCCCATCGGTGATCACCAGCGTCGACTGGGCCGGCAAGGCGTCGGCGAACACCATGCCGCCGAGCACGGCGACGGCCAGGGCTATCAGGATGTTCCTCCAGATCATCAGCGTACCTCCCTGCCCCGCACTCCCCGGGGGCTCGGGCGCGCGCGATCCCGGCGTGTCCGGTCGGTGGTGCCCTCCCCTGCCTCGCGGTTCGACAGGGAGCGAGGGTGCGCGCCGCCGGGCCTGGGTGCATCGCTGCCGCCCAGCCAGACGGTAGGCCCGGTCGCTGAAGCGAAGCTGAGCCCGCGCCGTCCGGGCCCGCACCACGCCGATGGGGACGGGCTGAAGCCCGTCCCCATCGTGACGTCGTCGAGGCAGTGCTCGCGGTCAGACCTTCACGAGCCGCCACCCTTCCGGGCTCCGCGCCGGCCTGGCAGCGTCCGCCAGCGCGTACGGCAGCGACACGGTCGTGGCGTCGCTCGCCAGCATGAGCTCGAGCCGGTCGTCGTTGCGCGCCGGCCACACCGCGCCGATCGCGAGGCTCGACGGCGCCACCTCGGCGGCGGCGAGCAACGCGGGCCCGACGGGCACGAGCAGCGAGTAGGCGCTGAAGGCCGCGCTCACCGCCGCGCCTCCGTAGGGCGAGGGCTGGGGCGAGGCGCCGTCGGGCAAGGCTTGCGCCAGCACGCCGCCCGCGGCCATCACCACCATCAGTGCAAGTAGGCTCCGCTTCAGCATCGTTGGACCTCCTCACCCCGCGTCTGCGGGGCATGGGCGCGTCCGACCGCCTGCGCATCGTCTGGCAGGGTGCGTCCGGCAGGTTGCGCTACTGGCTCCGCCCGTCCAAAGCGCCCAGTTAAGGATCGGGCCTCGAAGCCGCCGGACCGTGCCGCGACCGGCGGCAGACCACCGGCCGTGGCAACCGGTACGCTAGGGACGACCCATGAAATCGAACTGAGAAGAGCCTAATGCAGCCGTCACGAGATTCTCCGACGAAGCGCACACTCGCTCGCCGGAGCGCGCCGCTGTGCCGACCGAACGCCGTGGGAGACAGCAAGACCGGCCGGGACGCCAACGGCGCTCCAGGATCGCCGCGCTCGCCCCGCCACCCTCGCCGCGCCACCGGCGCCCCCCGTAACGCACCCGCGCCGCTGCCGCCGTGCCGCTCCACCGTTCTCGGCCCGCCGCCGCTAACCCCCGTGCCGTTCGCGGTGGGCACGCACCTTCATGCGGTTGCCGCACACCTCCATCGAGCACCACGAACCCGAGCGGTTCCGCGACGCATCGAAGAAGGCCCACCGGCAGGCATCGTTGCGGCACACCTTGAGCCGCGTCCAGCTGCCGTCGAGCATCGCCCGGTAGATGACGGCCGACAGCCGCGCGAGGGCGCCCTCCACGCCCGCCGACACGGGCGCGAGGGTGGCGCCGCCGTTGCGGTCGAAACTGAGGTGGAGCGGGGCCTTGCGCCCGATGGCGTCGAGCACGGCTACCGCTCCCGGGTCGAGCGGATCCCCGTGGTGGGCGAAGATCATCGACCGCAACGCCTCGCGGAAGGCGACCGCCCGCTCGCGATCCCGTTCGCTCACGGGCGTGCCTGCCGCGAGCAGACCGTGACGCTCGAGCCAACGCGCCAGGCCCTCGCGGGTCGCCAGCATGTCGCGGCCCGCCTCGATGTCCGCCGTGTTCACGAACCCCTGGACGTACCTGAGGTCGCCGTTCGCCGGCTTGCTGCCGAGGTCGAGATCCTCCGGATGCTCCATATGTAACCAGTATAGCATCTTGACAAGTTACACTAACCGGCGTACACTTTACGACAGTTACAGGCACGCGTGCGCCGGAAGGGGTCCGCCCATGTTGCACGGCAAGGAGCTCGTCGAGTACCGGATGATCCGCGACCACGTGCGGGCCATGCTGGAGGAGCGAGAACGGGATCGGCTGGCGCATGCGGCGGGCGTGCGCGGCGCGGACGGCCACGTCCGGCGCGAGCGGCGCGGCGCGGCCGTGGCGCGCCTGTGGGGGTGGGCCGTCGGCGGCGCGCGGCGCCCGTCGGGAGCTAGGACCGCCGGGCCTCGGCCCGGCGGTAGACGGGCGCGTCCGAAGGTGGCAGCGGCGCCTCCCCGCGGATGAGATCGGCTGCCTTCTCGGCGATCATCATCACCGGGGCGTAGATGTTGCCGTTGGTGATGATCGGCATCACCGAGGCGTCCACCACGCGCAGCCCCTCGAGGCCGTGGACCCGCATGGAGCCCGGGTCCACCACGGACAGCTCGTCCGTGCCCATCTTCGCGGTGCACGACGGGTGGAGGGCGGTCTCGGCGTCGCGCGCCACCCAGTCCAGGATCTCGTCGTCGCTCGCCACGGCCGGGCCCGGCGACAGCTCGCCCCCGTCGTAGGGGGCGAACGCCGGCTGGGCGAGGATGCGGCGGGCCGTTCGCACCGCCTCGAGCCACTCGCGGCGGTCGTTCCGGGTCGAGAGGTAGTTGAAGCGCATGGACGGTTTCGCCCGCGGGTCGGTCGAGCGGATCTTCAGCTCGCCGCGAACGTCGGAGTACATGGGGCCGACGTGGACCTGGTAGCCGTGCCCGCCGGCAGGCGAGCTGCCGTCGTAGCGGATCGCCAGCGGCAGGAAGTGGAACATCAGGTTGGGCCAGCCCACATCGTCGTTGGAGCGCACGAAGCCCCCTGCCTCGAAGTGATTGCTGGCGCCCGCTCCACTCCGGAAGAACAGCCACTGGAAGCCGACCCACGGCCTGCGCCACCAGGCCAGCCAGGGCGCCATCGAGACCGGCTGCTCGCAGGCGTGCTGGATGTAGACCTCGAGGTGGTCCTGCAGGCTCCGGCCGACCCCGGGCACATCCGCCACCACGTCGAGCCCCAGCGAGCGGAGGTGCTCGGCCGGCCCGACGCCGGAGAGCTGCAGCAGCTGCGGCGTGTTGATGGCGCCGCCGCAGAGGATCACCTCGCCCGCCTCGACCCGCCTGACCGCGCCGCCGCGCACGTACTCCACGCCGGTGGCGCGGGCGCCGTCGAAGAGGACGCGCGTGACGAAGGCGCGCGTCCGCACCTCCAGGTTGGAGCGGCCGCGGGCGGGACCGAGGTACGCCTTCGACGCCGACCAGCGCCGCCCCCGGTAGATGTTGCGGTCGAACGGCGCGAAGCCTTCCTGCCTGTACCCATTGACATCGTGGGTGAGAGGGTACCCGGCCTGCTGCACGGCCTCGAAGAACGCCTCGAAGAGCGGCCCCTCGGCCGGGCCCCGCTCGAGGAGCAGGGGTCCCGCCCCGCCGCGCCAGTCGTCGGCGCCCGCCAGGCAGGTCTCCATGCGCTTGAAGTAGGGCAGGCAGTGGGCGTAGTCCCAGGCCTCCATGCCCGGCGCGCGCGCCCACCGGTCGTAGTCCATCGGGTTGCCGCGCTGGAAGATCATGCCGTTGATGCTGGAGGAGCCCCCCAGCACCTTGCCGCGGGCGTGGTACACCCGCCGCCCGCCCATGTGCGGCTCGGGGTCGGACCGGTACTGCCAATCGTAGCGGGGGTTGCCGATGGGGAACGCCAGCGCCGCCGGCATGTGGATGAGCACGTCCCAGGGCCAGTCGGCCCTCCCCGCCTCCAGCACCAGGACGCTCGTGCCAGCGTCGGCGCTGAGGCGGTTGGCGATCGCGGATCCGGCGGAGCCGCCACCCACGACCACCACGTCGCGTCGCTCGCCTGTCATGATCGGTCCGCTCCCTCCGGCAACGCGAGACGCGCTCGGAGCGCGGCCGCGGGCGTCCCGTGCGGGTCCTCGGTTCCGCCCCGATGGTACCAACCGCTTCCGGTGGCTCGGCTGCGAAGGGGCGGTCAGTCGCTCGCCTGCCGGCGCTCCCCGATCACGGCAGGGGTCTCCTCGGCCGCGCGCTCCAGGTCGCGGTCGGCGCCCTGGCGCTCGAGCATCCAGCCGGGGTACTCGCGAGGCAGCGCACTGACGTCGTCGAGCCGCGCCAGGTCGTTACGGTCCAGCTCGACGTCGATGCTGGCCAGATCGGCATCGAGCTGGCGCATGTTCCTGGCGCCGACGATGACGCTGGTGACGACGTCCTGGTGCAGCAGCCAGGCCAGAGCGATCTGCGCGACGCTGGCGCCCTTCGCCTCGCCTATCTCGCGCATGACGTCGATGACGCCCCACGCCCGCTCCCGGTCCACCGGCGGGAAGTCGAAGTCGTCGCGCCGGGCGTCCCCGGCCCTGGCGGTGTTGCGGTCGTACTTGCCCGACAGCAGGCCGCCGGCGAGCGGGCTCCACACCATCAGCCCCAACCCCTGGTCCCGCAGCAGCGGCACGAGCTCGCGCTCGAGGTCCCGGCCGGCGACGGTGTAGTAGGCCTGCAGGCTCTCGAAGCGCTCGAGGCCCTGCACGTCGCTGGCCCACAGCGCCTTGGCGAGCTGCCAGGCAGCCAGGTTGCTGGCGCCGATGGCACGCACCGTGCCCTCCCGCACCAGGTCGGTGAGCGCCCGCAAGGTCGTCTCGAGCGGCGTCAGGGGATCGAAGCCGTGGATCTGGTAGAGGTCCAGGTGATCGGTCTGCAGCCGCTCCAGGCTGTGGTGGACCTGCTCCACGATATGCCCCCGGCTCAGCCCCGTCTGGTTCACGCCCGGGCCCATGCGCCCGCGCACCTTGGTCGCCAGCACGACGCGGTCGCGGTCGACTCCCAGGTCGCGCAGGGCCTGGCCGAGCAGCCGCTCGCTGGTACCGGACGAGTAGACGTTGGCGGTATCGATGAAGTTGATGCCGCCTCGGAGCGCCCGCTCGACCAGGGCCGTGGCCTCGGCCTGCTGCTGCTTGCCGATGCTCTCCCACATGCCCTCGCCGCCGAAGGTCATGGTCCCGAAGCACAGCTCGGAAACGAGCGTTCCGGTTCTTCCCAGGGGTCTGTAGCGCATGGTCTCCTCCGTTCGCGATCACTCTACGGACGCCTCGCGCAGATCCTGTCGGGGGGCCGACGCCGCCGCGAGACGGACCGGGAGCCTGCGGCCGGAGCGGTGCCGAAGCGACGGCGGCCGGAGCGGTGCCGGGGCGCCTGGCGATGGCGCCAGCGGTCATCCTGAGCCGCCGCCGAGCTGGCTCAGCATCGCCTTCGCGTCGTCCTGCGCGTAACGCTCCAGGGCCGTACCGGGGGTCATGGCGAGCGCCTTGTCGAGCTGTTCGCGGGCGCGCGCGACATCGCCTACGATGCGCAGGGCGCTGGCGTACTGCACCCGCAGGTCGATGCGGTCGGGCGCCAGCGCCACCCCCCGCGCCACCATCTCCAGGGCGCCACCGCGGCTGGCGCCGTAGAGCCACCCCACGCCCCGGTCGGTCAGCTCCAGGTTCCACAGCCCCAGTCCCACCAGGGCGTCGGGGTTCCGGGGTTGGAGGCTCACCGCCTTCTTGAGGAGACCGCCGACCTCCCCGGGAACGCTGACGTTGGCGAGCGGCCCGGTGCGCCGGGCGAGCTCGCCCTTGGCCTGCGCCAGCGCCAGGAGCGCAGGCGGCGAGTCAGGCGCGAGCTTCACGGCGGCCTGCGCCGCCGTCTCGCCGCGCCGCAACCACGTGAGCGTGTCCTCCTCGGAGCTCCCCTGGTACAGGCCGCGGGCGATCGCCGCCTGCGCGGCCAGCGTCTGCATGGCAGCGCTGTCGACCGCGACCGCGAGCTGGTACGCCTGCTCGAAGGACCCCGAGCGGTAGAGGGCCTGAGCCTCGTCCCCGCTCGCCGCCTGCGCCGCGCCGATGAGAACGGCCAACGGCAGCAACCACCACACGCGCCGTACCGGATGAGCGGAGGCAGTGTGAGTCATGGTGACTCATGCTACCGCCGGCCGCCGAGTCCGTGCGCGCCGGGCTCACGACGGCAGGGCACGCGCATGGCGGTCGATGCCTCGCCAGGGATCGCCGGCGTGGCCGGGGCGACCGAAGGCGTCAGGCAGGTGGCAGCTGCCGGGCCCGACCGGCCCCAGCTCTCGTACTCGGACGCCATGTCGACCTCCTCCGCCCCAGCCTGCACGAGCCCTCCGGAGTCGAGGCGTCCGCTGGTCACATGCCCGGACGCTCAGCGCCCGACGAGCCGGAACAGCACGGCCGCGGCGACCGCCGCCAACAGCAGGATCCACAGCCGGGCGCCGCGGGCGGGTGCGCGGGCCGGAGCGCTCCGGAGGGCCCGGGGGGTATGACGCGGCGACGGCGCCGGCGGCGGGTCGTCGCGACGGCGCGTGACCACGGGGGTGCCGCCGACGAACGACAGGTAGCCGGCGGATCCCGGCTGGAGCGCGTCCGCCGTCGCGTAGCCGTCGCGCTCGTCCACCTCGTACACCCTGCCGGTGAGCTCGGACCGCCACTCCTGAAGCCGGACGCCCGAGCCCGCCACGCCGCCGCCGCGCACGAAGCGCACCGCCATTGGCTCTGCGGAACGTCGCGACGCCATGTCCGGAGTCTAAGATGCCCGGGCTCGCATCCGGCTCGCCAGCCGCCCGGAACGGTAGCGCCTCTCACATTCCCGCTCTAGCATGGGTGAAGCATGCTTCGCAGGCGTCCGACAGGGCAACGGCCCCCGCGCCGGACGGCGCGGCCGGGTGCGGCCTTGCGTCACGCCCGCACCGTCGTCCGCACCGTCGCCCGCGCCGTTGCCCTCGGCGGCGCGCTCACCGCCCTCTCCGTGGCGTGCGCCGCCACGCCGAGCCGGTCGGTCACGCTGCCTGCGACCGCCACGGCCCCGGCGGGCCGTTACCTGATGGAGCTCCCCCCAACCGGCGGCGCGGGCGCTCCGTTGCTGCTCGCACTCCACGGCGCGGCCTCGTCGCCGGAGGCGATGCGCGCCATGACCGGCCTCGCTCGCGCGGCGGCGGCGGCCGGCGTGGCCGTCGCCTTCCCGGCCAGCGACGGGGTGCTGTGGAACGACGGCCGCGGCGCCGTCTCCGGCTTCGCCAGGCTGACGCCTCGCGATGACGTCGCGTTCCTGCAGGCCGTGGTCGCCGACGCCGTACGGCGTTTCGGGGTGGACGGCCGCAGGGTCACCGTGGCCGGTCTCGGGTCCGGCGGCGCGATGGCCCTGCAGCTCGGCTGCCGTGAGCCGGCGCTCGCTGCCGCCTTGATCGTGGTGAACGCCAGCCTGTGGGACTACCAGCGAGCGGCCTGCGCCGGCTCGGGCGCGCCGTCGCTGGTGCTGCTCCACGGCGATGACGACCCGCGGCACCCGTGGGGAGGGCACAGCCTGCAGAGCGCCGGCGTCGACGCCCGCAGCGTGGGCGTGGACGCCACCCTGGCCTTCTGGGCGCAGCGGCTGGGGTGCGCCACGGTGCCCGAGGCGGGCCACGCGGTGGCGGTCGCGAGCGGCTGCCGGGCGGGCCGCTACGCGGCCGCCGTGCGCGTCGCCGGCGACGGCGGTACGTGGCCGCGCCCCGGGCGCGCGGTGACGGTCGCAGGCGCCAAGGAGCAGACGCTGGGGAGCGCGAACCTGGACGCCACGGCGATCGCCGTGGCGGTCGCGGCGGGCGAGCCGTGGCGCCAACTGGTCCCGCCCGAGCCACACCGCACGGCCCCCGGCCCCGCCCGCAGCTTCGACGTCTACGTCCCGCCGGGCTACGACCCCGCCAGGCCGGCCCCGCTGGTGGTGGTGCTCCACGGCCGCGGCGACAGCGGCTACGGCATGGCCGCGTTGAGCCAGATGAACGCGCTGGCCGACGCGAAGGGCTTCGTGGTCGCCTACCCCGAGTCCCGCGGCGACTCCTGGAACTACTACCGGGGCGTGCCCGGGGTGGTCGCCCGCAGCCGGGTGGACGACCTCGCCTTCCTGCGCCGGCTCGTCGAGCGCATCGCCCTCGACCTCCCTCTCGATCGCTCCCGCCTCTACCTGGCCGGCTTCTCGAACGGCGGCTTCATGACCGAACGGGCGGCCTGCGGCATCTCGGACGAGTTCGCGGCGTTCGCCGTGGTGAGCGCCGAGATGCTCCCGGACATGGTGTTCGATTGCGACGTCACGCCCACCGCCCCGATCCTGCTGATGCAAGGCACGGCCGACACCAACGTGCCGTGGAACGGCATCGTCGTCGAGCAGCAAGGGCAGCAGCGCTACGCGGCGCTCCCGGCACCCCAGAGCGTGGCGTTCTGGGCGCTGCGCAACGCGTGCGCCTTCCTGCCCGAGAACCAGGCCTTCCCGGACGGGTCGGATGGGACGACCCACGTCGTCAGCCTGCGCTACCGCCATTGCGCGTTCGGACGGGACGTCTGGTTCTACGCCATCCAGGGCGGCGGCCACAACTGGCCCGGCGGCCCGGCCCTCCTGCCGCCCGCGGTGGCCGGCAACATCACCACCGCCATCCACGCCAGCGACCAGATCTGGACCTTCTTCCAAGCCAACCCGATGGACCCCGGCCGCAACACCTCGCCCCTCACGACACCTCCTCCGTCCTCGCCGTGAGGCCCCTCGTGCGGCGCGGGCCGGGGCGGGGCCGTCCGCACGCGCTCCTCACGACGACTCCGGCGGGTCCCCGGGGGACGACGGCCGCGCATCCGCCGCACCCCCACCCAGGCGCTCCTCCCAGGCCTCCAGCGATCGCGGCCAGTCCTTCCCCAGCAGGCGCGACAGGGCGCGGTCGGCGAGCACCGTTCCGCCGGTCTGGCAGACGGCGCAGTAGTTCGTCTCCCGGGACGCGTAGCGGATGCGCTGGACCGGCGCGCCGCAACGAGGGCACGGCTCCCGGTAGCGACCGTGCACGGCCATGCCTTCCTGGAAGGCGGTGATCTTCGGCCAGCGGCCCCGCGCCACCGGCTCCTCCAGGCGCGCCGTCCAGCGCTCGAGCACCCCGACCGTCGCCGTGCGCAAGCGCTCCAGCTGGGCATCGTCGAGCGAGGTGGTGAGCGCCACGGGGGACAGCTCGGCGGCGAACAGGATCTCGTCGGCGTAGGCGCCTCCGATGCCGGCGAGCAGGTGCGGGCTGGTGAGCGCCCGCTTCAGCGTGTGACGCTCGCGCCGGATCCTCTCGGCGAAGGCCGCGGCGGTCGCGCCCACGGGCTCCAGGCCGCCGGGGTCGAAGGCGGCCAGCGCCGCCTCGCCCTCCACCGCGTGAAGCGACGCCATGCGCCGGCTGCCCGCTTCCGTGAGCAGCAGGCTCCCCGCATCGAAGTCGAAGGCGGCCTGGCCGCGCTTGCCGGGGAGGCCGGCGCCCGGCCTGGCCCACGTCAGGCGACCCGCGAGCATCAGGTGCAACACCAGGAAGCGCCGCGGCTCGAGCTCCTCGAACGCCAGCACCAGGCGCTTGCCGACCCGCCGCGTGCCGGTGAGCCGTAGATCGCGGAACTGCCCGAGAGGCGGATCGGCCGTCCTGAGCAGGAACACGCCGCGCAGGCGCACGCCCCGCAACGGCTCGCCGACGGCGCGCGTGGCCAGTGCGGCGCGGTAGGCCTCGATGTCCGGCAGCTCCGGCACGCCTCCAGCCTACGGCGCCAGAAGCGAAGCGGCTCACATAAACCCCACCCGCTACCGGCCTAGGCTGTTCGGCGGTCCACCGGGAGGGGACCGGAGAGAGGCGAGGGCGACGCTCCGCTGCAGTCGCACGCCGTTCACTGCGCCCGCCATGGCGTGCTCACGCCTGGCCGCAGGCTCAGCGACGACCGGAGAGGAAGCCTGATGAGCGATTTCTTCCACGATCCCAACGTCGACGATGAAGGTGACACCTTCGTCATCCACAGCGCCGACGGCCTCACACTGGAGCTCAGCCCGTCCTGCCTGACGGTCCGAGACCGGCTCGACCCCGAGGCCGCGCCGCTGGCGCGCCTGCCGCTCAACCTCGACCGCATCGAGGGTGTGGTGGCCGGCGGGCAGGTCACCGCCCACGCCACCCACTCCCACGTGCTCACCGTGGTGCGCGTGGAGGGCGGACTGGTGGTACGTGTCACCACGCCCCACCTCGAGGTCATGCGCCAGCGGCTGCCGCTATCCGGCCGCCACGGCGCGGCGGGAACGCCGTCCGCGGCCGCGGCCGCGCACCCGCTCTAGCGGTGCCGCTCCAGGCCGGCCCGCTGCAGCACCAGGGCAGCCAGCTCCTCGACGGAGAGCGTGCTGGTGTCCTGGAACGGGATGGCGTGGCGGCGGAAGAGCCGCTCGGCCCGGCGCACCTCGTACTCGCACCGGCGGAGCTCGGCGTACCCCGACCCCGGCCGTCTCTGCTGCCGGAGCTCGTGGAGACGCCGCGCAGCGATCGTCAAGCCGAACAGCCGCCCCTTGAAGGAGACGAGCGACTCCGGTAGCGCGTCCGACTCGAAGTCGTCCTCGGCGAGCGGGTAGTTGGCCGCGCGCACCCCGTACTGCAACGCCAGATAGAGACACGTGGGGCTCTTCCCCACCCGCGACACACCCACCATCACAACCTCGGCCTGGCCGTACCGTCGCACGTTGGAGCCGTCGTCGGTCGCCAGCGCGAACTCCACCGAGTCGATCCGCGCCTGGTAGCTCGCCAGGTCACGGATGCTGTGATACGCGCCGACCCGCGCTTGGGGGCTGGAACCGAACACCCGCTCCAGGGGCCCGAGGAAGGGCTCGAACAGGTCGAGATGCACGCATGGTGCCGCGGCGATGCGCTCCCGCACCCCGATGTCGGTGATGGTCGAGAAGACCACCGCTGACTCCGCGAGCCCCGCCAGCTCCGCCGCCAGCGCGTCCGCCCGCCTCAGCGTGTTCACGAAGGGGCGGGTGGTGGTGTGGATGGGCACGTCCCCGAACCGTGCCAGCAGGCTGTGTCCCAGCACCTCCGCGGTCACGCCGGTGTGATCCGAGACGAAGTAGACTTGTGTCGCGTTCATGCCACCTCCCGGCCGCCCTCGCGACGCTGTCGGAGCGCCGCTCCGACGCGGCGGGCGCCCGACGTCGCTCGCCGCCGACGCTGTCGTGCCGCCCTCGTGCCAGAAGGCGGCCGCGCGGACGCCGCGCGGCGGGCTCGGGCCGGGCGCCCGTCGCGCGTACCGCTCGTCGAGACGCGGCGCCGCCGGACACGGTAGCCTGGACCACGACCCGATCGCTGGGGCGCCGCACCGTCGGACGCCCCGAGGATAAGCCGCGTCGAGAGGAGGCGTCGGTGGAGTACATCCTTCCGTTCGAGTCCGTCGGCCTGGACGACATCGCCGTGGTGGGCGGCAAGAACGCCTCCATCGGGGAGATGACCCAGAACCTCGCGGAGGCGGGCGTGCGGGTGCCCGGCGGTTTCGCGACCACCGCCGAGGCGTACCGCGCCTACCTGCACGACACCGGCGTGGGCGACCGCATCGCGGCGCTGCTGGACGGCGTCGATGGCGAGGACGTGGGCCTCCTGGCGGAGCGCGGCCGGGCGGTCCGCCAGCTCATCCTGGGAACGCCGCTCCCCGAGGAGCTGCTGCGGGCCGTTCGTGAGGCGTACGCGGCGCTCGGCGAAGCCGGGGGCCTGCCGGCCGTGGCCGTGCGCTCGTCGGCCACGGCCGAGGATCTGCCGGAGGCGTCGTTCGCCGGGCAACAGGAGACCTTCCTCAACGTCCGGGGTGAGGCCGCCCTCCTGCAGCATGTGCGCAAGGTCTACGCCTCGCTCTTCACCGACCGTGCCATCGCCTACCGGCGCCATCACGGCTTCGACCATGCCGACGTGGCGCTGTCCGTGGGGGTGCAGCGCATGGTCCGCAGCGACCTCGGCGCCAGCGGCGTGGCCTTCACGCTCGACACCGAGTCCGGCTTCCAGGGGGCCGTCTTCGTGACCGCCACCTACGGGCTCGGCGAGCTGCTGGTGCAGGGCGCCGTGAACCCCGACGAGGTCTACCTCTACAAGGAGGGGCTCCGCGCCGGCAGGCCTCCGGTCCTGCAGCGTCGCCTGGGCTCCAAGGCCGAGAAGATGATCTACGGCTCCGGCGACACCCTGGTCGAGACCGTGCCGGTGCCGGACGCGGACCGCCGGCGCTTCGCCCTGACCGACGACGAGCTCGTCGACCTGGGCCGCCAGGCGCTGGCCATCGAGGACCACTACGGCCGGCCCATGGACATCGAGTGGGCCAAGGACGGCGAGGACGGCCTCATCTACCTGCTGCAGGCGCGGCCGGAGACCGTGCAGAGCCGCAGCGGCCGCGTGCTGGAGCGGTTCCGACTGCTGGAACAGGGCACGGTGCTCACCCGCGGGCGGGCGGTGGGCGCGCGCATCGCCAAGGGCACCGTGCGGATCGTGCCCAGCGCGGCCGACATGGAGCGCGTGGAGCCCGGAGACGTGCTCGTGACCGACATGACCGACCCCAACTGGGAGCCGGTGATGAAGCGCGCCGCCGCCATCGTGACCGACCGCGGCGGACGGACCTGCCACGCCGCCATCATCGCGCGGGAGCTCAGCATCCCGGCGGTCGTCGGGACGGCCGACGCCACCGACGTGCTGCGGGACGGCGACGAGGTCACCGTGAGCTGCGCCGAGGGGGACGAAGGCAACGTGTACCGCGGCCACCCCCGCTTCGACGTCGAGCGCATCGAGCTGGACCGCATGCCGGAGCTGCCGGTCGGTCTGATGATGAACGTCGCCTCCCCCGACCGCGCCTTCTCCTTCGCGCAGCTTCCCAATCGCGGCGTCGGTCTCGCCCGCCTGGAGTTCATCATCAACAACGACATCGGCGTGCACCCCAAGGCGCTGCTCGCCTACCCGGACGTCGCGGACGACGTGCGCCGGGAGATCGAGCGGCGCAGCGCGGGCTACGGCACCCCGGTGCGCTTCTTCGAGGAGAAGCTCAAGGAGGGCGTGGCCTGCATCGCCGCGGCCTTCGCGCCGCATCCGGTGATCGTACGCATGACCGACTTCAAGTCCAACGAGTACCGGAACCTGGTGGGAGGCGAGACGTTCGAGCCGACCGAGGAGAACCCCATGATCGGCTTCCGCGGCGCTTCGCGCTATCGCGCGGAGAGCTTCGCCGAGGCGTTCGCCCTGGAGTGCCGCGCCTTGAAACGCGTGCGCAGCGAGATGGGGCTCACCAACGTCAAGGTGATGGTCCCGTTCGTGCGCACCGAGGGCGAGCTGGAGGACGTCCTGGGCCGCATGGCGAAGCAGGGCCTGAAGCGAGGCCAGGACGGCCTGGAGATCATCATGATGTGCGAGGTGCCCTCCAACGCCATCCGGCCGGAGGCGTTCCTGCAGCACGTGGACGGCTTCTCCATCGGCTCCAACGACCTGACTCAGTTCACGCTGGCGCTCGACCGCGACTCCGGCCTGGTCGCCGACCTCTTCGACGAGCGCGACCCGGCGGTGCAGGCGCTGATGGCCAACGCCATCCGCGCCTGCAAGGCGGCGGGCAAGTACATCGGCATCTGCGGGCAGGGCCCCTCGGACAAGCCCGACTTCGCGCGCTGGCTGCTCGACGAGGGCATCGACACCATCTCGCTCAATCCGGACACGGTGCTCGCCACCTGGCTGTACCTGGCCGGCGAGCGGGATCCCATGGGGGCCGCCGACTGACGGCCCGGCGGCGGCCGACACCGCAAGGGCCCGGCACGACCTAGCATGGGGCATGAGCGAAGGAAACGCACACGCCCTCAGCACGGCCACCCTGGCCGGCGGCTGTTTCTGGTGCCTGGAGGCCGTCTACCTCGATCTCGCCGGCGTCGCCTCGGTGACCTCGGGCTACACCGGCGGGCACGTCCCCGACCCCAGCTACGAGCGGGTCTGCAGCGGCACCACCGGCCACGCCGAGGCCGTGCAGGTGCGCTTCGACCCCGGTCTCATCGGCTACCGCGACTTGCTGCAGGTCTTCTTCAGCATCCACGATCCCACCACCAGGGACCGCCAGGGCAACGACGTGGGGCCGCAGTACCGCTCGGCGATCTTCTACCACGACGACGGTCAGCGTGCCGAGGCGGAGGCCGTCATGCGGGAGGTGGCGGACGCCGGCCTCTACGAGGTTCCGCTGGTGACGGAGCTGGTCCCCGCCGGCCCCTTCTACCCTGCCGAGGCGTACCACCAGGACTACTACGCCAACCATCCCGGCGAGGGCTACTGCCGGCTGATCATCGCCCCCAAGCTGGCGAAGTTCCGCAAGCAGCACCTGGACCGGCTGAGGCGCTCACCCGCCGCGGGCGCCTGACGCCCGCGGGGTCACGGCTCGGGGCCGGCGGCATGGGGCCGGCGGCATAGGGCCAGCGGCCGACGCGCGAGCCGGCCGCTCGACCCGCCCCGGCGGGCCCGCCCCAACACAAGAAGCTGCGGCCGCCGGCGAGGGCGGCCGCAGCCGTGTACGAGCCGGCCGAGCGGCCGGTTCAGTCGCCAGGGGACGCGTCCGCGCCGGGTACCGCCTCGCTCTCGTCCCGATCCTCGGCGTAGATCGCGCGCAGCACGCCGTAGGCGATGAAGCCGATGACGAGCGGGCCGCCGAACACCAGGAACCACAGGAAGCCGGTGCTGAGCCCCAGCCCCTGCTTGTACGCCGCGACGGTGGTGGCGATGAAGAACGCCAACACGGCTATGACGGTCGCCGTCCTGACCTTGTGCCGGCTGGGCAGCTCGATGTAGCGCAGCTTCGTCTTGGAGGGTTGCAGAAGCGGGAACAGGAACCCGATGACGATCAGGATCCCGGGGATCGCCACGCCGATGAACTCGCTGCCGACGTGGATGCCGAACACCGTGAACTGCCAGCTCGAGGGGATCATCTTCAGGAAGCCGAAGATCCACAGGAAGTACCAGTCCGGCTTGACGTTCGGCGTAGCGGGGCCGGGAGGCCCGAAGTGCTCGATGGGGTTGGCGTTGAACAACCCCCCCACCAGGGCGAGCACCGCCACCAGCACCGCGAACAGCACCCCCATGATGAGGGCCTGCTGCGGCCAGAACGGCACCCCCAGGATCTTGCCGGGCGCGATCTTCTCGGCGTACTTGGGCTGCGTGTGCTTCTGCAGGAACATGATCAGCACGTGACCGGCGATCAGGACCCCGATGATGAGAGGCAGCCAGACCATGTGGATGGCGGTCAGCCGCGGGATCGAGTGCTCGGTGGGGAACTGCCCGCCGAAGAAGACCTGCGCCAGCCAGTTTCCGATCAGCGGGATGGAGGCGGCGATCTCGTAGCCCACCTTGGTGGCGGTGGCCGAGAAGGCGTCGAACGGCAGGGAGTAGCCGGTGAATGCTGCCACGACCGCGAAGACCAGCAGCAGGAAGCCGATGATCCAGTTCACCTCGCGGGGCTTCTTGTACGCCCCGGTGAGGAGGATCCGGATCATGTGCAGGAAGGCGGCCGCGACGAACACGCTGGCGGCCCAGTGATGCATGCTGCGGATGACCTGCCCGAACGGCAGGCTGTCGATGAACTGCACCGAGGCGTAGGCGGCCGGCAGCTGCTTCGTGCCCACCTGCACCAGACGGATGGACGGCTCGAAGTTGATCGACAGGAACACCCCTGTCAGGACCAGGACCACGAACGAGAAGAGGGTGATCTCCCCGAGGAAGAACGAGTGATGAACGGGGAACATCTTGCGGAAGAACTTCTTGTACAGCCTGGAGAGTGCCAGGCGCTCGTCGAGCCAGTTACCCATGATCCACCCCCTCAGCTACAACCGACGCTGGTCATGAAGCCGCCGGCCACGGTGAGCTGCCCGTTCGCCACGGTGAGCGGGATCAGCGGGAGCGGTCGGGGCGCGGGACCGGCCATGACCTTGCCGTCCTCCCGCGGGTCGAACTGCGAGTGATGGCAGGGGCACAGCAGCCAGCCGTTCTTGCTGTCCCAGTCGCTGACCGTGCAGCACAGGTGGGTGCACACGCCGGAGTAGCCGACCACCCCCCGCGCGGCATGCGGAGCGGTGTCCGGGCCCAGCTGGCTGGGATCGAAGCGGCTCAGCATGATCAGGTTGTTGTCCGTCCCGCTCTTCACGATGCCCGTCTTGGGGTCCTTCGGGTAGCACAGCAGCTGCTTCGCGTTCGGCTGGATCTCGCTCAGCTGGACGGGCTTGCTCTGGTCCTCGGCGTGCACCAGGACATCGCCGTCGGCAGGGGGTTCCTGCTGAGGCGTGATCTTGGCGATCGGCTTGAGGCTGCCGGTCACTGTCAGCGCCGACAGACCCGTGACGGTCACCGCAACGGTCACCCCGATGCCGGCCTGCAGGAAACGGCGGCGCTGGATGAAGCGCTCGTTGGCCTCCGCATCGACCTCGTCCGTCTGGATCGCGTCACGGTGCTGCGGCGACGTCTCCTCGGGGGCGCCCTTGCGCTCGTCGTCGTCCGGCATCACCAAGGCACCTCCGAATCCTCTGCTTCGATATGCACTTCATCGTCCTGGTAGTAGTTCTTGTAGAGCATCAGGAGGCCCGCCACGCACAGCGAGATGGCCGCGAAGATGGCGCCCTCGACGGCCGGGTGGTTCTGCTGGGTCCGCATGGCGTGTGCGATGCCCTGGACGAACAACCCGGAGAGGGCGACCGCCAGGGCCGAGAGCGCCATGCCCACCCACTGTGCCCCCCCGGGGCGCGCACGGTGGACGCCGGGACGGAGCTCGACCCCCTCGAGCCACACCGACACGAAGCCGATGACGGCGTAAACGAGGAAGACCATGCCGAAGCTGACGAGGCCGATCTGCCCCACGGACATCGGCTGCGGCTTCCCGCCCGACAGCGCCGTGATGTAGCGGCCGTCGAGGTACGACATGAAGAACAGGGCCGCAGCGAAGAGCAACGTGAAGAACGGGATCACGCGATCGTTGCGGAACATCTACCCCTCCCTCCCGCCGGCGACGGACGGCGCGCCCAGCACGCCCGGCACCGGACGAGACGCGGTCACTGTGCCGCCTTCGGGGCCGCCCGCTTGGCCTGCTGGACGCTCACCGGGCCGAAGTCGTTGCCGAACGCGTTGCGGATGTAGGTGGCAACGTCGGCGAGTTCCTGCGCGGTGTAGCTGGGGTGGGACGGCATGACCCCCTTGCCCTCGTAGATGCGCTTCACCACGGCAGCGGGGTCGCTGAGGAAGCTGTCGCCGGCCAGTGCCGGGAACGTCGGCGGCATCCCCGCTCCGTTCGGCTGGTGGCAGCTCTGGCAGTCGGAAGTGTAGAGCTTCTGGCCGGCCTGCATGGCCGCCGAGCTGGGCGAGGCCGCGCCGCTGCCGGCCGGCGCCGGCGCGGAGGCGCTCGGGGAGGCCGAGCCGGAGGATCCCGAAGCGCCGCCGGACGCCGTGCTCGAACCCGCGGTCGAAGGCGTGCTCGAAGGCGCGCTCGATGACGCGGTCGATGGCGCGCCCGCGCCGCTGCCGGAGGCGCCGCTCGACGAGGACGGCGACGAGGACGGCGTCGAGGCGCCGGCGCTGGCCTGGGGAGCGGCCTCGGATGCCTGCTTCACGGTGACGCCGCCGTAACCGTTCCCCCAGGTGTTGCGCACGTAGGTGGACACGGCCGCGAGCTGGGTGGCGGTGTAGGAGTGGTGCGACGGCATCGCGCCCGACCCGTCGTAGATGCGCTTCACCACGGCCGTGGGGTCGCTGAGGAAGCTGTTGCCGGCCAGCGCCGGGAAGGTGGGCGGCATGCCCTCGCCGCTCGGTTTGTGACAGGCCGCGCAGTCCGAGGCGTAGAGCGTCTCTCCCGTCTTCAGCAGCTGCTGATCGACGGGGGGCGCCGACGCGCCGGACGGGGACGCGCTCACCTGCCCGCTGGCCGGGGCCGAGACGATCGCGCTGTACATCGGCACCAGCATGAAGAACGCCCAGATGCCCCCGAGGACGACGACCGTCGACACGATGTACAGCCACAGCGACGGGCCCTTCGGCCTGACGCGCGGAGGCGCCGCGGCCGCCGGCACCGCCACGTCGACGTCGATGCGCCCGGTGACGGTAGCGCCGGCCTCGAGGCCCACGACCTCGACCGCGGGCTCGTGCTGCACGTTGAAGGGGATACGCCGTTCACGCCGCCCACCGGCGGCGTCGACACGCACCAGCCGGAGGATGTGCTCACCCTGCTCCAACGCGGAGCTATCGAGCTGGAAGCGGAAGGGCGGGGCGCTCAGGACCCTGACGGCCTCCGTGGCGTCGTCCAGGTAGATCTCGACGCGAACGACGGTGTCGGACGAACTAGAGCCTTGTCCACTCACGACATCATTCCTCCCCACGCTGGACCTTCGCTGTCGGCAGAGGGCGAGCAGCGGCCTCGCCCTCTCGGCCCGGGCGCACCGCCCCCGAGGCGGGAACCGTGGGCGCACCCCGGAGGGTCTTGTTCGGCGCGGGCGCGCGCCGGCTTCTCGGCAGCGCCCGTTTCAACCATGGGCGTAGTGTAAACGTAGCCATCGCGTGTGTCCCATGCTTCATCCGACCCTTCGCGACGCCGTCGCCGACCGCGACGCATGGATTCACGCCGCCTCCATCCGTCGGTCGACGGTGCGAGAACGGCGTCCTGAGGCCGAGTCGCCCCCCGCGAGAGCCCTCAGGAGCCTACCTCACAGGACGAACGTCAAAAAGGGGGACAAATGTCCCACGCCGGCATGCCCGCGACACGGGCGCCGCTGGCCCTCTAGGATGGGACCGTGACCGTGCGAGACGACCTCGCCCACGCCGAGCGCGCGCTGCTGGAGCACGCCGCCTACGGCCGGTCGCGCGTCCGCGCCGGAGCGCTGACGGCATGCCTGGCGGAGGGACGAGCGGACGCCCTCATGCACGTGGCCGTCCCCTCGGGGCCCGAGCCGACGGGCTGGGACGACTCCGTCCAGGCGCTGATCGCCCTACACCCTCGACACGGCACGGTGCCCAGGCTGGAGTTCATGGCCGAGCTCCACCCCGCGCTCGCGCAGAGCCTCGAGCGGCACGGCTTCGTCCGCACCTCGTCCGACCCGGTGATGACGCTCGATCTGCAGGGCGCGCTCCCCGCTTCGGCAGTGCCCGCCCCCGGCTACCGGCGCCTCGCCGCGAACGACCCGGAGCTGCTCTCCGCCTTCGTCGAGCAGCAGGCCGAAGCGTTCGGCATGCCGCCCGCCACCGGCTACGCCTTCCTGGAGCGCCTGCAGGACACCATCGCGGCCGGCACGTCCATCGCCGCCGCCCTCTTGGGCGACGGCACGCCCGTGGCGGGCGCGGTGCTGCAGCTCGGCGCGTCGGGCTGGGCCGAGCTCGCCGGCGTCTACACCGCGCCGGCCTCGCGCGGACGGGGGCTCGCCATGGCGGCCTGCACACGGCTCCTCGCCGACGCGCGGGTCGCCGGCGTGACCCACGCCTGGCTGTCGGCAGCCGAGGGCGCCCGCGGCCTCTACCGGAGGCTGGGGTTCCGGTCCGTGGGGTCCCAGCTGAACTACCGCTACGCCCCGTTCTCGGCAGCGGACGTCGGCCCGCACCCGGGCCCGGCCCACGGCTGATCGCGCGGCAACACGGCCGTGCGACGCCCTCCCCTGCGGCGAGGGGGTAAGACTGGGGCATGTCCCAACCTTCGCGCCCCGGTCAGGACGACGCGGGCACGGCAGCGGCCGCGCTCCCGCTGGCCTTCGATGTCATCAGCAGGCGCCTGAAGGGGCTCGCCATCCCCACCTGCGACGTCGTCGTCGGCATCGCCACGGGCGGCACCGTGCCGGCGGCGATGATCGCGCACCAGCTCGGCCTCCCGCTGACCCTGGTGAGGATCAACTATCGCGCCGAGGACAACACCCCGCAGCGCCCCCAGCCGGAGGTGCTGGAAGACCCCCCGCGGCTGCCGCCGGGAAGCCGGCTCCTGCTGATCGACGAGGTCAGCGTCACGGGGGCAACGCTGGCGGCCGCCGCCGCGCTCTTCCCGGACCAGACCGTCACGACGCTGGTGCTGAAGGGACGCGCCGACGTGGTGGCGTTCCCCGAGATCGCGAGCTGCGTGGCCTGGCCCTGGAAGGGCTGAGCGCCGCCACGGCGGCCGGGCGCGGCGGCACGTAGCCTGGGCGACGTTTTCTGCGTGACCGGCGCAAGCACGAGTTCCCGCACAATTGCAGCGAAGGGGTGACGGGGTGAACGCTCCCGCCTGCCCCGGTGCATCCGACCGAAAGGACATCCGCATCGGCACGGAAGGAGCCTCGACATGGCAACGACCGCCTCCGGCCAGAGCGCGCCCAACGTCAACCAGGAGCTCGTCCGCCCGGCGCTGCTGGGCCTGATGGACGGCACCGTCTCCACCCTGGCCCCCATCTTCGCCGCCGCGCAGCTGACCAGCCACATCTACGTCTTCTGGGTCGGGCTGTCGGCGGCCACCGGCGCCGGCCTCAGCATGGGGCTGGCCGAGGCCCTGTCGCACGGCCCCGACGAGAAGATGGAAGTCGCGCCCGCCTGGAAGGGCCTCACCACCGGCCTGGGCACGACCTTCGGCGGCATCTTCCACAGCCTGCCCTTCCTGATCCATGACACGGTGCTCGGGCTGATGGTCGCCTATGCGGTGGTGGGGCTCGAGCTGCTGGGCATCTCCGCCATCCGCTGGCGCTACCTGCAGTTCCCCTTGTGGCAGACGCTGGTGCTGGTCGTCGGGGGCGGCGCGTTGGTCTTCTTCGTCGGGATCTTCCTCGGCAAGCTCGGTCACGGCGGGCTGTGACCGCCCGCGGCCGGGAGGACGGCGGGGCACCCGCCGCTCCCGGCGCAGGGCGGGAGCAGCCCGCCGCGCCCCCGCCGGTTCGCTCCCGGGCCGAGCCGGGCGAGGGCGAGGGCGTCGCCCCCGATTGCGCGGGCCACGTCTCCGGGCCTACGCTGCAGGGCGAGGAGGGCGGATGGCTCGACCAGCCGGGCGGAGGGACCGTGACGGCGCCTCGGCGCGAGCGGGCGGAGGGGCGCCGGACGCAGCGTCAGCAGCCCTCCGCCAGGCGGAGGCGCACCTCGAAGGCGGGGCCGTCCGCTCGGGACCGCTCCTCATCGTGAACGCGGACGATTTCGGCGCCTCGGGCGCGGTCAACGCCGCGGTGCTCCGGGCCCACCGCCAGGGGGTGCTGACCAGCGCCAGCCTGATGGTGACGGGCGAGGCCTTCGAGGAAGCGGTGGCGCTGGCCCGTGGTGCCCCGGACCTGGCCGTCGGCCTGCACGTGGTGCTGGTGCAAGGCCGGGCGGCCGCGCCGCGCGAGCGCGTGCCGCACCTGGTGAACGCGCGCGGCGAGCTGCCCAGGAACCCCGCTGCGTTCGGCGTGCGGCTGGCCTTCGACCCCCTCCTGCAGCGTGAGGTCGCCGTTGAGATCGATGCCCAGCTGGAACGCTTCGCCGCCACGGGGCTGCCGCTCAGCCACGTCGACGGCCACCTGAACTTCCACCTCCACCCCGCGGTGTTCACGCGCCTGGCGCGCGCAGCCGCCAAGCGCGGCGCGCGCGGCATCCGGCTGCCGAAGGACGCGCTGGGGCTGGCGCTGCGCCACGACCGCCGGCGGCTGCTGCCCAAGCTCTTCCTGGCGGCGGCGTTCGGGCTCCTGAGCGCCTGGGGCCGGCGGCGGCTGCCGGCCGGCCTGCGCGCCACGGAGCGCGTCTACGGCCTGTTCCAGAGCGGTGAGCTGACCCCGGCCTACGTCCTCGACGCCATCGCCGAGCTGCGGGGCGGCAGCGCCGAGCTCTACGCCCACCCCGCCACCGAGCCGAGCGCGGAGCCGCTCGGCCCGAACCCCACCGACCTCGCGACGCTCTGCGATCCGGCCGTGGCCGAGGGACTGCGGCGTGCCGGCGTGCGGCTCGGCGGCTACGCCGCGCTGGAAGCACCGTGAACACCGTCGCCGCCACCGTGACCCTGGGGCTGACCCTTGCCGGGTGGTGCTTCTGGCTGGCGGCATGGCTGCTGGCCGAGGACTTCTTCGGCGCCCGCCGCCGGCCGGGGCCGGACGGGAACGCGCCGGGCGTGTCGGTGCTCAAACCGCTCAAGGGGATGGACGCGGAGGCGATGGCGAACTTCGAGAGCTTCTGCCTCCAGGACTATCCCGCGGACACCGAGATCCTGTTCGGCGTGAGCGACCCCGACGACCCCGTCGTTCGAGTGGTGGAGGGCCTCCAGGCGCGGCACCCCGAGTGCGCGATCGCGCTCCACGTGCTCCCGGAGGACGGCGGGAACCCCAAGGCGACGCTGCTCCACCAGCTGGCGGCGCGGGCCCGCTACGACGTGCTGGTCACCAGCGACAGCGACATCCGGGTACCCCCGGACTTCCTCCGCAACGCGGTGGCGCCGCTGGCGGATCCCGCCGTGGGGCTCGTCACCTTCCCCTACCGCGGCACCTCGCCGGTGACGTTCACCGCGCGCCTGGAAGCTCTGCACATGACCGGCACCTTCCTGCCGTCGGTACTCGTCGGCCGGCGCGTGCTCGGCATGCGCTTCGCGCTCGGCGCCAGCCTCGCGCTGCGGCGCCACGACCTCGAGCGCATCGGCGGGTTCGCCGCGGTCACCCCCTACCTGGCCGACGATTACCAGCTCGGCGTGCGCATCGCCCGGCTCGGCCTGCGCGTCCACCTGGCGGACACGGTGGTGGCGAGCGTGCTGGGCGCCACCAGCTTCCGGGAGCAGTGGGAGCGGGAGGTGCGTTGGGCGCGGAGCACGCGCGTGAGCCGGCCGCTGGAGTACCCCGGCATGCTGCTGACGCACACCCTGCCGCTGGCCGTGGCCTACGTGCCGCTCGCCGGTGCCAGCAGCTGGGCGTGGACCGTGCTGGGCCTGTCCGTCGTGCTGCGCCTGGGCGTGGCGTGGCGGGTGACGGTCCTGGCGGGGGCGCGCGACAACCTCCGCTGGCTGCCGTGGTTGCCGGTGCGCGACATGCTGAGCGCGGCCGTATGGCTGGTCGGCGCCGTCGGCACCGGCGTCACCTGGCGGGGCAGACACTTCCGTGTCCGTCCCGACGGGCGGATGACCGCCAGGCCCCCGGCCCCCGTCCGGCAGCCGCCGCCGGCGCGCGAGGCGGAGGCGGAACGGCGCCCGGAGCTCGAGGCCGAGCCCGACCACGGCCGGGCGGCCGAGTCGAAGTCGCTCTGAGGGCGCCGCGGGCAGCGCTCGGCGCGTGCCCGCGTCACGTCCTGCTCACGAGCCGGCGCTAGGCTCGGGGACGGGACGAGGAACGCTAGCGACATCACGACGCGTTGGAACAGGAGGCCGCATGGAGATCCGACTGGACGGCAGACGCGCGCTGGTCACCGGCGCCAACAGTGGTATCGGAGCGGCCATCGCCGAGGCCCTGGGCGCCGCCGGCGCGCGCGTCGCCATCAACTACCTGGAGGGCGACGACGCCGCCGGGCAGGTCGCCGAACGCGTGCACAAGGCAGGCGGGGAGCCCCTGACGCTACGGGGCGACGTCTCCTCGACCGACGCGGTCGCCGACATGTTCCGGCGCGTCGACGATGCCTGGGGCGGCATCGACATCCTGGTCAACAACGCCGGCATCGACGGCGAGCGCGCCGAGGCATGGGAGAGCGACCCCGACGCCTGGCGCAAGGTGATCGAGGTCAACCTGGTCGGCGGCTATGCCTGCGCGCGGGAGGCGCTCCGGCGCATGGTCCCGGCGGGTCACGGTGTGGTGCTGACCATCACCTCCGTGCACGAGGTCATCCCTTGGAGCGGGTACAGCGCCTACACCGCCGCCAAGGCGGGCGCGGGCATGCTGACCAAGACGCTGGCGCAGGAAGCCGCACCGCACGGCGTGCGGGTGCTGGCGCTGGCACCGGGAGCGGTGAAGACCAAGATCAACCGGTCGGTGTGGAGCGACCCGAAGTCGCTCGCCGACCTGCTCGACAAGATCCCGCTGAACCGGCTGGGCGAGCCCGAGGACATCGCCCGCATGGCCGTGGTGCTGGTGTCGGACGCGTCCGCGTACGTCACCGGCACGACCCTGTTCGTGGACGGCGCGATGACCGACTACCCCGACTTCGCGCACGGCGGCTGAGGCCGTGGACGCTCCCGGCGCGCCCGGTCTGGCCCCCACCTGGACGTCGAGCGCCAAGGATCTCGTCACCACCGCCCTGGGCCCGTCCCGGGTCTGGGTGACGCTCGGGCACGGCATCGTCAACGAGGTGTACTACCCCACCACCGGGCAACCGCAGATCCGCGACCTCGGCTTCATCGTGCGCACCCCGACCGGCTGGTGGGAGGTGAAACGGGTGGCGCGCTACCGCCTCGAGACGCCGTCCCCCACCGTGCCCCTCCCCAGCATCACGCACGAGGGGGAAGGGTACCGCCTCAGCCTCGAGGTGGTCCCCGACCCGGCGCGCGAAGTGGTGCTGATCCGCTACCGCCTCGAGGGAGAGGGTGCCGTCCTCTACCCCTTGCTGGCGCCCCACCTCGGCGCCAACGGGGCGGACAACGATGCCTGGCTGAGCGAGGACGGCGCGCTGTGCGCGCGCGGCGGGGCGGAGTCGCTGGCGCTGATCGCCGAGACCGACGGGCGGAACCCCACGGGATCCGCCGGGTTCGCGCGTCGCAGCGTCGGCTACGTCGGCACCTCGGACGGCTGGCAGGACTTCGCGCGCAACGGCGGCATGACGTGGGAGTACGCCCGCGCGCGCCACGGCAACGTGGCGCTCATGGGCGAGCTCACGGCGCCGTCGGGCATCCTCGCGCTGGGCTTCGCAGCCAGCGACGAAGGTGCCGTCACCCGGGCGCGCGCCGCGCTCGCGGAAGGCTACACCCGCGCCCGGACCGACTTCGAGGCGGCCTGGCGCGGCTGGAGCCGCACGCTCTCGGCGCCCTCGCTGCCGGCCGAGCTGAAGCGCGAGGCGCTCCTGTCGGCCACCGTGCTGAAGATCCACGAAGACAAGTCCTATCCGGGCGCGGTGGTCGCCAGCCTCAGCATCCCCTGGGGCAACGCCCGGGACGATCTCGGCGGCTATCACCTGGTGTGGGCTCGGGACGCCGTCGAGACCGGCATGGGGCTGCTCGCCGCCGGACAGGTCGAGGACGCGCGGCGCATGCTCGCCTTCCTGATCGCCACGCAGCGCCCCGACGGGCACTGGTCCCAGAACACCTTCCCCGACGGCCGCGCCTACTGGACGGGGGTGCAGCTCGACGAGGTGGGCTTCCCGCTCATGCTCGCGGCCACCCTGCGCCAGAGCGACGCGCTCGACGACATGACCGGCGTCGAGCGCATGGTCCGCGCGGCCGCCGGGTTCCTCGCCCGCACGGGTCCTCTCACGCCGCAGGA
Organism: Trueperaceae bacterium; assembly: GCA_035266525.1. Lineage (GTDB taxonomy): Bacteria > Deinococcota > Deinococci > Deinococcales > Trueperaceae > JASBRS01. The sequence goes on along the minus strand of DATFNF010000055.1, from coordinate 21,879 downwards.
TCGCTGGGAGGAGAACGCGGGCGCCAACCCCTTCACGCTTGCCGTCGAGGTGGCGGCCCTGGTGGCGGCTTCCCCCTTCCTGAGCGCCGACGAGGCCAGTTACGCCGTGGAGCTGGCGGACTTCTGGAACGAGCGCATCGAGGACTGGACCTACGTCGACGACGGCCCGCTGGCGCGGGACCACGGCGTGCCCGGGTACTACCTCCGCATCGCGCCGCCGCCCTCGGGAGGGGGGCTGCGCGGCCGCATCGAGGTGCGCAACCGGGTGGGCGAGCGCCTCGACGCGGCCGCCCTCGTCAGCCTCGACTTCCTGGCGCTCACCCGCCTCGGGCTGCGCGACCCACACGATCCCCGGATCGAGGCCACCGCGACCCTGGTCGACCGCCTGCTGGCGGTGAACCTGCCCACGGGCACGGCCTACCACCGCTATAACGACGACGGCTACGGTGAGCATGCCGACGGCTCCCCGTTCGACGGCACCGGCATCGGCCGCGTCTGGCCGCTGCTGGCCGGCGAGCGTGCGCACCTGAGCCTGCAGCAGGGCGAGGATCCTCTGCCGGCCCTGCGCGCCATGGCGGCCATGACCGGCCCCGGGGGGCTCATCCCCGAGCAGGTGTGGGACGCGGACCCCATCCCCGAACGCTTCCTGGAGCCCGGCAAGCCCTCGGGCAGCGCCATGCCGCTGGTGTGGGCGCACGCCGAGTTCCTCAAGCTCGCCTTCGCACGGGACGCGGGCCACCCGCTCGAGCTCCTCGACGCCGTGGCCGAGCGCTACGGCGCCGAGCGGCCCGAGGCTGCGAGCTGGCATTGGCGCGAGGCCGTTCCCTTCGACGCCCTCCCGCGCGGCCGCGCGCTGCTGGTCGAACGGACCCGGCCATTCACCATGCATCTGGGCTTCGACGGCTGGCAGGACGTTCAGGACCGTGAGGCCACGCGCTCGCCGTTCGGCCTCTACGGGGTGCGCCTGGCACCCGACGAGCTGAGCCCGCACGCCAGCCTGGAGTTCTCGCTCCGGGACACTGCCAGCGGCGACTGGTCTCCCGATCGTGCTATCGACCTGGCCGCGGAGGCACCGCGGGGGCGCTTGCCGGTCCCGGGGTCGTGAGCCCGACCTGCCGGACGGGCCCGCCTGCACGACTTCTGCACCGTGCGGCCGCCGGACCTGCATGCCGGCTGGTCATCCTGCCTTGAACGCAGCTGCGACGGAGGAGCCGGCCGCACCCTCGCGGGTGCGGCCCTGCTTGCCGCCGATCAGCGCGTGACCACCGGCCACGCCACAGCCGTGCCGGTCCCCGAAGGGAGATCCGATGCCCCTCCGTACCCGCCTCGGGCTCGTCGTTGCCGCTGCCCTGCTGGCCCTGCCGGTGGCGGCGGCGCAGACCGCCACCACCGCCCCGACGCCACCAGGCGCACAACGGCAACATCTTGCGGCGCTGCAACGGGAAGCCGCGCGGCTCACGCTCATCGCCCGGCTCCCGCAGGCCGACCGTGCCGAGGCGACGAAGCTGCTCGACCGCGCCGACACCCTTCGCCGGCGTGCCCGCACCCTGCGGATCGACGAGCTGAAGGCGTACGTCGCCGCCCTGGAGGCGGGCACGGCTCCCGCCGCGGCCCGCGTCGAAGCGCAGCAGAAGGTGTCCGATCAGCGCCTGGCGCTCGCCAGGCAGGCGGCCACGCTCCGCGGCGATGTGCAGGCCTTCGTCCGGAAGGTCCCTCAGGCGCGGGCCCTGCTGCGTGAGCTGGCCGCCGGCATGGGCGCCGCGCGGGGCCACCGTTTCGGCGCGCGTCCCGGCGCCGGGAACGGCACGGGTCCTGGCGCGGGCCGGATCCCGGCGCCCGGCGCGAACGGGCCGGCGGCGAAACGCCCCGGCCGATTCGGCAGCGGGACCGCCATGGGCGGGCCCGGCAGCATGGGGCGCCGTCAGGCGGGCGCGGGAGCGGCACCGTACGGGATGACGCCATACCGCGGGATGCCGTACCGCGGGATGCGGGACGGCATGATGCCGTGGCGCGGTGGCTGGGGCACTCCATGGGACGCCCGCCCCGGCCGGAACCACCGCTGGATGGGCGGCCCGGGGCCCTGGGACGGCATGGGCTGGGACGGCATGGGCTGGGACGGCATGACCTGGAACGGGATGCCCGGCGGCGGGATGCCCTGGAACGGCGGGCCCTGGCGCCGGCAGCCCGGTAACGGCATGCCCGGCCGGAACGGCTCGCAGCCGAACGCCGCGCCCCAGACGGGCGCACCCCAGACCACCACGCCATAGCTCGGAACCCGAGCCACCTGCGGCAACGGCGGTAGCCGCGCCCTGCACCGCCCGGCTACCCTCCCCCTCCGGCGCCTCGCCGGAGGGGGCTCTCGTCGCGCCACGGCACGCCCGGAGCGCGTGGACGCAGGCGTGCGGTCAGGCGTGGTTCCGGGAGTCTTCGACCCAACCGCGTGACCGCTGCAGGCCGCGAGGACGGCCCGCCGCACGCCACGGCACGACCCAAGTGGTGGGCCCCCGCTTTCGCGGGGGCCCGTTGACGGAATCGTCCGCCATCCACACCTTAGGAGGGGTATGAAGAGAGGTTGCCACGCTCGTTGGCAGCCACCGACAGAAGGATACGGCCAAGCACTGATAGAAAGTTGAGCCGTTCGTGAGAAACGTGGCAAGCCCTGATGAAGGGGTCTTCACGGCTCACCGACACCGCCAGGGACGCGCGAAGGCGCGCGACACAGGCCACCCCGGCGCGTCGACGGCGGAGCGGCCGCGCGTCGCCCGGTCCCGTCACCCGCCGCGATGACCGACGCTACTCCAACAGGTTGTGCTCCAGAGCCCACCGCACCAGCTCGGCACGCGTCTTCACGCCGAGCTTCTCCGACGCCCGCTCCCGGTAGGTCGCCACGGTCTTCTCGCTGATGCCGAGCGCCTCGGCGATCTCCTTGTACGTGCTGCCGTGCGCGATGTGGCGTACCACCTCGTGCTCGCGCTGCGTCAGCCGGGCGTTGCGGTACGGGTCGCCGCTCGCCATCTCGCGCGCCAGCTCCGCCAGCAGTCGCGCAGGCGCGTAGTACTCGCCACGGGACACCGCCAGGATGGCGTCGACGAGCTGCGTCTCGAGCGAGCTCTTGGGTACGTAACCGGAGCCGCCGGCCTCCAGGAAGCCCTGCACGTACTCCGGATCCTCGTGCATCGACAGCGCGATGAAGCGCGCCCGCGAGAGCTGCTTCTTGAGGACGCGCACGGCCTCGATGCCGTTCATCCCGGGCAGGGAGAGGTCCAGCAGCACGATGTCTGGCTCCACCTCGGAAAGCGCCTCGATCGCCTCCTCCGCGCTCTCGGCCTCCCCCACCACCTGCAGCGCGGACTGCGCGTTGAGCAGCATGCGAACGCCCGCGCGCACGATGGCGTGGTCGTCGACGATGAACAGGCGGATCGGTTCGCGCGTCACGGGCGCCTCATCGGACCGGGAGGCGGGCGTAGAGGGCGGTGCCCTCGCCCGGCGCCGTCTCGATCCGGAAGCTGCCGCCGAGGACCTCGAGGCGCTCGCGCATCCCCATCAGCCCCACTTGCTCGCCGGGGAGCAGGGCGGGCTCGTCGAAGCCCACACCGTCGTCCTCGACGACGCACTGGACATAGCTGTTGTAGGACGTGACGACCACCGAGGCGCGCCGGGCGGAGGCGTGTCGCACGACGTTGGTCAGCCCTTCCTGCACCACCCGGTAGAGCACGACCTCCTCCTGGTGCTGCAGGCGCGACGGCAGGTTCACCAGCACGCTCACGTCGAGCCCGTAGCGCTGGTGGATGTCGCGCGCGTAGCGACGCAGGCCGGCCTCGAGCCCCAGCTCGTCCAGCACCGAGGGCCGAAGGTCGAGCGCGATGCGGCGCACGTCGGAGAGCGTCACCGAGGTCAGCTCCTTGAGGCGTTGCAGGCGGGCCTTGTCGGGGTTGGCGATGCTCTGGTCCAACCCCAGCACCAGCGCGGTCAAGGCCTGCCCGATCTGATCGTGGAGGTCCCGGGAGATCCGGCCCCGCTCCTCCTCTTGCGCCGACAGAAAGGCCTGCAGCAGGCGGGAACGCTGCTGCTCCTTCTCCGCCAGCCGCTCGTGCAGGTGGGTGTGGTTGAGGGAGGCCCGGACGAGGTCGATCACCGCGCCCAGGAAGCCCTCGGACACGTCCTCGCCGCCGGACAACGCCAGCAGCGCCTCGTCGTCCACGGGCACCAGCAGCCAGCCGCCGGTGCGGACGGCCTTCCCACCGCCGAAGACGGCCTCGGCGGCGCCGTTCAGGTCCGGGCGTTTGGGGCAATCGCGCAGCGACTCGAAGGGGCACAGGCCCACCGTGACGGTGGCCAGGTCGCCGCCCGGTCCGTCCCGCAGCAGGGCCTCGCCGCACTCGAACCAGCCCATCTCGAGGAGCGCGGTGAGCGAACGCTCGAGCACGTCGCTCGCCTTCAACGTGTCGGCGACATCCTGCGCCAGCCGGTGCAGGGTCTCGAGCTCCCGCGTCCGGCGCTGCGCCTCGTCGACCGCCACGCCGGCGTCGATCATGGGAAGGATCCGCCTGACCACGAAGCCATCATAGGCGCAGCTAGACCGCAGGGTACGCGCCTGCGAGCGCGGGCTCGTCCGCCCCGGCGAGTTGCGGACGCACCATCATCACGGGCACCGACACGCGCCTCAACACGGCTTCGGCCACGCTGCCCATGAGCAGCCGGCCCAGGCCGCTGCGGCCGTGCGTCGCCATCACCACCAGGTGCACGTCCTCCGACTCGGCGACGGCGACGATCTCGTCCGCCGGGTCCCCGAAGCGCACCACCGTCTCCACCGAGAAGCCCGCATCCGTGAGGGCCCGCACGTCCCCCTCCAGGTCGGCGTAGAGCTCGGCCTTGAGCCCGTCCCACACCTGGCTCTGGAAGATGGGGTGATCGGCTTCGAGCTCGCCCTGGTTGAGCAGCCAGGCGTCCAGCGCCAGCGGCTTCGGCGGCGGGCTGGTGACCCCTTCCGGGACGCCGGCCACCCTCAGCAACAGCACGGCGAAGTCCCGCGGGATGAGCAGCTCCCTCAGGTACGTGAGCGCCTGACGGCTGAAGCCCGAACCGTCGAGCGGTACCAGCACCTTATGCCGTGTCATGCGTCCTCCGATCCCTCGAGCCCGGGCCCGTCACGACCCGCCTCACTCCTCCTGGTGCGAACGGATCACCAGGAAGGGCTTGGACGAACGGCGCAACGCCCCCTCGGCGACGGATCCGAACATCCAGCGATTGAAGCCGCGGCGCCCGTGCGTGCCCATGATCACCGCGTCGCACTCCTCCTCTGCCTCGTGGATGGCCTGGACGGGATCACGGTTCTCGACCAGCCGGGTCTCCACGACGACGCCGGCGTCCGCGGCCTTCCTCGCCGCCTCGTCGAGGACGCCCCTGGCCGCGGACTTGAGGTCCTCGTAGAGCTGCGCCGAGTAGGGCAGCGTCTCGGGGGCGGCGTATCCCGTCGTCAAGGGGTTCTCCAGGACGTGCAAGAAGAGCACCTCCGAGCCCAGGCGGCGCGCGAGCTCGAGCCCTTGCTCGATGGCATGGCTGGCACAGGCGCTTCCATCGGTAGGCATGAGGATCTTGCGATACATGGCTTGCCCTCCTCGGCACACACGGGCCATCCGGCCGGCGATGACGGCCCTCAAGCCCAGCCTAGGAACGGCCCCTCACGCCTCCATCCTGGATTGCCCCGACGCGCGTGTCGGAGTTTTCCCGACGCAGCACACGCTGAGCCGTGGTCGACTGAGAACGGATCGAGGGGCGCGGCCGCGCCGCACCCGACAGCCCGACGCCCCAGCGCCCCTCACCATGGTCACCGTGACCTACCCCCGGCAACCCGCGGTCACGGTGACCACCCTTACCGGGCGTCCGGCACGCCCTCGCGGCCGCCGGAACGCCCCCAGGGCGTGCTTCCGGGCCGCCGCAGGCGGGACCGGGCCACACATCCACTCCCACGTCCACCACGCGGCCCGCGGAGCATGCGCCAGCGCGCGCCAGGGTACCGCGCTGCCGACGACACGCCGGCACCAGGACGCCGGGATCGGAGGCCATCATGGTCGCCACCAGTTGTCCCATCTGCGAAGCCCTGCTGGAGCTCGACGGACCGGCCATCGGCACCACCATCGTGTGCCCGGAGTGCGGAGAGGAGTGGCGCGTGGCGTCCGTGGACCCGCTGACGCTGGTCTACGCCTGGGAGATGGAGGACGAGGCTGCGCTCGACGCCGACGAGGACCACCCGCGGGAGCGCCCGGCCTGAAGGGCGCCGTCACCCTGCGCCGGGCGTCCGCCGGCGTGAGCTCGCAGAGGCGAGCGCATGGCGTGTGGACGCCCGGCCGGGCCGGCTCCCGCCGCCGGGCCGTCAGCGGGCTGCGCGCACCGAGGGCCGGCGCTTGACCGATTCGGCGGCGCCGGTCTCGAGGCAGTCGGCCAGGCGCGAGGCCCACGCCTCGATGCGCGCCCAGTCACGGAAGTCGCCGCTGACGCCGCGCATCGAACGGTTGATCAGCCAGTCCTGGATGTTCAGGGTGTCGGGTTCGATCTTGCCGGCGAACAGCGTCACGTCCTGCGGGCGCAGGCTCGTCACGAGGCCGCGAAGCTCCTCCGGGTAACGCCACCCGCCGAGCGCCTCGACGGGGTCCCCGGGTGTCGTGGGGCCGCTGGAGAACAGCCACAACGGGATCTCGGCCAGCTCGTCCTGGAAGCTCTCGAGGAACTCTCGGGCGTCCTCCAGCCAGCCGCCCGAGTAGAGAGCGCTGCCCAGGACCACGGCGTGGTAGCCCTCCATGCGGACGACCTCCGCCGCAGGGCGCACATCGACCGCCATACCACGCTCCTGGAGCACGCGGCCGACGGCCTCGGCGATCTCGCGGGTGGAGCCGTAGCGGCTGGCATACGCGATGAGGATGGGCACCTGGCACCTCCACGCCGGGACGAGCCCACGAACGAGCAACGTGTCGGCAACCAAGGCGACCGTACGGCCCGGAGCGCGCAGCCCCAAGGGCAGTCGTCCGACAGGGGTGTAGGAGTTTGCCGGACGCCCGCCCCGAGCCCTCCCTTCTCGAGGACGTCCTCCAGCCAGGTCATGGCGCGCGTCATCGACGGGAACCCGAGGGTGGTGGTGGCCTGGAGGACGGCGTGGCGGAGCTCGTCCGCGCTGACGCCCGCCTGCAGCGCACGCCGGGCGTGGCTGTGCAGAGCGCCCTCGTGCGCCGCCCCGACGGCCAGCGCGAACTTGACCAGGCGCTGCTCGCGCTCGCTCAGGGGCCCCGCCTCGGCAGCGGCGTTGCCGAGGCTCTCGTAGGCGTCCACGACGGTCGGATAGCGTTCCTTCAGGCGTTGGTAGGGTCTGGGCAGGCTCATCGGCGCTCCTCCCGGCCCTCGCGAACGGGCCGTCTCCCGGCCCATGCTACTCGCACTGCCCGGGGACCCCCCTGCTGATCGTCGGCGCCTCGATCTGCGGGGGTTGCGCCTGCGCCCCGACGACCGGGAGGTCGGCGGTCGACCAGGCGCGGAAGCCCCCGGCGATGTTCCTGACGTCGCGGTACCCGGCCAGTGTCAGGAACAGCGTGGCGTAGAGGCCGCGCGTTCCGACCCCGCAGTAGACGAGGATGGGTGTGCCGAGGTCGGGCGGCAGCGCGGCGAGATCGTCGGGAAGGTCGGTGACGGGGATCAGCGTGGCGCCGGGAACATGGCCGCTGCGGTCCCACTCGGCCCGGCTCCGCACGTCGAGCACGAACGGCCGGACGGCGGCGATCTCCTGCGACGCGTCCTGTGGGCTGATCTCGAGCCAGTCCTGGCGGCTGGCGGCAGCCATGACGCGGGCGAACGCCGCCTCCCCAGGACGCGGCGCCGACGCCGCGGCGAAGGCGGACAGGGCGACGAGCGCCAGGAGGCCGACCAGGCTCACGTACGTGCGCTTCATGACGGGCATGCTCCTTCCCCCGCAGCGCGGGTCACGACACCGCGGGTCACGCCAGGGCCGGCCACGCGGCCGGCCGCGGAGGCCGCTGCGGGCGCTCCGCCGCCCTCAAGCCGTCACCTCCGTCGGCACCGTCACCTCGTAGAGGACCCGCCTGAGGAAGCCGGTGATCTCGCCGTAGAAGCCGCCGTCGTCGTGCAGGGCGACGGCATCGGCGAAGCGGTCGAACCAGGGCGCGAGGTACGCCGCCGCGATGCCGGTCGCGGCGGCAGAGCGGCCACGCTCCAGCAGCCGGTCGACCGCGTCCGCCACCTCCGCCAGGTGATCGGGCAGCTCCCGCCACTCGGCCGCCGGACGCAGGCCCAGCGCTTCGAGGTCGGCGCGCAGGCGCCGGACGCTCGGTCCCATCAGCTCGCGGTCGCGCACCAGGCCGACGTACGGCGGCGCCGGCACCCCGCCCGGCCGGCTCACGAACAGCGCCAGGTGTGCGGCATGCAACGCGTCGTCGCCGGGCGGGGCGTGCGGGCCGCGCGGGGGCTCGATGCCCAACCACCCCGCGAGGGCGTCGGTGACCGCCGCCAGCCGACCGCACCGAAGGTCGTCGAGCAGCCCTTCGGCGGGAGCCCGGTACACCACGGCGACGACCTGACAAGCGGCTCCCAGCGCTTCGGCGGTAGCGTCGCGCACGACGCCTGGCTCGAGCGGCCGGAGTTCGAGACCCTCCATGCGATGTGACCTCCGTAACCGGCCCTCACGCTAGGGCCGGTCCCAGAGGTCGCCAAGGGTTAAAGGTCCCACACGGCATGTCTACGGCCTTCCGCTGCGCCGGCCGCGGCGCGGGACCGCGTCGAGCCACGGACAGCCGTCGGCGACGGCGCATCGCCGGCCGCGACGCTCGCATCGCCGCGTACGCGCGGGACACCGTCACCGTCGCCGGCCCCGCCGCTCGCCTTCATCCCGAACAGGACATTCTTACCTGTACCCGTCCTCGGAGGCGCCCATAGCATGAGCCGAAGGTGAGTGAGATGACAGCGTCCCAACAGCCATCCGGCGTGAGCCCAACGATCTCGGGCGGCCCCGGCTGGTGCCGCGGACGCGGGAGATCGGTGCGGTGAGCACGCCCTCGAAACCGCGCCGCAAGAACAGCAAGTCCGCCGCGAACGCCCGGCCTGCGCGCACGGGCGGCTCGCGTGCCGCAGCGGAGCCGGTGAAGGATCCCCGGCCGGTGCTGCTCCTGGGCGTCGGGAACATCCTCTACGGCGATGAGGGCCTGGGCGTCTACCTCGTCCACAGGCTCCGGCGAGGCTACAAGGTCCCGGAGGACCTCCGCATCATCGACGGGGGCGCCGCCGGCTGGCACCTGCAGCCCTACATCGCCGAGGCGCGCCGCGTGGTGATCGTCGACGCCGTCGCCGGCACGGCAGGCTCCATCTACCGCTTCAGCCATCGCGACATCCCTTCGGGGCTGCGCAGCGGCACGCTGCGCTCGCACGAGCTCGACGTGGCGGAGTTGCTCCGCACCATGGAGGCCCAGGACGAGCTTCCCCCGACGCGCATCATCGCGATGGGCGTGACCTCGGCCACGGCACCCCTGGACCACCTGTCCATGGGCCTGTCGCCCGAGATCGAGGCGCGCCTGCCGGCGCTGGAGCTGGTGCTCCTCGCCGAGCTCGCCGACGCCGGCGTGCTGCTGGAACCGCGCGGCAAGGGTCCGCCCGAGGTACGCGGTCAGGCGCGAGCCCGGAGGCCGCGCCGAGGGCAGCATGCATGAGCTCGGCATCGCCCGGTCCATCGTAGACATCGCGGTCGAGACGGCACGCCGCGGAAGCGCCAGGCGCGTGACCTGCGTGGGTCTGCGGGTAGGTGCGCTGGCCGGCGTGGAGGAGGACGCCCTCGACCTGGCGTTCGAGGTCGCTCGCCGCGGCACGCCGGCGGAGTCCGCCGACCTGCGGGTGGAGACGGTAGCGCTCCGCTGCCACTGTGCGAGCTGTGATGTCGACTTCGACGTCGACGACCGTCACGGCATCGCGCTCTGCCCCGTGTGCCGGAAGCCCAGCGGCGACATCCGCGCGGGGATGGAGCTCGAGGTCAGCTACGTCGAGGTGATGTGAATGAGCGAGACCAGACCCGTCGGCATCAGCGTGCTCACGGACCGGGAGACCGACCGCGGCCGCGTGATCGACGTGGAGAAGGGCGTGCTGGCGAGGAACGACGAGCTCGCCGCCATGAACCGCGCACGCTTCGACCGGCACGGCCTGCTGGTGCTGAACGTGCTCTCCTCCCCCGGCTCGGGCAAGACGACGTTCCTGGCCAGGCTGCTCCGCGAGCGCCGCGACCTTCCGGCCGCCGTCATCGTGGGCGACCTCGCCACCGACCGGGACGCCGACCAGCTGCGCGGCTCCGGGGCGGAGGTGGTGCAGATCACCACCGGCGGCGTGTGTCATCTGGAGGCGGCGATGGTGGCGGGCGCGGCGGAGCGTCTGACGCTCGACGGCAAACGCCTTCTGCTGATCGAGAACGTCGGCAACCTGGTGTGCCCTGCCGCCTACGACCTGGGCGAGGGGCTGCGGGTGGTGCTCATCTCGGTCACGGAGGGCGAGGACAAGCCCCTCAAGTACCCGAGCATGTTCAAGACCGCCGACGCCGTGGTGATCAACAAGATGGACCTCGGGGAGGCCGTGGGGCTGGACGAAGCCGCCCTCCGCGCCAACCTCGAGGCGCAGTGCCCGCGGGCCGCGGTGTTCGCCGTGTCCGCGCGGACCGGCGCGGGCATGGAGCCCTTCTATGCCTACCTCGACCAGCAGCTCCGAGCCGGCGACCGCCCCGCGCGCTGAGCCCGCGCCCGCGGGCCCCGTCGTGCGGTCGCGGCTGCGCGTCCGCGGCATCGTGCAGGGGGTGGGCTTCCGGCCGTTCGTGTACCGGCTGGCGCGGCGGGAGGGCCTGCGCGGCTGGGTGCTCAACGATGGTGACGGCGTCCTGATCGAGGCGGCGGGGGCGGAGGCGGCGCTGGCGGGGTTCGTCCGCGCGTTGCGCCTGGAGTGCCCGCCGGCGGCCCGTATCGAGGCCGTGGCGGAGCTCGAGCGCGCCCGCGTGGCGGAGCTCCCGGCCGCCTTCGTCATCCGCGAGAGCGCCCGCCACGGCGACGCCACCACCCTCATCTCGCCGGACCTGGCGGTGTGCGACGCCTGCCTGGCCGAGCTCTTCGATCCCTCGGACCCGCGCTACCGGTACCCGTACATCAACTGCACCCACTGCGGGCCCCGCTACTCGATCGTCACCGCGCTGCCCTACGACAGGGCACGCACCACCATGGCGGCGTTCCCGATGTGCGCGCACTGCGAGACGCAGTACGCCGACCCCGACGACCGCCGCTTCCACGCCCAACCGGTGGCCTGCCCGACCTGCGGCCCGGCCTACCGGTTGCTGGGACCCGAGGGGCGCGACCTGGCCTGTCCCGACCCCGTCGCCGCCGCGGCGCAGCGCCTCGCCCGCGGCGAGATCCTGGCGGTGAAGGGCATCGGCGGCTACCACCTGGCGTGCGACGCCCGCGATGCCCGGGCCGTGGCGGCCTTGCGGCGACGCAAGGTGCGCAAGGAGAAGCCGTTCGCGCTGATGGCCCGCGATGTCGACGCCGTCCGCGCCGTGGCCGCGCCCGGCCCGGCCGAGCTGGAGGCGCTGCGCTCCCCCGCCCGCCCCATCGTGCTGCTGAGCAAGCGCGCCGCCGGCCTGGACGCGCGCCTGCTGCACGCGCTGGCGCCGGACAACGCCGACATCGGCGTGATGCTGCCCTACGCCCCCTTGCACCACCTGCTGTTCGCCGCCGGAGCCCCGGAGCTGCTCGTCATGACCAGCGCCAACCGCTCGTCCGAGCCCATCGCCTACCGGGACGAGGAAGCGCTGCGGACGCTCACCGGGCTGGCGGACGCCTTCCTGGTGGGCGAGCGGCCCATCGCGCGGCGCATCGACGACTCGGTGGTAGCGGTCCTCGGCGGCACGCCGACGGTGATCCGCCGTGCCCGCGGCTACGCGCCCGCCCCGGTGGTGAGCGACCCGCGCTTCGCCGCCACGCCGCCGGTCCTCGCCTTGGGCGCCGGGCTCAAGAACAGCATCACCCTGGCGGTGGCCGGGCAGGCGTTCGTCAGCCAGCACCTCGGCGACCTGGACAACCTCGACGCCGCCATGGCCTTCGAGGAGACCGTGCGCGACCTCGGCGCCATGTACGGCGTCGACCCGCGAGGCGCCCGCGTGGTGCACGACCTGCACCCCGGCTACCGCTCCAGCCGCTTCGCGCGCGCCCTGGGAGCGCCGACGCTGGCCGTCCAGCACCACCGGGCGCACGTGGCATCCGTCCTCGCCGAGCACGGCGCCTGGGACGCGCGCGTTCTGGGCCTGGCCTTCGACGGCGCCGGCCTCGGCGACGACGGCACGGTGTGGGGCGGGGAAGCCTTCCTGGGAAGCCTGACCGAGGGGCTGGCGCGCGTCGCGCATCTGCGCCCCGCCTGGCTCCCCGGCGGCGACGCCGCGGCGCGCAGGCCGCAGCAGGCGGCCGCCGGCTTCCTGCTCGCGCAGGCTGACGACGCGTGGGAGGCGCTCCTGCCGGCGCGCATCGTGGCGGTCTCCCGGGCCGTCACGGCGAGCCCCGGCGCCTGCCCGTCCACCACCAGCATCGGCCGGCTGTTCGACGCCGCGGCCGGGCTGCTCGGCTTCGACCGCGCCATGACCTTCGAGGGGCAGGCGGCGATGTGGCTCGAGGCGCTGGCCCGGAACGGAGCACGCCGCGACGACCCCGGCTACCCCCTCCCCTTCGACGGCGCCACCTGGGACCACCGGACCCTGCTCGGCGCCCTGCTCCGGGACGTGCACCGCGGCGTGGGAGCGGAGCGCTGCGCCTGGCGCGTGCACGCCGGGATCGCGACCGGCGTCGTGGCGGCGGCGGAACGGCTGGCCGGGGCGCACGGCGTCGGCGTGGTGGTGCTGTCGGGTGGCGTATGGCAGAACCGTCTGCTTCACGAGCTCGGCGTGGCCGGGTTGCGCGGCTGCGGGCTGGAGCCGTGGTGGAACCTGGCCGTCTCGCCGGGAGACGGGGGCATCTCGCTGGGGCAGGCGGCCCTCGCCGCCGTGGCCGCAGAGGATGGCTGGAGGGAAGGGCATGTGTCTCGGGATCGCATGTGAGGTCGTGCAGGTCGAGGACCGTGACGCCTGCCTGCTGCGCGTGGGCAACGGCGTCCAGCGCTGCTTCACCGGGCTGGTGGAGCCGCTCGCGCGGGGGGACTGGGTGCTGATGCACGCCGGCTTCGCCGTGCAGCGCATCTCGCCCGCCGAGGCGCGCGCCAACCTCGAGCTGGTGCACCGCGCGGCCCTGCTGCAGGAGGAGGCGAGGGCGCCGTCACGGTCGCCGGGGCCGCCGCCGGGCGCCGACGGGCAGGACGACCCGTGAGCGACGAGCGACGCCGTGAGCCGCCCGGCGAGCTGCGCGGGGACGCCTACCGCGACCCCGGCCTGGTCGCCGCCCTGGCGGGCCGGGTGCGGGCCGCCGCGTCGGAGCTCGGGCGACCGCTCAAGCTGATGCACATCTGCGGCACCCACGAGCACGCCCTCGGGCGGTACGCGCTGCGCGACCTGCTGCCGCCGGAGCTGAGCCTGCTGGCCGGGCCCGGTTGCCCGGTGTGCGTGTGCGACAGCGCGTTGATCGACGCGGCCGTCCGCCTGGCGCTCCGGCCGGGCGTCGTCGTGGCGTCCTTCGGCGACATGCTGGCGGTGCCCGGCAGCCTGCCGCTGCGCGGCGAGGGCAAGGGCGACGTGAGGATGAGCCTGGAGAGCGCGCGGGCCCAGGGGGGCGAGGTGCGCGCCGTGACCAGCGTGTTCGAGGCCGGGCGGCTGGCCGCCGAGAACCCGGAGAGCGAGGTGGTGTTCTTCTCCGTCGGCTTCGAGACCACGGTGGTGGCCACGGCCGCGCTGCTGCGGCGCGACCCGCCCCCCAACCTGAGCATCCTGGAAGCCAACTACTACACCCCGCCCGCGACCGCCATGCTGCCCTCCCTTCCCGGCTTCGACGTGGACGGGCTGCTGCTCCCCGGCCACGCCACCGCGGTGACGGGGACGGGCGTCTACGACGGCCTGCCCGCCCTCGGCATCAGCTGCGCGGTGGCCGGCTTCGAGCCCGCCGACATCCTGGCTGCGGTGTCGGCGGTGCTCCGGCAGCTGCTGGAGGGCCGCCCGCGCATCGACAACGCCTACCCGCGGGTGGTCTCGCGCCAGGGCAACCCGCGAGCGCTGGCCGAGCTCGCCGAGGTGTTCGAAGCGGCGCCGCGGCGCTGGCGCGGCATCGCCGACATCGACGCGTCGGGCTTCGACCTGCGCCCCGCCTACCGGCAGCGCAGCGCCCGCGCGCGCTTCCCCGACGCGTTCACGGCGGAGGGGGCCAGCGCGCGCGAGCACCCCGCCGGCTGCCGCTGCGCCGAGGTCACCCTGGGGCAGGTCACGCCCGACGCCTGCGCGCTGTTCGGGGGCCGCTGCACCCCCGACAACCCCTACGGTCCGTGCATGGTCAGCCACGAGGGCACCTGCCGCGCCTGGCAGCAGTACGGCATGGCCCGCGGGCGCATCGCGGTGCGGACGGCGTAGGCGACCGGCGATGTCCCACTACGAGACCATCCGCCTGTCGCACGGTAGCGGCGGCCGCCTGACCGCCGAGCTGGTGCGCGACGTGTTCCTGGCCGCCTTCGCCTCGGAGCCGCTGGCGGCGCTCACCGACGCCGCCATCCTGGAGAGCCCGGGCGGGCGGCTGGCCTTCACCACCGACGCCCACTCGGTGACGCCCTGGCGCTTCCCGGGCGGCGACATCGGCCGCCTGGCGGTGGCCGGCACCGTCAACGACCTGGCGGTGATGGGCGCCAGACCGCGCTACCTGTCGGCCGCCTTCCTGTTGGAGGAGGGGTTCAGGCTCGACGACCTCGCCGAGGTGGCGGGCTCCATGAGGCGCACCGCGGACGAGGCCGGGGTGGCCATCGTGGCCGGCGACACCAAGGTGGTGGAACGCGGCAAGGGCGACGGCATCTACATCGCGACCGCGGGCGTGGGGTGGCTTCCGGAGGGGCGCGATATCGGACCCCACCGGCTCACGGCAGGCGACGTGCTGCTGGTGAACGGCACCCTGGGCGACCACGGCATGGCGGTGATGGCCGCTCGCCAGGGGCTCGACCCCTCCGGCAGCCTGCGCAGCGACGTGATGCCGCTGGCGTCCCTGGTGGAGGCGCTGCTGCGGGCAGCGCCGGGAACGCGCTTCCTGCGGGACCTGACCCGCGGAGGCCTGGCTGCGGTCGCCAACGAGATGGTCGCCGGCCGGCCGCTCGGCTTGCGCGTGTTCGACGCCCGGGTGCCGCTCAGCGCGGACGTGATGGAGATCGGCGAGATGCTCGGCATCGACCCGCTCCTGACGGCCAACGAGGGCAAGCTGCTGGCAGCCGTCCCGGCGGAGGAAGCGGACGCCGCCCTGGCCGCGCTTCGGGCGCATCCCGCCGGCAGGCGGGCGGCGGTGATCGGCGACCTGCTGGTGGAGCCGGCGGGCCTGGCGCTGGTCGAGACGGCCTACGGCAGCCGCAGGGTGTTGGAGATGCCGGTGGAGGAGCAGCTCCCCCGCATCTGTTGAGGCACCGCGCCGCCCGCGGGGCCCGCCCCCAAGGACGCCGCCGCCGCGGGCGAAAGACCCTGCCGGGGGCGGGAGCCTCGTTGCTACAGTGAGGTCGCCCGGAGCGGCCGCGTCAGGCGCGACGGCCCGGGCCGACCCGGGGCGCCCCGCCTCCGGTCCCCTGCCGCGACCGCTGCGTGGCGACGCGCCACGTGGGGCGGTCGCGGGCCTCGGCGGCGCCACCTCGAGTGGCTTGGCCGCCGGTGAAGCGGAGGTCGCCATGCGTATCTTGCACCCCACCGACTTCTCGAGCACGGCCGAGAAGGCCTTGGCGCTGGCCCGCGACCTGCGGCAGCGCGTGAGCGGCGAGCTGCATCTGGTCCACGTCCAGCAGCGATTCGAGAGCACCGCGGCGCACCCCTACCTGCAGCCGCAGTTCGACGGCCTCAGCCCGGAGCTGACGCGCCGCCTCGAGGAAGCGCGCAAGGAGGAGGTCGACCGCCTGCGCAACATGCTGGACCACCTGGCGTCGCCGGACGCCACCTCGGAGCTGCGCTGGGGCGAACCGCTCACGGAGCTGCTGGACGCCACCCGCTCCGCGGACCTGGTGGTGATGGGCGCCCACGGAGCCAACCGGCTCGACAACTACTTCCTGGGCGGCGTCGCCGGGCGCCTGGTGCGGCGCTCGCCGGCACCGATCATCACCGTGCGCGACGAGGTTCCGTCGCTGCAGGTGCGGCGCATCCTGGTCGCCACGGACTTCGGCGAGGCCTCCCATCAGGCCTGGGCCTGCTGCCGCGCGCTCGCCAAGCACGGCATCAAGCTGGTGGTGGCGCACGTCCTGGACGACGACCGGGTGCGCAACAACCCGGACTACATGAGCACCGTCACCGACGCGCTGGATCGCCTCGTCGGGGACGTCGCCGAGCGGCACGTCGTGCGCCACGGCAACCCGGTCACGGTGCTCCCGGCCGTGGCCGAGGAGGTCGGCGCCGACGTCATCGCCATCGGCGTGCGTCGCCACTCGGCGGCGCTGGGGTTGCTCCTCGGCAGCCGGGCGGACCAGCTGCTCCGCTCCAGCGCCATCCCCATCCTGAGCGTGCCGCAGCCTGAAGGCTGAGCCGGCTGCCGGATCGGCAGGTGCCTAACGGCACCTGTCTCACAACAGCGGCCCCACAGCGATCGTCCCAGGCTGGCTGTCTCGGAGTGGCTGTCGGGGAGGGCGGCCCCGGCGCCGGGCCCGTCAGGCCTCGGGGATACCGAAGCGGGGCGCGTCCTCGAAGTAGATGGCGCTGCCGTCCAGGCGCACGTACCGGAGCCGCACCAGCTCCTGCACCGCGGCCTCGATCTTGCCGGCCTGGTCGCGACAGTGCCGCGCCAGCTCCTCGATGTGGCACCCGGCGCCCAGCAAGGTGACGGTCACGAACACCCCCTTGGCCGCGAGGCTCAGCCGCTCGTCGTCGATCACGATGTCGCTGGAGCGCATGCGCGGGCGGCCATGCGCCGCGCTGTCCGGGGTGGTGCTCGCCATGGCGACAACCTACGGTACCGACCCGGCTCCCACAATGAACAAATCGTCACTTGCGCGTCGCAGGCGCCCCTCGCGCGCGGCCCGAGGCCCGCGCCGGCGACCCGGGCGCGGCCCCCGGCCGGCCGCGACGGCTAGGCGCCCGCGGCCTCGAAGGTTGCCTGGACGAGGCCCTTCGCCTCCTCCTGCAGCCGGCGCAGGTGCTCCTCCCCGCGGAAGCTCTCCGCGTAGATCTTGTAGACGTCCTCCGTGCCGGAGGGCCGGGCCGCGAACCAGCCGCCATCGGTGACCACCTTGAGCCCGCCGATGGCATCGCCGGTCCCCGGGGCGGTGGTGAGGCGCGCGCGGATGGCGTCCCCGGCCAGCGCGTCGGCCTTCACGGCATCCGGCTGCATGTGCGCCAGCACGCGCTTCTGGGCGGCGCTGGCGGGGGCGTCGCTGCGCGCGTAGCACGGCTCGCCGAAGCGAGCGGTCAGCGCGCGGTAGAGCTCGCTCGGATCCTTGCCGGTGACGGCGGTGATCTCCGCCGCCAGCAGTCCCAGCAGCAGGCCGTCCTTGTCTGTGGTCCACACGGTGCCGTCGCATCGCAGGAACGAAGCGCCGGCGCTCTCCTCGCCGCCGAAGCCGTAGCGGCCGCTCTTCAGCCCGTCCACGAAGTACTTGAACCCGACCGGCACCTCCGCCAGCGGCCGGCCGAGCGCGTCCGCCACGCGGTCGATCATGGAGCTGGACACCAGCGTCTTCCCGACCGCGGCGTCCTCCGGCCAGTCCGGGCGATGACGGAAGAGGTAGTCGACCGCCACGCTGAGGTAGTGGTTGGGGTTCATCAAGCCGACGGAGGGGGTGACGATGCCGTGGCGGTCGGCGTCGGGGTCGGTACCGAAGGCGATGTCGAAGTCGCCCTTGAGGTCGATCAACCCGGCCATGGCGTAGGGCGACGAGCAGTCCATGCGGATCTTGCCGTCGTGGTCCACGCGCATGAAGGCGAAGGTGGGGTCCACGCGCCGGTTGACGACGCTCAGGTCGAGCCCCCAGCGTTCCGCGACCGGCTCCCAGTAGGCG
This sequence comes from Trueperaceae bacterium, assembly GCA_035266525.1. Taxonomy (GTDB): domain Bacteria; phylum Deinococcota; class Deinococci; order Deinococcales; family Trueperaceae; genus JASBRS01. Next base: position 3,729 of record DATFNF010000055.1, on the reverse strand, counting down.
AGCGACGAGCCGCCCAGCGGGTCCACGCCGATGCGCAGGCCGCTCTCCTTCACCGCCTGGAGGTCGAGCACGGTACCGAGATCCTCGACGTAGGGGCCCACCAGATCGCGGGTCTGCACGCGCGGCGCGGCCCGCGCGAAGGACATGCGCTTCACGCCCTGGAGCCCGGCCTCGAGGAGCGCGTTGGCCCGCTGCTGGATCCAGCCGGTGGCGGCCGTGCCGGCGGGGCCGCCGTGGGGCGGATTGTACTTGAAGCCGCCGTCCCCGGGCGGGTTGTGCGAGGGGGTGATGACCACGCCGTCGGCGCGGGCGGCGCCCGGCTCGGCGTTGCGGGTCAGGATGGCGTGCGAGACGACCGGCGTCGGTACCGGTTGGAAGTCCAGGGCCGCCACCACGTGCACCTCGTTGGCGACGAACACCTCGATGGCGCTGCGCAGCGCCGGCTCCGACAGCGCGTGGGTGTCTGCCCCCAGCACCAGCGGCCCGTCGGTGCCCTCGCGGGCGCGGTACTCGCACACGGCCTGCGCCACGGCCAGGATGTGGTCCTCGTTGAAGCTCGCGTGGAAGCTCGTCCCGCGGTGGCCGGAGGTGCCGAAGGCGACGCGCTCCTCCGCCATGCCGGCATCGGGGTGCAGCGTGTAGTAGCTGGCGATGAGCTTGGGCACGTCGACGAGCAGCTCCAGGGGAGCCGGCTCGCCGGCGAGGGGATGCGGGCTCATGAGGACCTCCTTCCGGCGTCACGCCCACCTTACACCGCCTCCCGAACACGCGCCGCGGCGCGTCCTGGGGGCTGGAACGCCCCTGCGGGGCGCGTGGTACACTCGCGCTTGCGTTTCGAATCGGAGGTGGTCCCCCGCCCGCGGCAGGGGACGCTGGCGGCCACGACGGACGCACGTGTTCACACTGGAGGCGAGATGGACGGACTCATCATCCTCGTACCCATCGCGGCGCTGATCGCCCTCGCGGCGGCCGCCCTGGTGGCGCGAACCATCCTGGCGGCGCCCACCGGCGACGCCCGTATGGTCGAGATCTCGGACGGCGTCCGCCAGGGTGCGGCCGCGTACATGAACCGGCAGTACCGGACGATCTTCATCGTGGCGCTCATCATCGCCGCGCTGTTCGCCATCGTGGCGCTGGCGAGCCGGGGCCACGACGCCACGCTGTGGTGGTGGACGACCGTCGGCTTCCTGATCGGCGCGCTGTTCTCGGCATCCGCCGGCTACATCGGCATGAACGTCGCCGTGCGCACCAACGTGCGCGTGGCCCAGGCGGCGCGCGGCGCCCTCGCTCCGGCCCTGCGGCTCGCCTTCAACGGCGGCACCGTGGCGGGCCTGGCGGTGGCCGGGCTGGCCCTCTTCGGCGTCTCCGGCTTCTTCTGGCTGTTCGACACCGTCCTCAAGCTCGCCGACCCGGTCGCCCCGCTGGTGGGCTACGCCTTCGGGGCGAGCCTCATCAGCCTCTTCGCCCGCGTCGGCGGCGGCATCTACACCAAGGCGGCCGACGTCGGCGCCGACCTGGTCGGGAAGGTCGAAGCCGGCATCCCCGAGGACGACCCCCGCAACCCCGCGGTCATCGCCGACAACGTGGGCGACAACGTCGGCGACTGCGCGGGCATGGGCGCCGACCTGTTCGAGACCTACGCCGTGACCGCCGTCGGGTCCGTCTTCCTCGGCTACCTGCTGCCCGGCGAGCACGCCGTCACCAACCTGGTGCTCTACCCGCTGGTGGTCGGCGCCATCGCCATCCTCGGCAGCATCGTGGGCGCCCAGGTGGTGCGGCTGCCCAAGAGCGGCAAGATCATGAGCGCGCTCTACAACGGCGTCTTCGTCGCGGCGGGCATCAGCGCGCTGGGTTTCCTGCTCGCCAGCTACCTGATGTTCCGCGGCTTCGACTTCAGCGTCCTGGACCGCACTGCGGGCTGGGGTAGCATCTTCGGCGCCAGCCTGATCGGCATCGCGGTGACGCTGCTGATCATGGTCATCACCGAGTACTACACCGGCACCCACTACGCGCCGGTACAGCGCATCGCCAAGTCCTCCACCACCGGCAGCGCCACCAACATCATCAGCGGCCTGGCCGTCGGCATGCAGTCGACCGCCCTGCCGGTCATCGTGCTGGTGCTGGCGGTGTTCATCGCCTGGGCCCTGGCGGGCCTCTACGGCATCGGCATCGCCGCGGTGTCCATGCTGTCGGTGGCGGGCATGGTCGTCGCGATGGACACCTACGGGCCCATCACCGACAACGCCGGCGGCATCGCCGAGATGGCCGACCTGCCCGAGGAGGTGCGCGCCCACACCGACGCCCTGGACGCCGTCGGCAACACCACCAAGGCCGTCACCAAGGGCTACGCCGTGGGCTCGGCGGCGCTCGCGGCGCTGGTGCTCTTCGCCGACTACGCCGAGCGCGTGAAGCTGGTGAACCCCGATCTGTACGGCGGCGGCGCCTTCCGCCTCAACGACCCGGTGGTGCTGGTGGGCCTGCTCATCGGCGGGATGATCCCCTTCCTGTTCAGCTCCTACCTGATGGAGTCGGTGGGCAAGGCGGCCGGGCACGTCATCACCGAGGTGCGGCGCCAGTTCCGCGAGATCCCCGGCATCATGGACGGCACCGGCAAGCCGGATTACGGCAAGGCGGTCGACATCGTCACCGCCGCCGCGCTCAAGGAGATGGCCGTCCCCGGCATCCTGGCGGTGGTGACGCCGCTGCTCACCGGGCTGCTGTTCGGGCCGCTCGCGATGGGGGGCGTGCTCATCGGCGTCACCATCAGCGGGCTGTCGATGGCGCTGATGATGGCCAACGGCGGCGGCGCCTGGGACAACGCCAAGAAGTTCATCGAGGACGGCAACTACGGCGGGAAGGGCTCCGATGCTCACGCCGCCAGCGTGGTGGGCGACACCGTCGGCGACCCCTACAAGGACACCGCCGGTCCGTCCATCAACCCGCTCATCAAGGTGATCAACACGGTGTCGCTGATCTTCGCCGGCCTCATCGCCGGCTTCGGCGGGCTGTTCATGCGCTGAGAAAGCCCCGCGCAGCCTACGTCGCGACCGCCCGGCCCCGCCTCACGGGGCCGGGCGGTCGCCGTGCTGGCCACGGTGGTGGCCGCCGTGTCCCGGCCGGAACGCGAACGAGCGCCGCAACGTGCCGGCGCTCCAAGCTCTCATCATAGCGCACGTCGGGGCGCCTTTCCATGGCGCACGACCCTACCGGCCCGGCCGGTTGGGGTCTATCATCACAGGCGGAAGGAGGTCTGGGATATAGAGGAAAAAGACCACTTCTCGATGAGCAACCCTGATCCCACTGGAGGCTCGACCGAGTAACTCCCCCCTGCCACGGCTCGAGGCGGAGCACCGACTGAGCAGGAAAAGGCGATGAGGGTTGCTCTCATGTCAGCTCCCCGCAGCGCCCCGGCGACGATCCCCAGCGGCCCCGCCCGGTCGGGCGAGGGTCCTTCTCTTGCCGCGCCGCCACCGGACCCGCCGCCCGGTCCCCGGTGTCGCCGCGCGGCCGTCGCTGCGCCCCGGCCGCAGGACCGCGGACCTACACTGAGCCGAGGTGGGGCGGCTGCCGCTCCGACAGTACGTTCGCCGCTCCCCGCGGCGCCCGTCGCGACACGTCGGCCGCGGCCGCGAGCGTGCGCCGCTCACCGAGGAAGGTGAGGCAGGGTGGCCAATCCCGTCGCGTTGACCTTCGAGGCGTTGCGCCGTGAGGCGGACCCCGCATCCCTGC
>DATFNF010000054.1:0-6724 GCA_035266525.1 Trueperaceae bacterium | reverse complement strand
GTGGATCGCGAAGGGCGTCAGCGCCTCGATGAGGTCGCCCCCATGGAGGTCGAGATAGGCGTCCGAGCCGCGCATCAGGCCGCTGAGCCAGTGGGCGAGGACCTCGCTGTGACTGCCGCCGGCCCGTCCGGGGAAGACGCGATTCAGGTTCTTGCCGTCGGTCGGGGTCAGGTAGATGCTCCGCGCGAAGTAGGCGGCGGCGTTGACCACCGGCACGACCGTCAGGCGCCCGCGCAAGGCTTCGGGATCGAGGCGCGTGAGACGCTGGGCGGCGGCGATCGAGGCGTACTCCGCGCCGTGGATGCCGGCGCTCACCAGCAGGGCGGGGCCGGGCTCGGCCCCCTGCAGGACGAAGCACGGCACGGCGGGACCGGCTTCGCCGTGCGGGCGCAGCAGGCCCGACCAGCGCTCGCCGCGCGCCGGCGTGGCCGGCCTCGTGGGGTCTGCCGGGTGGGGTGTGGCGTCATCGGACATGGTGGCTACGGCTCCCTTCCTGGGCTTCCCTGGCCGTCGGCCGGCTCGGCATCGGGCCGCGGTTGCGCCGGTAGCGGCAGGCCGGCGCGCAGGGCGCGTACGACCGGCCGGAGGTGGGCCTCGACGAACGCGGGGTCGGGGGTGTGGCGGAACTCGAACGCCCGCTCGTGCGCGCCGAGCACGTCCCGAACGCTCTCCGCGCCGCTGGCGTAGACGACGACGTCGGTGCCGGCGAGCAGGTTGGGCAGGTGCGGGTCGGTGGCCAGGCAGTACGCCACGTCGGACACGTGCGGCGCGTAGCGGGCGATGCCCGCCTCCAGCGCCGGCAGGAAGCCCGGCAGGCGTGCCACGCCGAGGACGCGTTCCGTCGGCTCGATCTCGGCCAGCGACACGCGCGTGTGCCGGCTGGGCACGAACCGCAGGTAGGTGACCGGGACCGCGCCGCCTGCCCGCCGCTGCAGCTCCGCGACGCGATAGGGGAGTGTGACCAGCAGGTCGACACCGGAGAGCTCGGGGCCGCCGGGAGCGAGCCGGTCGAAGGTGGTGGCGCGCACCCGCGTGGCGGCGCCGAGCTCCGCCTGCAGGGCCTCCCCGTAGCCCTGCGTGGCGGCCTCGAACACGCCCACCACCAGCACGCTCAGCGTGCGGCTGTCGACCCCGCCCTCCTCCAGGTGCACGGCGAAGCGCCGCGCCAGGGCGGCGTCGTCGAGGCCGAGCCGGTGGCCCTCGGCCGCGGTCCGGTCCATGAAGGCTTCGAGATGCCGCTCCCGATCGCCCCGCGCGACCATGCCCAGGGCATCGGTGACGAACGTGCCGCGCCCGGCGCGCGCGACCAGCACGCCGTCGATCTGCAGCTCACGGTAGACCTGGGAGACGGTGACCGGCGACACGCCGAGCCGCTCCGCCAGGCGCCTCACGGTCGGCAGCTTCGCGCCCGGCGCCAGCTCGCCGCAGGCGATGGCGTACTCCACCTGCCCCTTGAGCTGGACGCCCAGGGCCACGTTGCTCGTGCGGTCGATGAACGGTTCGAATGCCATGCTCGCCCGGATCGCGCGTGCCGTGCCGCTGAATGTTACAAGCGACTGTAACGATTGGCCTGCCAGGCGTCAAGACGGTGCGGCGCTCGGGCGCCTCGGGGCCGCGCCATGCGACGCAGCCGGGCACGAGCGCCTTCCTGCGCGGCACCCGTTGACGCCATCCTCGACTTGTTTTATATTCGTGTAACAATTCTCGTCGTTCCATCAACTGCGCGACAGGGAAGGGGGACCGCCTTTTCGCGGGAGTCCTGACTCGCTCCCCGGTACACGTGGAGGCCCGGCACAGCCGCCGCGGCACATGCCATTAGGAGGCAGAATGAGACGCGTCGCCATCATCGTCGCCACGCTGCTCGCCGTCCTGGGGACGTCGGCGCTGGCACAGAAGACCCTGGTCATCGCGATCCAGGCCGACCCCACCGGCTTCGATCCCGAGGCCGTGCTCAACAACACCTCCGGCTTCATCATGTCGGCCGTCTACGACTCGCTGGTGCGCTACAAGCCCGGCACCGTGGACGTGGAGCCCGGCCTCGCCGAGAGCTGGGACATCTCCAGCGACGGGCTCACCTACACCTTCCACCTCCGCCACGGCGTCACGTTCAGCGACGGTACCCCGTTCAACGCCGACACCTACGTGAAGAGCCTCGACCGTCTCTTCGACAAGAGCGATCCGGCGTACATCTACAACACCGGCCCCGTGGAGAGCTACATCCACTTCACCTACGACGCCGTAGCCAGCTACAAGGCCCTCGACGCCTACACCGTCCAGTTCAAGCTCAAGCAGCCGTCGGCGCCGTTCTTGACGAGCCTGGCGATGGTCTGGAACGGCGTGGTCAGCCCCACGGCCGCGGCCAAGTACGGCAAGGACTTCCGCAACAACCCCGTGGGCACGGGCCCGTTCGTGCTCAAGGAGTGGGTGCACAACGACCACATCACGCTGGACGCCAACCCCGACTACTGGGGCGGCAAGCCCAAGGTCGACCGGGTGATCTTCAAGGTGATCCCGGATGCGCAGACCGCGCTGCTGCAGATGAAGCAGGGCCAGGTGCAGATCCTGGCGGACGTCTCCAGCCAGATCATCCCGGCCATCACCTCCGACCCGCACCTGAAGCTCGTCACCCAGCCGGGCCTCACGGTCAACGGCATCGCCCTCCCGACCGACACCAAGCCCTTCGACGACCCGCGGGTGCGGCAGGCGCTCAACTACGCCATCGACCGTGCCGCCATCGACAAGTCGCTCTACAACGACCTGGCGGTGCCGATGACGGCGCCCATCCCCAAGGCGCAGTGGAGCTACGACGACAGCCTCCAGCCCTACACCTACAACCCGGAGAAGGCCAAGCAACTGCTGGCCGAAGCCGGCTATCCCAACGGCTTCAAGGCCGAGCTGCTGGCCTACAACTCGGCTCGCGGCTACAACCCCGCGGGCGCGCAGATGGCGGTCGCCATCCAGAGCTACCTGAAGAAGATCGGGGTGGACGTGTCCATCCAGCAGATGGAGTTCGGCTCGTTCCTCTCCAAGGTCCGCTCGGGCGATTATCACGGCATGGCCATGACCGGCTGGTCGGGGGACAACGGCGACCCCGACAACTTCCTCTACGAGCTGTTCGATTCCGCGACCATCCCCGTCGGCGACACCGCGCACTACAAGAACGCCCAGGTCGACAGCGTGCTCGCCCAGGCCCAGGCGCAGACGGACCACGCCCAGCGCGTCCAGCTGTACCAGCAGGCGCAGAAGCTCATCTGGCAGGACGCCCCCTGGATCTTCCTCAACAACACGCTGCAGGTGCGCGCCACCACCGCCAACGTCACCGGATTCGTCCTCAACCCCACGCAGATGTTCTTCGGACTCGAGAACGTCGACGTGCAGTGACGCCCAGCCTCGCGCCCCTCGGGGCGCCCGCGTTCCCCGCCCCGCCGGCGACCGACCGGCGGGGCGGGGAACGTTCGCCTGAAGCCTAGGACCGCGCGCAGCATGTTCCAGTACACCGCCCGCCGCCTGCTCCAGCTGCTTCCCGTCATCATCGGCGTGAGCCTGCTGGTGTTCTTCGCCATGCACGTGCTGCCCGGCGACGTGGCCACCTTGCTGCTCGGCGACCGCGCCACCAAGCAACAGCTCGTCGACCTGCGCCATCAGCTCGGCCTCGACAAGCCCATCTGGGTGCAGTACTGGGCCTTCCTCACCTCGGCGCTGCGCGGCGACTTCGGCGTCTCGTTGCGGACCAACCATCCCGCTCTCGCGATGGTCCTCGAAGCGTTCCCGGTCACCTTCCAGCTCTCGCTGGCCGCCCTCGTCATCGCGCTCGCCGCGGGCCTCCCGCTGGGGGTGCTGGCGGGCGTCCGCCCCGGCGGCTGGCTCGACAACGGCCTGCTGGGCGTGTCGCTCATCGGCGTGTCCATGCCCATCTTCTGGCTCGGCCTGATGCTCATCCTGGTGTTCGGCGCGCACCTGAACTGGTTCCCCATCGGCGGTGTCCTCGACATCGGGCAGAGCGTGCACCGGATCACCGGCATGCCCGTGCTCGATGCGGCTCTCGAGGGGCGCTGGGGAGCGTTCGACAGCGCGGTCCGGCACCTCGTGCTGCCCGCGGCGACGCTTTCCACCATCCCGCTGGCGCTGATCACGCGCATCACGCGCGCCGAGGTGGTGGGCGCGCTCGGCCAGGACTACGTCCGCACGGCCCGCGCCAAGGGGCTGCGCGAGCGCGGCGTGGTGGTCCGCCACGCGCTGCGCAACGGCATGATCCCGGTGGTGACGGTGGTGGGCCTGCAGTTCGGCCTGCTGCTGTCCGGGGCGGTCCTCACCGAGACGATCTTCTCCCTGCCCGGCCTGGGCAGGTTGATGGTCGACTCCATCCTCAATCGCGACTACCCGGTGGTGCAGGCCGGCGCCATCGTCGTGGCGCTCGTCTTCGTCGTCATCAACCTGCTCGTGGACATCTCCTACGCCTATCTCGACCCGAGGATCCGGTACCAGTGACCACCACGGCTGCCGGCAGCGCAGACCCCGCGGCTGCGGGGGCGGGGAGCACCCGCTCGCGCCAGCTCAGGCGCCTGCTCCGCAAGCCGAACTTCATCATCGGCAGCGTCATCGTGCTGGCATTCCTGCTGGTGACCATCCTGGCGCCCGTCCTCACGCCCTACGATCCCACCGAGGGCGACTTCCTCAGCACCCAGTTGCCGCCCGTCCTGGGCCACCCGCTGGGGACCGACCAGTACGGCCGCGACCTGCTCACGCGGGTGCTGTACGGCTCGCGGACCGCGTTGCTGGCCATCCTGGTGGCGGACGGTATCGCGCTCGTCGCCGGCAGCGCGCTCGGGCTCGCGGCCGGCTTCTACGGCGGGGCGGCCGACAGCATCATCATGCGTGTGGTGGACGTCCTCCTGGCCTTCCCCTACCTGCTGCTGGCGCTGATCATCGTGGCCGCGCTGGGGCCCAGCCTGTTCAACGCCATGGTGGCCATCGGCGTCGTCTACACGCCGCAGTACGCGCGCTTGTTGCGTGGCAAGGCGCTCTCCATCCGGCAGCAGGAGTACGTGCAGTCGGCCCGGGCCCTGGGTGCGCGGGACGTGCGGGTGATGTTGCGGCACGTGCTGCCCAACAGCGCCGTGCCGATCCTGGTCACGGCCACCCTGCAGGCGGGCACCGTGATCGTCGAGACGGCGGGGCTGTCGTTCCTCGGCCTCGGCGCGCAGCCTCCCACCCCGGACTGGGGCGCGATCCTGGCCGACGGCCAGAGCTACTTCCTGACCTCCTGGTGGATCGCCACCTTCCCGGGCATCGCCATCCTGCTGGTGGTGCTGGGCTTCAACCTGGTGGGCGACGCCCTGCGCGACACCCTGGAAGGCGGCTGAGCCGGCAGGCCGGAGCCGGCGCCGGGGTCGACGCGCCTCGCGGCGCCGGCAGGCAGGCGCCGCGCGCGCCGCCCTGGTATCTCGCAGGCGATTGACGAAAGAAGTCTTTCGAACGTATACTTTCGATATGCCCAGCGACGTCAGGGACACCATCGAGCTCAGCGATCCGCGGGCGCTCCGCGCCCTGGCGCATCCCACCCGGCTGGTCCTCGTGGGGCTGTTGCGGCGCGAAGGGCCGCTCACGGCGACCGCCGCAGGCGAGCGCATCGGCCAGAGCCCGGCGAGCTGCTCGTTCCACCTCCGTCAGCTCGCCAAGTGGGGGCTGGTCGAGGAGGCGGGCGGCGGGCGCGGGCGCGAACGCCCCTGGCGGGCGACCGCGCGCACCACGAGTTGGAAGGTCACCGACCCGGCGCAGGCGGAGCCCTCCGCCGCGCTCGGCGCCATCATCGTGCAGCACCAGATGCAACGCGTGCTCGAGGCCGTCCGGCGCCAGCCCGGCGAGAGCGCCGCATGGCAGCGAGCGCACCAGCTCTCCGACACCCAGATGCTGTTGACGCCCGAGCAGCTGGAGGACCTCGGCGCGCGCGTGTGGCAGGTGGTGAAGAGCTACGAGCCGCGCTCGCGCGAGGAGGCGGACGCCCGGGCCGCGTCGGAGGGGGCGCGTCGCGTCGACCTGTTCTTCGCCGCCTTCCCCGAAGCGGCCGAGGAGCGGTGATGCGGCCCCGCGTCTCGCGCCTCGTCCCGCGCCTGCTGCGCGAGCGGCCGGACTTCGCCAGGCTGTTCGGCGGCCAGACGGTGTCCCTCTTCGGAGACCAGGTCTCGCTCCTCGCCGTCCCGCTGGTGGCGGTGCTGGCGCTGCATGTCGGCCCCGCCGGGATGGGCTACCTGAGCGCGGCCATGCTCGCCCCGAACCTGCTCTTCTCGCTGCACCTGGGCGCGCTCATCGATCGCAGGGGCCACCGGCGCAGGGCCATGGTCGCCGCCGACATCGGGCGGGCCGCGCTGCTGGCCACCATCCCGGCCGCGTGGCTGCTGGGCGTGCTCGGCTTCGCGCAGCTGCTGGCGGTCGGTTTCGCGGTGGGCACGCTCGACGTGCTGTTCCACGTGTCCTACGCCACGCTCTTCACCGCCATCGTGCCGCGCGAGCGCTACGTGGAGGCGAACCAGCTGCTGCACGGCAGCCGTGCCTTCTCCTTCATCACCGGGCCAAGCATCGGCGGGGCGCTGGTCCAACTGCTCTCCGCGCCGCTGGCGGTGGCCGCCGATGCCGTGTCGTTCCTGGGGTCGGCCGTGTTCCTCGGGCGCATCCGCACCCCCGAGCCGCCCCCCGACCCGCCCTCGAAGGGGGAGCTGGTGGCAGG
>DATFNF010000053.1:0-5624 GCA_035266525.1 Trueperaceae bacterium | reverse complement strand
GTCCTTCGGGTCCAGGTCGATGCCCATCTGTCTCGCCTCCATGGTCTTGTCGAGCGCGCCCAGCATCGCGTCGATGCGGTCGCGGCGCGCCTGGAGCAGCGTCTTCTGGCGCCTCAGGTGTGCCAGCTCGTCCAGCTCCGGGTCGTCCGGCATGGCGCCGATGGCTTCGAGGTCGAACCCCAGCTGGCGGTAGGCGAGGATGCGCTGCAACCTCGCCAGCTCGCCCGGCCCGTAGCGGCGGCGAGCCCTCCCTGCAGGTCCCCGGCGAAGGCCTCCAGGTCGTGCGCCAGGCGGCGGCCGCGTCCGGCGGGCAGGCGCAGGTGGCGGGGCTTGCTCTCGTTCCCGAAGTTGTTGACGTAGCACCAGTCGTGCGCCGGCGGCTGTTCGGCGGCGCGCTCCTGCAGCCGACGCTTCACCTGCGCGTCCATGTCGCCGCCGGTGGCGCCGTGGGCGAAGATGTTGTAGCCGTCCTAGCCGATGGACAGGCCCAGCTCCAGCGCCTCCTGGGCGCGCTCCTGGCCGAGCGGGCCGCTCATGGGCTCGAGGTCGTCGGTGGTCTCGAAGTCGAGGCCGCTCAGGTCGCTGCGCAGGTAGAGCGTTTCGGGCTCGAGCGCTCGCAGGCGGTCGGCGGTGGTGGGTGGGTGCGTGTCGGCGTTCGTGCTCGCGGCCGTCATGCTGCCCCCTTTCCCTGCGGAGGGGCGTGTGTGGGTCGCGCCGCGGCGCCCCGGCGCGCTGCGCGGTGCGGCGGTTCCGCTGCCACCCTAGGCGAGGATGGGCGTTTGCGAAGTACCGTGCCCACCGTCGCGGCCCGGCGCGGCGACGTGCGCGGCCGGCACGGAGGTGCGGGTTCGATCGACCTTATCCCAGTTTATCTATCCTGGCTAAAGTCGGGTAAGCTTGCTACAGATGGACCCGCGGACCAACCCCTTCGCGCCCGGCGCGGGCACGCCGCCGCCCGAGCTGGCCGGGCGCGACGGCCTGGTCGAGCGCGCACAGGTCGCCCTGGCGCGCAACCGCCGCGGGTTGCCGGGGCGGGGCCTGCTGCTCTCGGGCATGCGCGGCGTGGGGAAGACGGTGCTCCTCAACCGCTTCGCGCTGGAAGCCGAGGCCGAGGGCATGCCCACCTGCGCCATCGAGGCGCCGGAGGCGCGCTCGCTGCCGTCGGTGCTCGCCCCGGCGTTGCGCGAGCCGCTGTTGCGCCTCGACCGCCGCAAGGCCGCCGGGCGCAAGGCGGGGCGGGCGCTGCGCGCGCTCGGCAGCTTCGTCAAGTCGCTCAGGGTGAGCTACGGCGAGCTGCAGTTCGGGCTCGACCTGGAGACCGAGCCGGGCGTTGCCGACACCGGAGACCTGGAGATCGACCTGTCGGCGCTGCTGATGGCGGTGGGCGAGGCCGCGGGCGAGCGCGACACAGCCTTCGTGCTGCTGGTGGACGAGCTGCAGTACGTCGCCGAGCTCGAGCTCTCAGCCCTGCTGGTGGCGCTCCACCGTTGTGCGCAGCGGCGGCTCCCGGTCGCGTTCTTCGGGGCCGGCCTGCCGCAGATGGCGGGTCGCATGGGCCGCGCCAAGTCCTACGCCGAGCGCATGTTCGACTTCGTCGAGGTGGGGGCACTGAACGAGGCCGCTGCCCGCGTCGCCCTGGAGGTGCCGGCGGAGGCGCAGGGGGCGGGCTTCACGGCGGCCGCGCTGCATGCGGTATACCGGCGCACGGAGGGCTACCCGTACTTCCTGCAGACCTGGGGCAAGCACGCCTGGGACGTGGCCGATTCCTCCCCCATCAGCAAGGCGGACGTCGACACCGCCACCGGCCTGGCGATTGCCGAGCTCGACGCCAGCTTCTTCCGCGTACGCCTGGACCGCCTCACCCCCTCCGAGCGCACCTACCTCCGCGCCATGGCCGAGATGGGGCCCGGGCCGCACCGCTCGGGCGAGATCGCGGCGGCGCTCGGGCGGAAGGTGACCTCGGTGGCGCCCACCCGCGCCAAGCTCATCGCCAAGGGGGTCGTCTACAGCCCCTCGCACGGTCTCACGGCCTTCACCGTGCCGTGGTTCGACGCCTTCATCCGCCGAACGGTGGCGGCCGGAGAGGCGGGGTAGGGCTCGCGGCCGCGTGTGACCGACTCCGCGGCGGTCACGACGTGCGTAGTATCGTGGTCGTACAAGATCACGTGAGGTGAAGAGAGCGACCAGGGCGATGGCTTACGGCACTCCCCTCGAGCGGGGGCGCGACGCATACGGCGAGCGGGCGTGGGAACGCGCGTTCCGGGAGCTCTCCGCCGCCGACGCTCGACAGGCCCTGGGGCCGGACGACCTCTGGCGGCTGGGGTGGGCGGGCGCGCTCATCGGCCGCACGGACGACTTTCGAGCCGCCATCGAGCGGGCGCACCGGCTCTACGTCGATGCGGGCTCGCTGACGGCGGGCTCGCGGTGCGCCGTGTGGTTGGGGCTGCGGCTGGCCTCGTTGGGCGATGTCGCGCAGGCGTCCGGTTGGCTGGCCCGGGCCCGGCGCCTGCTGGACCGCCTCGGCGGCGATCACGTGGAGAACGGCTACCTGGAGCTCAGCGAGGCCCAACGGCATCTGGGGACGGGCGACCACCAGGCTGCCTTCGAGATCGCGGAGGCCGCGACACGTACCGCCGAGCGCTTCGGCGACGCGGACCTGCACGCCTTCGCGCTGCACGCCCAGGGCATCGCGCGGCTGCGCCAGGCGCGCGTCCAGGAGGGACTGCAGCTGCTTGATGAGGCCATGCTCGCCGTCTCGCGCGACGACCTCATGCCGATCGTGTCGGGCATCGTCTACTGCTCGGTGATCTCCGCGTGCAGCAGCGTTTACGCGCTCAGGCGCGTCGAGGAGTGGACTGTCGCGTTGAAGGCGTGGTGCGATCGGCAGCCCGAGCTGGTGCCATTCAGCGGCAAGTGCATGATCCACCGTGCCGAGATCATGCTTCTCCAGGGGACCTGGACCGAGGCGCTGGAGGAGGCGCGGCATGCGGAAGATCGATGCGACCGGGGCGATGAGCCGGACGGCGTGGCCCACGCCTGCTATACGCAAGGCCAGCTGCACCGGCTCAGGGGTGACTTCGCGGGCGCCGAAGAGGCCTACCGTCGGGCCGCCCTGCTTGGCCGCGACCCCCAACCCGGGCTGGCGCTGCTGCGGCTGGCGCAGGGCAAGCGCGACGCCGCCTGGAGCGCCATCCACCGTGCGTTGGATGAGTCGCGGATCGAGGCGGCGCGTGCTCGCCTTCTGCCTGCCGCGGTCGAGATCCACCTCGCAGTGGGCGACCTCGACGGTGCCCGGACGGCGGTGCGGGAGCTCGCCGAGATCGCTCGCGCCTTCGACGAAGGCGTGTTGGACACGATCGTCGCGCACTGGGAGGGTGCGGTGGCGATGGCGGACGGCGACGGCGCCGGTGCCCTGGCGACCCTGCGACGGGCGTGGCGGGGCTGGCAGACGCTGGGGGCACCCTACGAGGCGGCCAGGACCCGCGAGCTCGTCGGGCTCGCCTGTCGTTCGCTGGGGGACGAGGAGACGGCGCGCCTCGAGTTGGAGGCGGCGCGCGTCGGCTACCAGCTCCTCGGCGCCGCAGCCGATCTAGCCCGGCTCGAAGGGGCTCGCACCGGCGCGGCCGGGCTGACGCCGCGCGAGCTGGAGGTGCTCCGACTGGTGGCGGGCGGCGGCACCAACAAGGCCGTCGCGGCGGCGCTCGATATCAGCGAGCGCACGGTCGAGCGCCACCTCAGCAACATCTTCGACAAGCTGGGCGTGTCCACGCGCTCCGGGGCCACCGCGTTCGCCTACGAACACGGTCTGGCCTGACGGGCGCGCTGGGCAAGCAGTGGCGGGAAACCCCCACGGCGTACGGACAGGTGGCTGGGGGATCTGCCGGAAGCGCGTGGTGGGCCCGCCGAGCTAGCCTCGCGGCATGCGTCGGGCACCGCTACGCCACGGCGCGGAAGGGGAGGCCAGCATGTCGCAGCTTGGCTTGCAAGCGACCGGGAGCGGGTCCGGATCCCCCCGCTCCCTGCGGAACGGACCGATGAACGGCGCGTCGCACCCACAACGGCTCCAGACGGTGGTGATAGGAGCCGGACAGGCGGGCCTGGCCGTCGGATACCACCTGCAACGGATGGATCTCCCCTTCGTCATCCTGGAAGGGAACGCCCGCGTCGGCGACACCTGGCGCCGGCGCTGGGACTCGCTCAGGCTGTTCACGCCCGCGCGTTACGACGGCCTGCCGGGGATGCCCTTCCCCGCTCCGAGGAACAGCTTCCCCAGCAAGGATGCGATGGCCGACTTCCTGGAGGCGTACGCCGCGCGCTTCGAGCTGCCCGTGCGCACGGGCGTACGCGTGACGCGGCTGTGGCGCGACGGGCACCGCTTCCTGCTCGACACTCCCCAGGGCCGCCTCGAGGCCGCCCAGGTGGTGGTGGCGATGGCGAACTACCAGCGGCCGAGCGTCCCCGCGTTCGCGTCCGAACTGGACCCTGCGATCCGGCAGCTCCACTCCGCCGAGTACCGCAACACCGCTCAGCTGCGTCCCGGACCGGCGCTGGTCGTCGGCGCCGGCAACTCGGGCGCCGAGATCGCGCTCGAGCTCAGCCGAGACCGGGCCACCTGGCTGTCGGGGAACGGCACCGGCGAGATCCCCTTCGACATCAAGAACGCCACCGCCCGCCGCCTGCTCGTCCCGCTGGTGCTTCGCGTCGTCTTCCACCGCGTGCTCACCATCGGCACGCCCATCGGCCGCAAGGTGCGGCCACGCCTCGTAGGTCGGGGCGGCCCACTCATCCGCACCCGGATGCGCGACCTCTCCGCCGCCGCCGTGATGCGGGTCCCGCGTATGGCAGGCGTGACGGACGGACGGCCGCGCCTGGACGGCGGGCAGACGCTCGACGTCGCCAACGTGGTGTGGTGCACCGGTTTCAGGGCAGGCTTCGAGTGGATCGACCTTCCCCTTCCGGACGAGCACGCCATCACGCACGGTGGTGGGGCGGACTCGTCCGTTCCCGGACTCTACTTCACCGGTCTCCACTTCCTGTACGCGGCCTCGTCGGCCATGGTGCATGGTGCCGGTCGCGACGGCAGGCGCGTGGCACGCGCCGTCGCGCGGCGGGCGGGTGCCCCTCAGCTCCGCTCGGCATTGGCGCGGATGGCCGCGGCCACGTACGCGGCCAGGCCGACGGAGCGGTCCTCGTAGTGCCTGGCGAAGCGCGGGTCGGCCTCGTACATGTCCGCCAGGCCCAGGTGCATCGCCTTGCTGCAGTCGTAGAACCAGGTCGTGATGTGCCGGCGGTGCGCCTCCGCGGCCTCCATGGCGCGTTCGTCGCCCGGCGGCACGCCCTCGGCCATGAGGCCGGCCAGCCGTGTGTCGACCGCGTCGCCTTCCCGCCGGATGCGCAGCCAGTCGCCCTTGCCGTAGCGCCCGGTGCGCTGCCGGCTCTGCCGGTAGGCGTCGGTGTCGCCCCATCGCTCTTCGGCCTCCTCGGCGTGCGCCGTCGGATCGAAGTCGCCGAACACCTCCAGCATGTCCTTCGGGTCCAGGTCGATGCCCATCTGTCTCGCCTCCATGGTCTTGTCGAGCGCGCCCAGCATCGCGTCGATGCGGTCGCGGCGCGCCTGGAGCAGC
>DATFNF010000052.1:0-2923 GCA_035266525.1 Trueperaceae bacterium | reverse complement strand
CGAATAGGATGCCGTTCAGCACCGTCAAGTTGTCGAGCCTAACGTTGCCGCGCTGCACAGGAAGGAGATGCTTGATCAGGTCGAACTGCTCTCTGGATAACTGCATGTCCCACCATAACACATAGTGTGAACACGCCCTAGCCGGCAGGCGGCCCGCTCGAGGACGGCCGTGCCGGTCGCCGGGCGTCCGCCAGGCTGGGGGCCGCACGCGGCGCCGGTCCGTCAGGCGTGGTCGCCCAGGCGCCGGAACTCCAGCGGGGCCTCGCCGTGGACCTGGCGCGCCATGCCGCGCAGGCTCGAGCGCAGGCCCTCCTCCAGCACCGGGTGGTACACGGGCATCATCAGCAGCTCGGCCAGCGTGAGCTCGCGGTCGATGGCCAGCGCCAGCAGGTGCGCGAGGTGCTCGCCGTCCGGCGCCATCATCTCCGCGCCCAGCAGGCGCCCGTCGCCGCGCCGCGCGTAGAGCCGCATGCGGCCGGCGTTGCGGCGCATGCCGATCGCCCGGGACTGCCTCGAGAAGTCGACCTTGCCGGTGACGAGGTCCTCGCCCTGCAGCTCGGCGAAGGGCCGGCCCACCAGCGCGATCTCCGGCTCGCTGAAGGCGATGGTGAGGGGCACCCGGCGGCGGAACCGCGAGGCGCCGTGGAGAGCGTTCCAGGCGGCGATGAAGCCCTCGTCGGAGGCCTCGTGCATCACCACCCGGTCGCCGGTCGCGTCGCCGGCGATGAACACCGGCAGGTCGCCCATCCGGTCGCCGCGGAGCTGCATGGTGTGCGGGTCGAAGCGCGGGATGCCGCGGGCGTCGACCTCCACGCCCAGTGCCTCCAGCCCCATGCCGTCGACGTTGGGACGCCTGCCGAGGGCCGCCAGCACGCCGTCCACCGTCACCGACGCGTCGCCCGCGCTGACCCGGAGCGCGCCTGCGTGCTCCTCGAGCTCCACGGCGTGGCCGAGGTGGACGTCGAGCTCGGCCGCGACGCGCTCCGCGGCGTAGGCGCTCACCTCGGGGTCGGTGAGGGAGGCCACGCTCTCGCGCAGCTCGAAGCCGGAGACCTCCAAGCCGAGCCGCGCCAGCGCCTGGCCCAGCTCCAGCCCGATGGCGCCCAGCCCCACCACGGCCAGGCGCCGGGGCAGGTCGCGCCGCTCGAACAGCGTGTCGGTGGTGAGGATGCGTTCGCCGAAGGCGCGCCAGGCATCGGGCACGATCGGCCGCGAGCCGGTGGCGATGATGATGGCGCGGGCGCGGATGCGCTCCTCGCCGCCGTCCGGCAGCGCCACCCGCAGCTCGTCCGGCGCCAGGAAGGAGGCGCGGCCGGCGAGGCTGCGCTCGCCCACCTGGTCGGTGGCCTTGAGGTTGTGGGCGGTGAGCCGGTCGCGGTAGGCGCGCACCCAGGCGAGCGCGGCCGGCAGGTCCAGCGCCAGAGCGTCTCCGTGGCGGATGCCCACGGCCTCGAAGCCGAGGCGGCGATGGTAGTCGTTGGCGATCTGGATGAGTGCCTTGGACGGCATGCAGCCCACCCGCGAGCAGGTGGTTCCGTAGGGCCCGTCGTTGACGATCACGAAGTCGTCGGTGGCCTTCCGGACGATCCCGAGCGCGGTGAGCCCCGCGGTACCCGCGCCGAGAATGGCGACGTCGACGTTGCGCATGCCTGACCTCCGAAGGGCCGCTCCGGACCCAGTCTCGCACACCGGCCGCGGCGGGCGAGGCCGGGTACCGGCGACGCGTGGCGATAGACTCGGGCATCGCCCGGTGCCGCCGGGCCCTTCCGGGAGGTTGCCGTGCCCCTGCGCGACCCGCACTTCACCACCATCATCGAGCCCTTCCGCATCAAGGCGGTCGAGCCCATCCGCTTCACCACCCGAGCCGAGCGCGAGGTCGCGCTCGAGCGGGCCGGCTACAACCTCTTCCGGCTCAAGGCGGACGACGTGCTCATCGACCTGCTCACCGACTCGGGCACCGGAGCCATGTCGAGCGAGCAGTGGGCGGGCATGATGCGCGGCGACGAGAGCTACGCCGGCGCGCGCTCCTTCTACCGCTTCGAGGCGGCGGTGCGCGAGATCACCGGCTTCGCGCACATCCTGCCCACCCATCAGGGACGCGCTGCCGAGCGCATCCTCGCCGGTGCCGCCATGAAGCCCGGCGACATCGTCCCCAACAACACCCACTTCGACACCACCCGGGCCAACGTCGAGAACGCCGGCGCCACCGCGCTGGACCTGCCCATCGCCGAGGGGTTGGAGCCCTCCAACCGGCACCCCTTCAAGGGCAACATCGACCTCGAGCGGCTCGAGGCCCTGCTGGAGGAGAGACCCGGCGAGGTGCCGCTGGCGATGGTCACGGTGACGAACAACTCCGGCGGCGGGCAGCCGGTGAGCATGGCCAACCTGAAGGGGGCGAGCCGCATCTGCCACGCCCACGGCGTGCCCCTGTTCCTCGACTGCTGCCGCTTCGCCGAGAACGCCTACTTCATCAAGCTGCGGGAGGAGGGCTATCAGGACAAGACGCCGCTGGAGATCGCCCAGGAGATGTTCTCCTACGCCGACGGCGCCACCATGAGCGCCAAGAAGGACGGCATGGCCAACATCGGCGGCTTCCTGGCCATGAACGACGGCGCCCTGGCCGAGACGGCGCGCAACCTGCTCATCCTCACCGAGGGCTTCCCCACCTACGGGGGGCTGGCCGGGTACGACCTGGAGGCGCTGGCGGTGGGCTTCCACGAGGCGCTGCAGGAGCCCTACCTGCGTTACCGCCTGCGCAGCATCGCCTACCTTGGTGAGCGGCTCACCGCCATGGGCGTGCCGATCGTGCAGCCGCCCGGCGGGCACGCGGTCTACATCGATGCTCGTGCCATGCTGCCGCACGTCCAGCAGGCCGAGTTCCCGGCCTGGGCACTGTCGCTGGTGCTGTACGTGGAGGGCGGCG
>DATFNF010000051.1:0-27868 GCA_035266525.1 Trueperaceae bacterium | reverse complement strand
GACGTAGTCGCCCGCCGCGATGTCCTGCGTAGCCAGCCCGACGCGCACCCCGTACTCGGTGACGTCGTCGCCGGACTTCAGGGCACGGATGGCGACCTTGTGGCTGAGGGGAACGTCCGCCTGCGCGGTGACGGTGACGCTGCCGCCCGAGTCCATGTACACGCCGGTGATCTCCTGGCCGCCGGCGATGTCCTCGGTGGCCACGCCGACGTCGTCCCCTTCGTTGTGCACCAGGAACTTGTGAATGACGATGCACCTCCCTGGCCGGCCCGTATCGGGCCGGTGCACGCGTGGGCGCTGTTCTGCCCATGCCTCGTTGGTGTTCGCGCCATTCTAGGTGGCGCAACCGTAATTGTCAATTTTCTATTTTTTGTACAATTCGACAGACGGCTCACCCCCTCGCGGGCGCGGCAACGGGATGGTGGGGCGCCTCGCCGCGGAGCACGCGCCCGACCTCCTCGGCCGCCAGCCGGCGCATGCGCGCCTCCGCCTGCAGCGAGTACCAGGCCATGTGGGGCGTCACCAACACGCCGGGATGCGACACCAGGGGGTTGTCCCTGGCAGGCGGCTCGCCTTCGACCACGTCCAGGCCGGCACCGGCCAGGTGGCCCGCGTCGAGGGCACGTAGCAGCGCCGCCTCGTCGACCAGGCCGCCCCGGCTGACGTTCACGACCACGGCCCCGCGCGGCAGCAGCGCCAGCTCGCGCTCGCCCAGGAGGTGATGGGTGCCCGCGCTGAGCGGCAGGTGCAGGGTGACCACCTGCGCGTCCTCCAAGACGCTCTCGAGGCTGGCGCGCATGATGACGGCGGCGCCGGCGGGCGCTTCGCCGACGTAGGGGTCGTACCCGGTGACTCGGAACCCCAGGCCGGAGAACAGCTCCGCGGCGCGGCGGCCGATCCGCCCCATCCCCAGCACCGCCACGGTGGTGGCCTCGGGCGCCGCGATGGGACGCATCGGCGCCACCCCCCAGCCGCCTTCACGTACGTGCCGCACCGCCGCCTCCAGCTTGCGCGTGAGCGCCAGCGTCAACGTGACGGCCTGCAGGGCCACCTCGTCGGTGCAGTAGTCGAGCACGTTGCACACCCGGATGCCGGCGTCCGCCGCCGCCTGCAGGTCGATGCGGTCCACGCCGATGCCGTACCGCACCAGCGCCTTCACGCCGCGGAGCTCGGCGAGCACCTCGGCGGTGAAGCGCGGCGCCGAGCCCGCCAGGATCGCCTCGGCGCCGCGGCAGGCCTCGACGAGGCCCGCCGCGTCGTCGGCGGCGGCCTTGACCACCTCGACCCCCAGGGGGCCGAGCACCCGCTCCTCGATGTCGAGGGGCTCGAAGCGGGCCCCGCACGCCACCACGCGTCCCTTGTCGCCGTCAGCCATCGCCAACCTCCCGGCAGCGCCGCGGCCCGCCGGGCGAAAACGTCGCACCCGGGCGGTACGGCGCCCGTCTCAGCTCGCCGTCACGTATCTTCCGGCGCCTGCCCGTCCCCGCCGGGGAGGCTGAGCTCCGCGCCGAGGTAGGCGAGCAGTGCCGTGCCCGCGTTGCGAACGTGGTCGCGCATGTGGCGCTCGGCGCTGTCGACGTCGCCGCGCTCCACGTCCGAAAGGATGCCTTCGTGTTCAGCCATGGAGGCCGGGAGGCGGCCCTCCACCTCCGCGGAGGTGCTGATGAGCAGGCGCACCTGACCCATCAGCATCTCGGCCATGTGGAGCAGCCGCTGGTTGCCCGACGTCTCCCACACGATGCGGTGGAAGGCCAGGTCGAGGTCGCCGTAACGCCCCAGCTCCCCCTGCTCGCAGCAGACCACCTGCTCGGCATGCACCTCCCTCAGCGCCGCCGCCAGCTCCCTGGGACGCTCCTCCACCGCCAGCCGCATCGCCAGGCCCTCGAGCACCTCCCTGAGGGTGTAGATGTCCACGATGTCGCTCGGCTCGAGCGTGATGACGTAGTACCCCCGGTGAGGCTTCGACTCCACCAGCCCCTCGCGCTCGAGCGCCGCCAGCGCCTGGTTGATCGGCGTCGGCGAGAGCTCGAGCTGCTCGACGAGGTCCCGCATGATCAGCTTGCTGCCCGCGGGCAACGTCCGGGAGAGGATCCCCTCGCGGAGCGCGTCGTAGGCCTGACGGGAGAGGATGTCCCGTTCAGGAGCCTGCAACCTCCCCAACTCCGGCTTGGTCATGACATGAGTGTATAACAAAAAATTGAAAATTGACAATTATACCTTCGGGGCCTAGAATTGCCGAATCGACAACCGGTGGCTTTCTGTACGCGCCGCAGCGGCACTCCGGCTCTTGCGGCCAGCGTTCTGGAGGTGGCACATCCACAGCATCCGTTCCTTCACTTCGCCTGCACGCACTGCGCCTGCACGCGTCACGGCCGGTGGCCACCCGCCCGTCACAGGGTCGAGCGGCGCGAGCGGGGGGAGCGCATGAGCGTCGCCTCCGGCACGCGCCAGGCCAAGGCCGCGGCTACCCATATCTCCAAGTGGTACGGCGACCTCGAGGTGCTGCACGATGTCAGCCTGGAGGTCTACCAGCACGAGTTCCTGTGCCTGCTCGGCCCCAGCGGCTGCGGCAAGACCACCCTGTTGCGCATCCTCGACGGCCTCATCCGCGCCGACGACGGCACCATCACCCTCGACGGCGAGGTCGTGACCGGGCCCCCGGCCAACGCCGCCATGGTGTTCCAGCAGTTCGGCCTGTTCCCCTGGAAGACCGTGAGCCAGAACGTCGCCTTCCCCATGGTGCTCGCGGGCACGCCCAGGCAGAGCATCGCGGAGAAGGTGCGCTGGGCCGTCGAGCTGGTGGGCCTCAAGGGCTTCGAGGACGCCTTCCCGGACAACCTGTCCGGGGGCATGCGCCAGCGCGTCGGCATCGCTCGGGCGCTGGCGGTGGGCCCCGATCTACTGCTCATGGACGAGCCCTTCGCCTCCGTCGACGCCTACACGCGCGAGCTGCTGCAGGGCGAGCTGCTGTCGATCTGGGAGCGCTTCCGCCAGACGGTGGTGTTCGTCACCCACAGCATCGACGAGGCCATCACCCTGGCCGACCGCATCGTCGTCATGAAGACCAAACCGGGCGAGGTGTACCACACCTTCGACGTCCCCATCGAACGGCCCCGCACCGTCACCGCGGTCCGCCAGCATCCGGAGTACGGGCCGCTGCGCGAGACCATCTGGGAAGACATGCTCGCCGGAAGCGGGCGGCAGGCCTGATGGCCGTGCGAGAGCCCCTTCCCGAGGGGCGCGCCGACCTGCGCGAGCGCGTCAGGCGACGCCGCAGGGCCGAGGAGCGCCGAGAGCGCAACCGCTACCTGCTGATCCGGCTGCTGTCGTTCGTGGTGGTGCTGGGAGCCTGGCAGATCTACGGCGCCAACAGCCTGGAGATCATCTTCTCTCCCTTCACCTCCGTCATCGCCCACCTCGTCCACCTGCTGTTCTTCGGGAAGCTGGCGGGCGCGATCCTCTACAGCGTGTCGATGTTCCTGGGCGGCCTGGTGATCGGCAGCCTCGTCGGCGTCACCCTCGGTGTGGCCATGGGCCGCTTCGCGGGTTTCGAGGCCGCCGTGGGGATGTACGTGTACGCCATCTACTCCACGCCGCTGGTCGCGCTCATCCCGCTGATCTCGCTGTGGTTCGGCTTCGGCATCACGGCGCAGCTCATCATCATCTCCATGTTCGTCATGTTCCCGGTGACGATCGCCGTCTACAACGGAGTGCGCAGCGTCGAGCCGGCGCTGGTGGAGGTGGCGCGCTCCTTCCGTGCCGGCGAGCGCGCGATGTGGCGTCACGTGATCATCCCGAGCGTGGTGCCCTACATCGTCACCGGCCTCAGCCAGGGCGTGGCGATGGGGCTGGTCGGCATGTTCATCTCGGAGATCTACACGGCCCTGTCGGGCATGGGCCAGATCCTGGCGTTCTCCGCCAACGCCTACAAGACCGCCGACATGCTGGCGGTGCTGCTCACCGTGATGATCCTCGGGGTGTTCTTCCGGACCGTGATCGAAGAGCTCCGGAAGCGCCTCGCGCCGTGGTTCGACAAGGGCTCCGGGAAGTGAGCACGCTTCCGCGAGCCGAGCACGTCCGGTGTCAAGGGGCGGCGAGTCCGTTCCCGCACACGGCAAGGGAGGCAGAAGATGCGTAGGCCCAAGGCAGCATGGTTCGAGAACAAGCCGCTGACGACGTGGCTCGTGGCCGCGGCGCTGCTCGCGGCGCTGGTCGCGAGCAGCGCCGCCGCTCAGTCCAGCGACTGGGCGAACGTCACGGACTCGACCCCGTGGGGAACGATCGGCGCGACCGTGGCGGTGTCGCCGCCCAAGGCCGTCTTCCTGGTTCCGTACATCGCCCAGGCGGAGGGATTCTTCAACAAGGAGCATCTGCACGTCAAGCTGGTGCCCGAGACCAACGGCGTCCCCGCCTTCCTGAGCACCGTGGCCGGCTCGACCAAGTTCTCGTTCACCTCGGCCACCGACCCGCTCATCGCCGCCTCCCACGGCAAGGCCGCCCACGTCATCTGGTCCTACGGGCTGAAGCTCGACACCGTGTGCATCGGCGGTAACGGCATCAACAGCGCCAAGGACCTGATCGGCAAGAACGTGGGCGTCACCGACACCGGCGGCTTCGCGCAGACGCTGTTGGAGGCCTGCCTGGCGCCCAAGAACGTGTCGCTCGATCAGGTGCACCAGATCCACATGCAACGGTCGGGCTTCGTCCCGGCGATGGTGAGCAACCGCATCTCCGCGGCGGTCTTCCATGCCGACGGCGCCTACGTGGTGCTCCACAAGGATCCCGGCGTGAAGGTGCTGGCCTACGAGTACCAGGCCATCCCGCAGTGGTGGTACGGCGCCCTGGCCGCCAACGACGCCTACTCCAAGGCCCACCCGGCCGAGGTCAAGCGCTTCCTCAAGGCGCTCGTGCTGGCGAGCCGCTGGATGTACGACCCGGCCAACAAGGCCAAGGTCATCAGCGATGGCGCCAAGGCCAGCGGCGAGGACCCGGCGGCCGTCGAGTACGCCTACAACCTCATGATCAAGGGGCACATCTGGCCGCTCAACGACGGCCTCCCGACCCACGCCTCCTACATCTACACCGCCATGAAGCTCAAGACCTTCGGTCAGATCGACACCATCCCCGCCTACGACCAGACCATCAACGCGTCGTACATCGATGCCGTGCTGGAGAACGTCGGCACGGTGAATCCCGCCAGCTACTAAGCGACGCCGCTCGAGGAGCCCGCCCTGTGGGCTCCCGACGCGGAGCCCATCGCCGGCCGCCCAGGATGCCTGGGCGGCCGGCGATGTCGTGTGGAACGGTACCCCTTGCTCCGCGCGGCGGCGCCGTAAGCCGACCGAAAGCGACGTCGCCTAGCCTGCGCAGCATGCGAAGACTGCGAGTCGCCAGCTGGGTCCGGGTCCGCGGGCGGGCGACCCGCGCCCCGGCTAGGGCACCGTCTCCCCCCGACGAGCCGCCGGCTCGGCGCCCAGCCCGAGGACGGCCCGCACCGGCGCGGGCCGCGGGGGGGCGGGCCTGGCCCGGCCGCGTCGCCCTCTCCCTGATCGTCGTCACCCTGGCGCTGCCGACCGCGGCGTGCGCGCAAGGCACCCCGACCCCGACCGCACCCGGAACGAATGCCGCGACGACGGGCGGGGGGCCGGCCGCCGACGCCCTCCACGGGGCCGCCCTCTTCGCCGGGCGCGTGCGCCTCCACAACGGCGGTCTGCCCTGCGCCGCATGCCACAGCGTGGCGGGCGAGAACCCCCTGGGAGGGGGCAGCATGGGGCGGGACCTCACCACCGCCTACGACCGCATGGGCGGCGAGGCAGGCCTGAGGGCCCTGCTCGGCAGCATCGCCTTCCCTACCATGCGCCAGGCCTTCGCGGACCGCCCTCTCACCCGGAGCGAGATCGACGACCTGGTGGCGTACCTGCACGCCAGCGCCCGCGAGGCCGCGGCCCGGGGCACGGCGCCCCGCGACCCCGGCCGCTTCGGCTTCAACTGGCTGTGGCTCTTCGCGATCCTCGGGGCTGGGCTGCTGAACGCGCTGCTGCTGGTCTGGTGGCCGCGCCAGCGTGAGAGCCTGAGCGACCGCCTGAGGCGCACCGGAAGGTCCTGGAGAACGTCCCATGGAGGCGGTAGGCGATGAAGTGGATCGAGGAGAAGGACTCACCGACCGAGCGGAAGTGGGAGGAGTTCTACCGCAACCGCTTCCAGCACGACAAGCGGGTACGAACCACCCACGGCGTGAACTGCACCGGCAGCTGCAGCTGGGAGGTCTTCGTCAAGGACGGCATCGTCACCTGGGAGTTGCAGGCCACCGACTACCCGCGCCTCGAGGAAGGGCTGCCGCCCTACGAGCCGCGCGGCTGCCAGCGGGGCATCAGCTTCTCCTGGTACCTCTACAGCCCGATCCGCGTCAAGCACCCCTACGCACGCGGCGCGCTCATCGATGCCTGGCGCCGCGCCAGGTCCCGCTTCCCCGACCCGGTCGACGCCTGGGCAAGCGTCATGGACGACGAGGCGACGCGCCGCGCCATCCAGTCCGCGCGCGGCAAGGGCGGCTTCCGGCGGGTCACCTGGGACGAGGCGCTCGAGATCGTCGCCGCGTCCACGCTGCACACGGCCAAGCGGTACGGCCCCGACCGCGTCATCGGCTTCTCCCCCATCCCCGCCATGTCGCAGGTCAGCTACAGCGCCGGCAGCCGCTTCCTGTCGCTGTTCGGCGGCGTGCCGCTCAGCTTCTACGACTGGTACTGCGACCTGCCGCCCGCCTCGCCCGAGGTATGGGGCGAGCAGACCGACGTCCACGAGTCGGCCGACTGGTACAACGCGCGCTTCATCGCCGTGATGGGCTCCAACCTCAACATGACGCGCACGCCCGACACGCACTTCATCAGCGAGGTGCGGCACGCCGGCGCGCACCTGGCGGTGATGAGCCCCGACTTCTCGCAGGTGGCCAAGTACGCCGACTGGTGGATCCCCACGCACGCCGGCCAGGACGGAGCCTTCTGGATGGCGGTCGACCACGTCATCCTCAAGGAGTTCTACGTCGACCGGAGCGTCCCGTTCTTCACCGACTACCTCACGCGTTACACCGACGGGCCCTTCCTGGTACGGATCGAGGACGGCCGGCCCGGGCGCTTCCTGCGCGCGGGCAAGCTCAGCGAGTACGCGGCCGTGGAGAACCCCGACTGGAAGCTGCTGGTGTGGGATGCCCGCTCGGGCCGGCCCCGGATGCCCCAGGGCACCGTCGGGTTCCGCTGGGGCGAGGAGGGGCAGGGCAAGTGGAACCTGGAGCCCAAGGACGGGCTCACGGGCGAGGAGGTCGCCCCGGAGCTGAGCTTCGCCGAGCGACACGATGCCAGCGTCGCCGTCGGCTTCGACGATCTCGCCGAGAACCGCGTCGTGGAGCGGCGAGTACCCGTTCGTTACGTCGAGACCGCCGAGGGACGCGTGCCCGTCGCGACCGCCTTCGACCTGCTGCTCGCGCAGTTCGGGGTGTCCGCCGGAGCCGGGGCCGGTGACGGTGGCGACGTCGGAGAGCGGGCCGGCGAGGAGGGCGCCAGCGGCGGGCAGGGCGGGTACGACGACCCCGAGGCGCTCTACACCCCGGCCTGGCAGGAGGCGTACACCGGCGTGCACCGTGACACGGTGGTGCGCTTCGCGCGGCAGTGGGCGACCAACGGGCTGAAGACCCGGGGCAAGAACCTCATCATCGTGGGGGCCGGCGCGAACCACTGGTACCACAACAACCTGATCTACCGCTCCGCCATCACCGCGCTGATGCTGACCGGCGCGGTCGGTACCAGCGGCGGCGGCCTGGCCCACTACGTGGGGCAGGAGAAGCTGGCCTGCCACGCCTCCTGGGGCGCCATCGCCTTCGGCGCCGACTGGGGCGCGGGGAGCCGGCAGCAGAACGCCCCCAGCTTCCACTACGTGCACACCGACCAGTGGCGCTACGAAACCGGCTACGCGGACTACGACCGCGTCCGGCCGGACGGCGCCGAGGCTCCCGCGGAGCACACCATCGACCAGCAGGTGCGGGCCGTCAGGCGGGGCTGGCTGCCCTTCTTCCCGCAGTTCGACCGCAGCCCGCTGCAGGTGGCCCGCGAGGCCGCCGAGGCCGGCGCCCGCAGCGACCAGGAGATCGTCGACCACGTGGTCGGCCGTCTGCAGGACGGCAGCCTGAAGCTGGCGGTGGAGGACCCCGACGCGCCGGAGAACTGGCCGCGGGTGTGGTTCATCTGGCGCGGCAACGCCATCGGGAGCAGCATGAAGGGGCACGAGTACATGCTGCGCCACTACCTCGGGACGCACTCCAACGCCACCGCCCCGGAACGCGCAGCCGCGACCGTGCACGAGGTGGAGACGCGGGACGCGCCCCTGGCAGGCAAGTTCGACCTGGTGGTGGACATCAACTTCCGCATGGACACCAGCGCGCTCTACTCCGACATCGTGCTGCCGGCGGCCACCTGGTACGAGAAGGACGATCTCAACACCACCGACCTGCACAGCTTCATCAACCCGATGCAGGCGGCCGTCGCACCGGCGTGGGAGTCGCGCTCGGACTGGGAGGTGTTCAAAGCGGTCGCGAAGCGCGTGTCGGAGCTGGCGCGGACGCACCTCCCCGAGCCGGTGGTCGACATCGTGATGCAGCCTCTCCAGCACGACACGCCCGACGAGCTGGCGCAGCCCTCCGTCGTCGATTGGAGCAGCGGCGACGTCGCGGCGGTGCCGGGCAAGACCATGCCAAAGTTCCAGGTGGTGCGGCGGGACTACCCCGGGCTGTACGAGCGCATGCTCTCCCTGGGGCCGAACCTGATGGACAACGGCCTGGCCGTGCACGGCCTCAGGATCGACGTGGCCGACGCCTACCGGGAGCTCGGCCAGCGCCAGCCGCGGCGCTTCGGCGGCGCCGGCGCGCCCAGCTATCCCTCCCTGGAGACGGCCCGCGACGTCGCCAATGCCATCCTGTGGCTCGACCCCGTGAGCAACGGCGAGCTCGCCCACCGCGCCTTCGCGCATGAGGAGCACAAGACCGGCGTGAAGCTCACCGACCTCGCCGAGGGCTCGCGCGACGCGCGCCTGACCTTCGACGACCTGGTGGCGCAGCCCCGCCGCGTGCTCACCAGCCCCACCTGGAGCGGGATCGTCAAAGGGGGAAGGGCGTACACGCCCTTCGCCCTCAACCGCGAGCGGCTGGTGCCATGGCGCACGCTCACCGGCCGCCAGCACTTCTACCTCGACCACGAGCAGTACCTGCGCTTCGGGGAGGCGCTGCCGACCTACAAACCCAAGCCGTCCGCCGCGATGATGGCCGACACCGACGGCGACGGCCTGCCGGAAGGCGGCAAGCTCTTCAACTACATCACCCCCCACGGCAAGTGGAGCATCCACTCCACCTACTCCGAGAACCACCGGATGATGACGCTCAGCCGCGGCAACTACCCGGTGTGGCTCAACGACAAGGACGCGCGCGAGCTCGGCGTCAAGGACAACGACTGGGTGGAGCTCATCAACAACAACGGCGTGTTCGTGCAGCGCTGCGTGACCTCGAGCCGCATCCCGCGCGGCGCGGTGTTCGTCTACCACGCCACCGAGCGCACCGTGGGGGTGCCGAAGTCGCCCACGCGGGGGCGGCGCGCGGGCATGAACAACTCCATCACCCGGGCGCGCCTCAAGCCCGTGCTGATGACGGGCGGCTACGCCCAGCTCAGCTACGGCTTCAACTACTGGGGCCCGACCGGCGGCAACCGCGACACCTTCGTGTACGTCCACCGCGTGGACAGGCCGGAGTTCTGATGCCGGCCCAGCCCCCGCGCCCCATGCGACCCCCAGGCGCGGCCGCCGGCGCCCGCGGCGGGCACCGCAAGGGAGGAACCCCGTGAACGTCAGAGCGCAGATGAGCATGATCTTCCACCTGGACAAGTGCATCGGCTGCCACACCTGCTCGGTCGCCTGCAAGAACCTGTGGACCGACCGCAAGGGCACCGAGTACATGTGGTGGAACAACGTCGAGACGCGGCCGGGCACCGGCTACCCCACGGGCTGGGAGGACCAGGACGCCTACAAGGGGGGCTGGAAGCTGGTGGGCGACCGCCTGGAGCTGCGCCTCCACAACCGCCCCGGCGGGCTGGCGCGGCTGTTCTACAACCCCGACCTGCCCAGCCTCGAGGACTACTACGAGCCGTTCACCTTCCGCTACGCGGACCTCTTCGACGCCCCCGCCGGCGACGACCAGCCGACGGCGCGGGCCGTGTCGATGATCACGGGCGAGCCGATCGACATCGCCTCGGGCCCCAACTGGGACGACGACCTCTCCGGCTCCGACGTCTACGCCGCCAACGACATGAACCTCGACGCGCTCGACCCCGACGTGCGCGAGCAGCTCGCGGAGATCGACCGGGTGGTGATGAGCTACCTGCCGCGCATCTGCAACCACTGCCTCAACCCCTCGTGCGTGGCGGCCTGCCCCAGCGGCGCCATCTACAAGCGCGGCGAGGACGGGGTGGTGCTGGTCAACGAGGAGAAGTGCCGCGGCTGGCGCATGTGCGTGGCCGCCTGCCCGTACAAGAAGGTCTACTACAACTGGCACACCGGCAAGTCCGAGAAGTGCCTGCTGTGCTTCCCGCGCCTGGAGACGGGACAGGCGCCGGCGTGCGCGCACTCCTGCGTGGGGCGCATCCGCTACCTGGGCGTGCTGCTCTACGACGCCGACCAGATCCCCCGGGCCGCGA
Organism: Trueperaceae bacterium; assembly: GCA_035266525.1. Lineage (GTDB taxonomy): Bacteria > Deinococcota > Deinococci > Deinococcales > Trueperaceae > JASBRS01. The sequence continues at coordinate 17,141 of DATFNF010000051.1, read as the reverse complement.
CGGCCAGGGACCCCGCCGACCTGGTCGAGGCGCAACGCGAGGCCATCCTCGACCCCTTCGACCCCGAGGTCATCGCCGCAGCCGGCCGGAGCGGCCTCGACGACGGCTGGTTGAGCGCCGCGCAGCGCTCGCCGGCGTACAAGTTCGTCAAGGAGTGGGGCATCGCCCTCCCCCTCCACCCCGAGTTCCGGACGATGGCGATGATGTTCTACGTGCCGCCGCTGTCGCCTGTGGTGTCGACCATCGAGCGCCAGCTCATCAAACTGGACATCCCCGCGGACGACACCGACGTAGAGGTGTTCGACCGCATCGACCAGTCGCGGCTGCCGGTGCGCTACCTCGCCAGCCTGTTCAGCGGCGGCAACGAGGAGCTGATCCGCCAGGCGCTGCGCAAGCTGCTGGCGGTGCGCGCCCTCAAGCGCCGCCAGAGCATCGACGGCGATGTCGACGCCCGCACCATGGGCCTGCTGGAGCGCGCCGGCCTCGACCTGGAACGGGCCGAGGCGATGTACAGGCTCACCACCCTGCCGAGTCTGGCCGAGCGCTTCGTGATCCCGCCCTACCACCGCGAGGAGAGCATCGATGCCGTCAACGACCCGCTGGCCCGCAAGGGCGAAGCGGGCTTCGGCTTCGTGCAGCCCCCGGAGCGGGGGGAGTGAGATGAGCGACGCTGCCACGGCCCCGCGCACCGGCCTGACGTTGCTGGCCGGCGGCTACCGCTACCCCGACGCCGATCAGGCGCGGCAGCTGACGGCCGCCGCCGACGGCCTGCCGCCGGCCGCCGCCCAGTCCTGGGATCGCTTCACTCGCGCCCTCCGGAGCCTCGCGCCGGCCGAGCGCGAGGAGCTCTTCACGCGCACCCTCGACCTCAACCCGGTGGCCGCCCCCTACGTGGGCTACCAGCTCTACGGCGAGGACTACCGCCGCGGCGCCTTCATGGCCACCATGAGCCGGGAGCTGGCGCGGCTGGGGCTCGAGCCGCACGGTGAGCTGCCGGACCACCTCGGCTGCGTGCTCCGGTATCTGGCGGCGGCCGAGGCACCCTCCGCGGAGGTGGTGGACGGCACCCTGCAGGCGCTCAGGAGCATGGCGCGCCAGCTCTCCGGCGTGGACCGGGACAACCCCTACCGACACCTGGTGCAGGCGACGCTCGCCGCCGTCGCCGCCTGCCCGGCCAGGGAGGACGTCCCATGACCGCGAACAGCATGCTGTTCCTGGCGTTCCCATACGTCGCCATCGCGCTGTCCGTCGTGGTGACGTGGATGCGCTTCCGCCGCCGGCCCTTCAGCGTGTCGTCGCTGTCGTCGCAGCTGCTCGAGCGCAAGCGCCTGTATTGGGGCTCGATCCCCTTCCACTGGGGCGTGGTGCTGATCCTCGCCGGCCACTTGCTGGCGCTGCTGGTGCCGAGAGGCGTCATCTGGTGGGACGCCGTGCCCGCCCGCGTGTACCTGCTGGAAGGCACGGGCGCCGCCCTGGCGCTGTGGGCCCTCATCGGCCTGGTGGTGCTGATCTGGCGCCGCTTGTCGCACCCGCGCATCCGCGCCGTCAGCACGGCCATGGACGTGGTGGTCCTGCTCCTCCTGTTGCTGCAGGTGGCGACCGGCCTGTGGACGGCCGCCAGCTACCGCTTCGGCTCCTACTGGTTCGCGGGGGTGATGACGCCCTACCTGTGGTCGCTGCTGACACTGCGGCCGAGACCCGAGCTGCTCGCGAACCTCGCCTGGCCCATCAAGGTGCACGTCACCGGCTTCTTCGTGCTGCTGGCAGTGTTCCCCTTCTCGCGGCTGGTGCACATGGTCACGCTGCCGCTGGGCTACCTGATCCGGCCGTGGCAGATCGTGGTGTGGACGCGGCAGGCACGCGGGCGCCGGCGTCGGGCGTGAGCCTGGCGGCCGCCGCCCGTGCCGGCGGCCCGAGCGCCCCGGGGCCCTCGCGCCTATGCCTCGCCGGCGAACAGTTCGGCGCCTTGCCTCAGCACCCGCGCCGCCTGCGCGGTGTCCCCGCGCCGCTCCAGCAGCCGCGCGAGGCTACGGTAAGCCGGTTGGCGCCAGGGATCGATCTGCAACAGGTGCCTGAGGCTCAGCACGGCGTCGCCCAGCCGGCCCTGGCGCTCCTGCAGCTCGGCGCAACGCTCCAGCGCGGTGGCCACGCGCTCGCGGTAGTAGGCGCGGTCCAGCTCGAACCAGTCGCTGTAGACCTCCTCGGCCATGAACTCGCCGCGGTAGAGCCGCAGCGCCTCGCCGTAGGCGCGCACGGCCGCCGGCCCCTCGCCACGGTCGGCCTCGTCGAGCAGCCGCTCGAACGTCTCCAGGTCCAGCTCGCACGGCTCCTGCGGCCGGAAGGTGTAGCCGTCGCCCTCGGAGAGCACCAGGGCGGGCGCCTGTGGATCTCGCTCGACGGCCTTGCGAAGGGTCGAGATCAGCACGTGCACGCGCTTGACCGCCGGCACCGGGTCGTCGCCGGGCCACAGGCGCTCGGCGATCTCCTCGCGGGTCAGTACCTGGCCACGGCGGGCGACGAGCAGCTTGAGGAGGACCCAGGCCTTGCGGCGCCCCATGCAGCGCGGGTCGAGCAGCCGGCCCTCGATCGCGATCTCGAAGCCGCCGAGCGTGCGCACTGCGACCCGGACGGGCTCGGCGGCAGCGCCGGAGGGACCCGCCGTTCCCAGCAGCTGACCGGCGCGATGCTGCAGCCAGAGGATGGGCGCCAGGTACTGGGTGGGCGTTCTCGGCGCCCGTCCCAGGACCACGCTCTGGACGCCCGCCACCTCGTCGCCGAGCTGCCACGGCAGGCAGTAGCGCGGCTCGCCGTGCTCCTCGAGCGGGCAGGCGATGCCGGCTACGCCCACCCCGTGAGGCTCGCCGGTCCACACCGGGCAGTCGCCGATGTGGGGGCAGGAGACCCGCCCCGGGCGCCCCGCGGCGCGCGGGCCGGACACCATCCCGACCGTTCGGGCGCCGGTGAGCTCGCCCGTGAGCTCGAGCACCCGCGAGGCGGCGCCCGCGGCGGGCCCGCTGCGCAGCCCCGCGGAGGCGGCCTCCGCCCCCCGTTCCGAGAGGTCCGACAGCGCGCCGCGTAGCGCCGCCCCCAACACGGGAGAGACCACGGCCAGCAGATCGTTCGCCTCCTGGAGAGGCACGCCCGGGTCGCGGCTGGCGAGGTCCAGCACCCCGACGAAGCCCCCCGGCGCGTGCAGAGGGTAGCTGACGAAGGTGCAGTACCCGAGCCCGGTCACCTCGCTGCGAAGGTAGCGGCGGTCCTCCGGCAGCGCGTGCGTGGCGAGCGCCGTGCCCTCGCTCGCCACGATCCCGGGGTAGCCCTCACCGATGCGGAAGGTGGCGCGAGAGTGGAAGGCGCGGGCATCGCGGCCGTGATGCGAGGTGAGCAGCACCGAGCGGTTCTCCGGATCGACGAGGAAGAGCTCCGCGGCCTCCATGCCGGTGGCGCGGCGCAGCACGCCGAGGAAGCCGCGCACGGTCTGGAACAGCCTGGCGTGGTCACGCATGCGCTCCACGGCCCAGGCCAGCGACCGCAGCACCTCGTCCGCCTGGGGCCGGGTCTCGGTGGACAGCCGGACCTCGGTGCCGCGGGGCGTGGCGGTGCCGCAGCAGCGCAGCGTACGTCCCTCCCGGACCAACGTGGTCTCGGCGGTGTAGGCGCCGCGCCGCAGCCTGGCGACGACGGGGCAGCGCGCGCACACCTCCCCGCCGTGCTCGTCGCGCCCGGCCACCAGCTCGGCGCAGCGGCGACCGAGCACATCGCCGCCCACCGGGCCGTCAGCGGCGGCACGCGCCTCCCGGACCCGGCCCTCGCCGTCGAGCAACCAGGCGATCTCCGGCATGGCCCCACTGTAGGACGGGCTCACAGTTGGCACCTTGACCTGGGTCAAGGCGGGGACCCGCACCCGGGACGTTCGTCCCTCGCCTTGTTAGCGGACCGGTAGCGGGCCCGCGCATGCTCCCCGTGACGGACGACCGTGCCGCCGCCGCGCCGGCGCGACCCGCATCGGGCTCGCCGGCGCGGGGGCGGCCGCGCCGCGGCGGCGGACGGCTGCCGCAGACCCCTCGATCGGGAGGTACCGCATGACCGCAGCGAGAGGGACCCCCTCCTCAGGCCTCTGGGCGGCGACGCTCGGCTTCTTCTTCGGGTTCGCATCGGTATCGCTGTTCGGCCCCACGGCCCACCAGTTCGCCGGGCCCATGCACCTGGGGCCGGCGCAGATCGGCTTGCTGGTAGCCGTGCCCTCGCTCTCCGGCTCGCTGCTGCGCATCCCGTTCGCCGCGTGGGTGGACACCTCCGGCGGACGCCGCCCGTTCCTGACGCTCCTGGCGATGTCGATCCTGGGGATGGCCGGGCTCGCGGCCGTCGTGCACCTGCTGTATCCCACGCACCTCACCTCCGCCTACTACCCGCTGTTGCTCCTCCTGGGCCTGCTCTGCGGCAGCGGCATCGCCACCTTCTCGGTGGGCATCGGCCAGGTGTCGTACTGGTTCGAGCAGCGCAGCCAGGGCTTCGCGCTCGGCACCTACGCCGGCGTGGGGAACCTGGCACCGGGGCTGTTCTCCTTCCTGCTCCCCGTGGCCCTCAGCGGCTACGGCCTCGGCACCGCCTACCTCGCCTGGCTGGCATTCCTGGTGGTCGGAGCGCTCCTCTACTTCTGGCTGGGCCAGAACGCGCCCTACTTCCAGCTCCGTGCCGCCGGAGCGGATCCCGACCGGGCGCGGGCCGGCGCCCGCGAGGCCGGTCAGGAGCTCTTCCCGGCCGGCTCGGCGATGGACACGCTGGTGCACTCGGCCAGGGTGTGGCGCACGTGGATCCTGGTGCTGCTCTACTTCACCACGTTCGGCGGCTTCCTCGCCCTCACCGCCTGGCTGCCGACCTACTGGCTCGAGTACCTGCACAGCACCGCCGTCGTCGCCGGCGCCCTCACCGCCGTCTACTCGCTGTTGGCCTCCGCCATCCGCGTGGCGGGCGGCTCGCTCGCCGACCGGCTCGGCGGCGAGCCCACCGCCCTGCTGGCCCTGGGCGTCACGCTGCTGGGCGCGCTGATCATGACGCTGAGCGGCAGCCTGCCGCTGTCCGTGTTCGGCGTGGTGCTGATGGCGCTGGGGATGGGCGTCAACAACGCGGCCGTGTTCAAGCTCGTCCCGCGTGTGGTCCCGCATGCCGTCGGCGGCGCCGCCGGTTGGGTCGGCGGCCTGGGCGCCTTCGGCGGCTTCGTCATCCCGCCGGTGATGGCCCTGTTCGTCGGCGGCGGCCACGGGCAGGGCTACGCCACCGGCTTCGTGGTGTTCGTGGCGCTCGCCGCCCTGGCGCTCCTGGCCGCGCTGCTGCTCCGCGTGAGCCCGCTGGAGACGCGACCGGCCGCGGCGCCGAAGCCCGGCCGCACACGGGCCTGAGGGGCACGCTCGAGGCACGGGCAGATGTAGCCTCCGCCCCCGCACCGCGCGCCCCGCCTGCGTAGACTGGCCGCAACATGGCGAGCCAGGTACCGGGCGGCGCGGTCAACGCCTGCCTGCCCAACATCAACCTCGCGGAGCGCAGACGCCGCCTCACCTTCGGCGTGGTCGCGCTGGCGCTGGGCATCGTGGCGCTGGCCCTGCTGATGCTCACGGGCGAGAGCCGCTGGTGGCGGGTGCCGCTGATCCTGCTCTTCTACCCCGCGGCGATCGGCTACTTCCAGTTCGCCGACCACACCTGCGTCGCGCTCGCCGCTCGCAACGAGCGCAAGCTCGGGGAGCGGGCCGAGCGTATCGACGACGCGGGCCAGCTGGCCCGCGTCAAGGCGCAGGCGAACGCCGTGCAGTGGAAGGCGATGGGCACGGCGGTGGTGCTGCTGCTGCTGGCGCTGGTCGTGTAAGCCCGCGGCGTCGCGCCGCCCCGGCCGGCGCAGCTGGCGGCGCCGGACCGCCTCGCGGCCGGCGCCGGCTCCCGTGTGCGGTATGCGTCCAGGCGCGCCTCGGTAGGGCCATGCCTGTATGGACCGCGTGACACCGGACGGCCTATCTTGTGAGCTCACTGGGGGAGCGAGCGAGGACGGCCATGCGGGTGGCGAGCGAAGCCCGGCTTCCGATCGGCTTGCCTGCGGGCATGCGCTGCGCCCGGGCGGGCGAGTCGATCGAGCGAGCGGACAGCAGGTCGTGCACGATGCGGCTTCTGGCGAACGGCGACGGCACCGAGGTCGCGGCCGTGACGTTCGCCCCCGATGAGAGGCTCACGCTGCTTCCGGCCGGGGGCGACGGTTCGCTATCCGAGACCTACTACCTCTTGAGCGGCGGTCTCGTGTGGCATGGGCAGAACGGCGACGTGAGCTTCACGGAGGGCGACACCATCACCGTGGACGGGCTCGCCGAGCCGGTGGTGTTGACCGCCGTCGGCGAGGTGCGCTTCCTCTACGTCGCCTCGCAGCCGAGCTTCTACCAGACCAGCGACCTCCTCGGCGAGACCATGCGCCTCGCCGAGGAGGTGGAGATCGCCGACGGGTACACCGCGGGGCACTGCCTGCGACTGCAGCGCCTGGCGTACGCCACCGGCGAGACGCTGGGGTTGCAGGGGGCTCGCCTCCTGGCGCTCGACCACGGCGCGTTCCTGCATGACCTCGGGAAGATCAAGATCCCCAGATCCGTGTTGCAGAAGCCGGGGCCGCTGACGGCCGAGGAGGGGACGCTCGTGAAGAGGCACCCCGTCTCCGGGCGCGAGATACTCGAGGGCACCAGCCTGCGCCATGCCGCACCGGTCGTAGGGCAGCATCACGAGCGCATCGACGGCAGCGGCTACCCCTACGGCCCGAGCGGCGACGAGGTGCTCATCGAGGCGAGCATCGTGGCGGTCGCCGGCCACAACCCCGAACGGGACGTCCACGTCAACGTGGACACCGGGGTCGGAAAGAACGTGACGGACGCCCTACCGATCAACGCGGTGGGCGAAGCGCCGTACAACGCGCAGGAGAGCGTGCAGAACACCGTCTCGAAGACTACCGGGACCTCGGTCGACCACTACTGCATCTGGATCGGCGTGAACGGCCAGAACGTTCCCGTCGACCGGTTCTGCGCCAGCAACTGACGCGAGCGAGACCAGGCGTTCGCGGCCACCCGGCAGGTTCGGATGGCCGCGAACGTGTTCCCAGCGCATGCTCTGGGCCGGGCCGCCCGTCCTCGGGCGCGTCGCGGCCCCCGCCATCGGCGCCCGCCTTGCGACGACGCCGGCATCCCGACGGAGCCGTGGCGCCTCGACGGGCACGACCGGGCGTCCGGCCGCTGCCCGGCGCGCCCGCGATCGAACGGGCCGGAGGCATCCGGCGGGGCTCCGCGTGCGTATGTGTCATTGAGTGGTGCCCCGACGACGAGGGCGTTGCGCTCGATCGACGTCACGGTGTCATCCACTCTCCCTTCCCGACCGCGCTGGCCCGCGGTCGGGTTTTCCTTCGCCCAGGTCGGGAGCCCGATGCCGGCCTATACGCCATGTCACATCAACGACCCGGGACGGCTGTCCCTTGTTCGCCAGCGCTACTCGGACGACATAGTTTGACTATGATTGTTCCAATCATCATTGAACTATCGCTCGCCGGCTCAGGCGTCCCGCGCACATGCGACGGGGTTCACGATGCCTAGGTGGATCCCGCGAGCGAGCCGGCATCTCCAGAAGTACCTCCTCGGCTACTCGTTGCTGGCGATCGCCGTGGGGTGGTCGCTCGGGCTCGTGGCCCCCATGCCATCGCAGGCCGTGTCGGGGGGCCTCGCCCACGCCACAACGGTGCTGGTGTTCCTGATGATCTACCCGATGATGATCAACCTCGACTTGAGTGTGCTGCCGAGGGCGTTCCGAGAACCCAGGCCGGTCCTCATGAGCCTGCTCTACAACTTCGTCCTCACGCCGATCCTGAGCCTGGGCCTGGTCTGGCTCCTGATCCACGACTCGCAGCTCGCTCTCGGCTTCCTGCTGGTGATGCTCATCCCCGGCTCCTCGATGAGCGTGGCGTACGCCGGCCTTGCGGAGGGAAGCCTCGAGGTGGCCACCGTAGCGCTCGCCGCGAACTTCCTGTTGGTGCCTTTCCTGCTCCCGTTGCTGCTCCACATCCTGTCGCGGGCCTACAGCGTCACGGTGCCGCTCGGGCAGCTCCTCACGTCCATCGCCCTGGTGCTCATCCTCCCCATGGTGGTCGCAGCGGTGACGCGCTGGGGCATCATACGAACACGCGGACAGCGGGCGTTGACGCAAGCCAAGCCGCTATTCGGCCTCGCCACCATGGGAAGCATGCTGGTCACGGTCGGCCTGATCTTCTTCATGAAGGGCCGGCTCCTGCTCGGCCACTGGACGCTGCTCATCCCGCTGCTCGCAGCCACCCTCATCTACCTCGCCATCATCCTGCCGCTCATCACCTGGCTCGACCGCCGTGTGGGCATCTCTTACGGCGACCACATGGGGATCGCGTTCCTCTCCACCGGCAAGAACAACGGCACGGCGATCGCCATCGCCGTGCTGGCCTTCAGCCCCCTCGTGGCCATCCCGGCGGCCACGCTGCCGCTGTTCCAGATCGTGTTCCTCGTGGGGTATGTGAACCTCGCGCCGAGAGTGCGGGCGTATTTCGGCCGCCGTGCTTCAGGATCGGCTCCCGAGTCGCGCCCCATGAAGCGGACTCCCGGTTGATGCCGCCACGTGGTCCGGCGGCTTCCGGAAAGCGCCTCAGAAGGCGGTCAAGCTGAATCGAATGCCGACCAGGAAGAGTACTACCGCCACGGCGAGCGTGGTGGCCCTCATCAGCCTGGGGCTCCAGATCCGATCCGTGAGCCATGCGACCAGGGAGATCCCGGCCCAGGCCGCGAGAGCGGTCTCGACTTCGGGGACGCCGTAACCGTTCAGCACGAGTTGGGTCAAGCCTGCGCCGAAAGCGGCACCGATGGTGCCGAAGGTGGCGATGGCGTACGCGACCGGCCAATGGTGGCCGAGAGCCCGGTTGTAGAGCGGCACCGCGAACGGCTTGCCGCCCGCTGAGATGAGCCCGGTGAGGGCACCGGCACCAAGCGCTATCGGCAGGATCCAGCCTGGGTGACCGGCGCTCGGGCGGCCCTGCTGCGGCTTCACCAGTGCGAGGCGGACGGCCATCGCGATGGCGTAGAGGCCGAGCGCGCCGAGCAAGACCTTGCCTGCGAGGCCGAGCCCCCATGTCCATCCCAGGACGCCTCCCGCGAATCCCGCGACCACGGCCGCCCAGCCTTCCCAGGACGGGAAGCGGCCGAACTCCCCCCAGATCCAGCCTTCGCGCCGCACCAGCCCGTGGGAGAGCGAGGCGAGGAGCAGGACCAGGACGTTCAAGGCGATGGCCTCCCTGATCGCCAGGTGGCCCAGGGTGAGCAGGATGATGACGAAGAAGACCCGGTCGATCCAGATGCGGAGGGCGGAGGTGACGAAGCCGACCACCACCGCGGCGATGAGCACAACGGTCCAGGGAACCAGCACGGACTACCTCGCTTCGAAGCTCTTTGGAAGGGGGTGAACGGGATGGTATGCGTTCGCGGGAGCGCCGGGATCGCCTGGATGGTCGCGGCGAGGGTTCCGTCGGGGTGCGGTGATGTCGCCTCTGGCCCTTGGCCGGCCAGCGCGGAGCGGGATGCCTGCGTGACCTCCGCCGTTGCCTCTCGATTCACCCCGTAGGCTCCCACACGGTGAGTCTTGGCATGGCGGCAAGCCGCCTGGACCCACGGCGCCGGCTCGCGGCCGGTTGGCACCGCAGTGGGGCCAACCTTCGGTGCCTTCGTGCGCCACGTTCCCCTCCTCTGAAGGCTCCGACCCTGGTTTCGCAGCAGCCGCAGAACCACGCGCGCCTTCTCGGCGACGGCAACCCAGCCCGAGCTACCTCCGCTGTGGCATGCGGTTGCCTCCGCTTGCGGCCGTGCGGCGTCCGCAAGCGGACCACCCACCCGGGGAGGGGTCCAACCCCATCGGAACCACTAGCCTACGGATTCACCGTCGGCTGCGCCCGAACGATGAGGATGATACGGCTAGATCGCCGGAGCGACTACAGGGGTTCTGCGGCTTGGCAGGACGGCCGAGGTATACCCCCGGGGGGCTTGACAAGGGTGGCATCGGAGAATAATATGAATTAAACGGTCAGTTAGATATTCGACCGGAGGAGGTATGCGATGAAGGCTTGGTCTCGCTGGCAGGATTGGACGAACCTGGTTCTGGGCGCCTGGCTGTTCGTGGCGCCGTGGCTTCTCGGCTTCGCGGGCAGTGCCGCCGCCGCCTGGAACGCCTGGCTGCTCGGCCTCGTGGTGATGGCGTTCGCGCTGTGGGCGCTCGCCGCGCCGAGCTCGCGCGGAGCACAGTGGTGGCTGGTGATCTCCGCCGCATGGGTGTTCATTGCGCCCTGGCTGTTGGGGTTCGCGGGCGTGGCCGCGGCTGCGTGGAACGCCTGGATCGTCAGCGTCGTCGTCGCGCTGGTCGCGGTGTGGGCGCTCGCGAACATCGGCGGTACGAAGGCAAACGTGAAGCAATCGGCATGAACGGATCGGCCGTCGCGCCCGGCAGAAGCGGCATCGCGCTTGCGATGCAGGGGTGCGATAGGTGCGAGTCGGGGGTGCGCTCCGGTGGGCGCACCCCCCTCGCCGTCGCCCAGGCCGGGCACCGTTCCCGGAAGCCGCTGGCAACGAAAGAGGGAGGCGCGTGGTGGTGAAGCATGAGAAGGACGCCCAGGCTCGGCCGGACCGTGGGCGGCCGGCGTCGAAGAAGCCGCCGCTCGGCCGGCGGCCGAGGGAGGCTGGGGGTGGGCCGCAGACGCGCGCCGCGATCCTCGACGCCGGCATGGAGCTGTTCGCCGAACGCGGCTTCGATGGCACTCCCGTCAAGAAGATCGCCAAAGCTGCCGGGGTGGCGACGGGGCTCATCTTCCACTACTTCGGCAACAAGGAAGGCCTGCTGAGGGCCCTGATCGACGAGCGCACGGCGCTCCCGCTGCTCGGCGGAACCATCGCCGAGATCGCGAGCCGCGATCCAAGGCCGGAAGCCGACGCGCTGCTGACGGAGGTGGGTCGCAGCGTCTACCTCATGGCACGCCACTCCGCCCCCATGCTGCGCGTCATGGTGCGCGAGATCCTGCAGCGCGAGCAGGTGCGAGAGCACTGGGACGACGCCCGCCAGCGCGCCTTCACCGTCTTCGGCCAGACCCTGAGCGAGGCGGCGAGCCCCAGCATCGAGCCGGAGCACGCCCGGGCGCTCGCCCGAACCTTCCTCGACACCGTGCTCTTCGAGGCGCTATTCGGCCCCGACGTCGACGCCGACGCGCTCATGGCGAGCATCGTTCGAACCGTCAACCTGCCCGGCCGCGGCCGGCCTGCCGCAGACTCGGGCGCCCAGAGAGGGAGCTGACGGATGACCGCTGACCTGCCGCGCGCACGACCCGACGAGCGAAGCGGCAGGCTCTCCCCGGGGGCCGAGCTGCGAGGGACCGCTCCGGCTGCGCGCCTGGGCGTGGCGCTCGGAGGCGGTGGCGCACGCGGTCTCGCCCACATCGGCGTCCTCCAGGTCCTCCGGGAGGCGAACGTAGCCATCGGCGCCATCGCCGGCGCCTCCATGGGCGCCATCGTGGGAGGCCTGTACGCCGCTGAGCCCGACATCCTCGACCGGCCCACGGACCTGACCAACCTGTTGTCCGACGCGCCCGAGAACCCGTGGCGCCCCGGCCCGTTCCGCCAGCGCGCCGCCAGCCTGCTCAAGGCCGCCGGCTACCTCGAACACGACCTGTTCGGTCTGGGCCGCGATACTGGCGCGCAGCTCGAGACGCACCTCGACACGCTCGCGGCGCACCGCAGCATCCAGGACCTCGCCACGCCCTTCGCCGCCACCGCCACGGACGTCCTCACCGGCGAGCTCGTGGTGCTGCGGCGGGGCAACCTCGCCAGGGCCCTCCACGCCAGCGCCGCGCTCCCCGGCGTCTTCACTCCCGTCCACTGGGACTCCCGATGGCTCATCGACGGCGGCGTCCTCAGCAACCTCCCCGTGCACGTCACGCGACAGCTGGGTGCCGCCACCGTGCTCGCGGTCAGCGTCACCTCACCGCTGGAACCCAGCATGCCCCGCACCGGCCTCGGACTCCTGCTACGCGCCAGCACCCTCACCGCGAACCGGCTCCAGACCGAGGAGCTCGCGCGCGCCGAGGTGCGGCTCGTCGTTCCCATCCCGCACGAGATCGGCATCTTCGACTTCGATCAGCTCGAGCGCCTCATCGCCATCGGGCGCTCGGCCGCCCTGTCCATCCTTCCGCGCCTCGAAGAGGTCATGGAGCGGCTGGAGGGGCACGCGGCACGGCCGGCCTAGAGACGACCCCGGCCCCCGAAGGGCTCGCCGCTGACTGCCTGAAGGACATCCGCCCCTCGGCCCGGTGGCGGGCGAATCCGTCCCCAACGGCACCAACGCCAGGCTCGCGGAGCACGCGTCCGGCGGCAGGACCATGCCCACGGCACCTTGAGCCTGGGGACCTTCCGGAACTTGCCCATCACGCGCGCCGGCGCTACCGGTGTGACTTGACGGATCCCGCCGCGCCGGATACAGTTCAAACATGCTTGAAACAGCTACGATTGAATCAATGGATGTCGATACCGCCGGGGAGAGGGCCGCCAACGCGTTGGCCGCGGCCTTCAAGGCGCTGGGCGATCCCACCCGCCTGCGCATCCTGGCCGTGCTCTCGGGCGGTACCCGCTGCGTCTGCGAGATCCAGGACGTGATCGACGTCCCCGGGAACCTGCTGTCGCACCACCTCAAGGTACTCCGGGAGGCGGGCCTGATCGAGGGCGAGCGGCGCGGCCGCTGGATCGACTACAGCCTGGTGCCCACCGCCCTCGACCGCCTGGGGAGGGCGCTGCCTCCGGACCCCGCCGCGCTCGACCTCGACCTCACCCGCTGCGCCGACGCCTGCGACAGGAACGAGACGGCCCTATGAAGACCGCGGCGGCCGCCTCGCGGGGCGCTGGCTTCCCGGCAATCCGCCTGCTCGCAGGGGCGCTCGTCTGGGCCGGGCTGTACGCCGCCAACGGCCCCACCTTCAACTGGCTGGTGTACGACCTGCTGGGCTTCGCCCCCTCCACGCGCCTCGGCGACGCCGTGCACTTCTTCCTCTACGACAGCGTCAAGATCGTGCTGCTGCTGGCCGGCATCATCTTCGCCGTCACGGTGTTGCGCAGCTTCTTCAGCGTCGAACGCACCCGCGCCTTGCTCGGCGGGCGCCGGGAGGGCGTCGGGAACGTGCTCGCCGCCGGCCTCGGCGTCGTCACCCCCTTCTGTTCGTGCAGCGCCGTGCCCGCCTTCATCGGCTTCGTCGCGGCCGGCGTCCCGCTCGGCGTGACCCTGTCGTTCCTCATCGCCAGCCCGATGGTGAACGAGGTGGCGCTGGTGATGCTCTTCGGCCTGTTCGGCTGGCGCATCGCGCTGCTCTACCTCGGGACCGGCGTGCTCCTGGCGATCGTCGCCGGCGTCGTGCTGGGACGGCTCAGGCTGGAACGCTGGGTCGAGCCGTTCGTGTTCGAAACCCGGCTCGGAGGCAAGATCCTCGACCCGAGCCGCCAGCTCACCTGGCCCGAGCGCGTCCAGATGGGCATCGAGGAGGTCAAGACCATCGTCGGCAAGATCTGGCCCTACCTCCTCGTCGGGATCGGCCTCGGGGCCGCCATCCACGGTTGGGTACCGCAGTCCTTCTTCCTGCGCTACGCCGGCCCGGGCCAGCCACTGGCCGTGCCCATCGCCGTGCTGCTCGGCATCCCGCTCTACTCCAACGCCGCTGGCATCCTGCCCCTCGTCGAAGCGCTGCACGCCAAGGGCCTCGCCATGGGCACCACGCTGGCCTTCATGATGGCCGTCGTGGCGCTGTCGCTGCCCGAGATGATCATCCTCAGGCGCGTGCTCAAGCCCCGCCTCATCGGCATCTACATCACCGTCGTCGGCGTCGGCATCCTGACGGTGGGCTTGATCTTCAACTCCCTGCGAATCTGAGAACGCTGTACGAACGACGCCCGGAGAGAGGAAACCATGACCCAGACGCGCGAGATCGAACCCGAAGCCGCACTCGAGGCGATTCTCGGCGGCGCCGTGCTGCTGGACGTGCGCGAGCCCGAGGAACTCCGCGCACAGGCCTTCGCCGTTCCCAACAGCCTCCACATTCCGCTCGGCCAGATCCTAGACGGCTCGGGCATCGCGGCGCTACCCCCCGACCGCACGCTCGTCGTCGCCTGCCTGGGAGGCTGGCGAAGCGCCAACGCCACCGCCACGCTGGAGCGCGCCGGCTTCGACGCCATGAACCTGGCGGGAGGTTGGCTCGCCTGGGTGGGGGCCGGCCTCCCGGCCTGGGAAGGGGAAGCCCCCGGAGCCTGCGCATGCGGCTGCAACGACGACGCGGCCGGCGCCGAGGACGGCGCCTGCGGTTGCAGCGCCGGCGTTCCGATCGAGCGGCGCGAGGAGGTACCGATGACGACAGCCGACTGCGGCTGCTCACCCGCCGACGCCACCTGCTGCTGACCGCGCGGGCGCCCACACGGGTGCGACACACGGGAGAGCTCGACCGATGAGCCACCACGACACGGCACCGCTCGAGTGCCACGAAGGAGCACGACCAGAATGACCATCAAAGTCCTCGGATCCGGCTGCGCCAACTGCCAGCGCCTCGAAGCCAACGTCCGGCTCGTCCTCGACCACAAGGGCATCCAGGCGAACGTCGAGAAGGTCACCGACTACGCCGACATCCTGGCGTACGGTGTCAGCTCCACGCCCGCCCTCGTCATCGACGAGCAGGTCGTCCTGGCAGGCCGCGTCCCCAGCCCCCAGCAACTCGAGACCATCCTGACCAGGCCGTGACGGACGCGGCTGCCACAGGTCAGCAGTACCGGGCCCATGTCGAGCGCAGCTCGGACGCGCGGCACGCACGCGCCACCATCCGGCAGTTCACGCTCGACACGGGCGTCCGCAGAGGCGACGCGGCCGCCGGACCCAACGCCGTCGAGACCCTCCTCACCGCGCTCGGCACCTGCCTGCTGACCAGCCTCGCCATGGTCGCCGACGCCAGTAAGCTCGACGTGCGCGCCGCCAGCGTCGACCTCACCGCCAGCCGGCAAGACCGCCCGCCACGCGTCACCGGCGTCGAGTACGTGCTACGCGTCGACTGTCCGGCCGCCGACGAGCGCGTCGCGCACCTGATCGACCTGGCGGAGCGGAACAGCACCGTCCTGGGCTCGCTGCGAGGCGGTAGCTTCCCCATCACCGGACGTTGGGAACGAGCCCGCGCCACGGCGGGTGAGATCGGGTGATACCCACGACAGCGCGAACGCCCCGCAGGAACGTTGGCGTCAGGCGCGCGAGCCCACCTGGAGGAACGCTCCGATGAACCGCGCGGCTGCCGGCAGCTCCGGGCTGTCCACCCGCGACCGCTACCTCACCCTCTGGATCTTCGCGGCCATGGCGGCCGGCATCGCCCTGGGCGCGATCGCGCCGGGCATCGACAACGTCTTGCAGCGCGTTCAGGTGGGGGCGACGAACGTGCCCATCGCCGTGGGGTTGATCCTGATGATGTACCCGCCGCTGGCCAAGGTCCGCTACGAGCGCCTGCCGTCGGCCTTCGGCGACCTGCGGGTGCTGGGCCTGTCCCTGGTGCAGAACTGGATCATCGGCCCGCTGCTGATGTTCGCGCTGGCGCTGCTGTTCCTGCGCGACCGCCCCGAGTACATGGTGGGCCTCATCCTCATCGGCCTCGCCCGCTGCATCGCCATGGTCATCGTATGGAACGACCTCGCCGCCGGCGACCGCGAATACGCCGCCGGCCTGGTAGCGCTCAACAGCCTCTTCCAAGTGCTCTTCTACGGCGCCTACGCCTACCTCTTCGCCACCCTGCTGCCCACCTGGCTGGGTCTGCAGGGCCACGCCGTGGCGATCTCCATGGGCGCCGTGGCACGCGCCGTGCTCCTCTACCTCGGCGTGCCATTCGCGCTAGGCGTGCTCACCCGCGTCACGCTCATCCCCCTCAGGGGACGCACCTGGTACGAGCAACGCTTCCTACCCACCATCACCCCGATCACCCTGATCGCTCTGCTCTTCACGATCGTGGTGATGTTCAGCCTCAAGGGCAGCCTCATCCTCAGCATCCCCCTCGACGTGCTACGCATCGCCCTGCCACTGATCCTGTACTTCCTCATCATGTTCCTCGTCAGCTTCTGGATGGGCAAACGCTTCGGCGCAGGCGGCGCCGTCACCACCACCCTCGCCTTCACCGCCGCCAGCAACAACTTCGAGCTCGCCATCGCCGTCGCCATCGCCGTGTTCGGCATCGGCTCGGCCGTCGCCTTCACCGCCGTCATCGGACCCCTCATCGAGGTCCCCGTCATGATCGGACTGGTGAACGTCGCGCTGGCGCTGCGGCGCCGCTGGTTCCCCGCCGAAGCGCCGCTCGCCACGGCCTCCGCCCCCGCCGAGCACCCGGACGCCGCGGCGCCCGCCCTCCGCTACCGGCCCCGCGGCGAGCGAGGGTCGGACTGATGCGCCTCCTCGTGCTCTGCACCCACAACAGCGCCCGCAGCCAGATGATGGAAGGCTGGCTCCGCCACCACGCCGCCGAGGCCGGACTCGGTGCGGAGGTGTGGTCGGCCGGCACCGAGAAGACCCGCGTCAAGGCGGACGCCGTCGCTGTCATGGCGGAGGCCGGGGTCGATCTCACCGCCCACACCAGCAAGACCCTGGTCGATCTGCCCGACCCCTGGTCGTTCGACCTGGTGCTCACGGTCTGCGACGACGCCAACGAGGCGTGCCCGGCCTACCCCGCGCGCACGGAACGCAGGCACGTCAGCGTGCCGGACCCCAGCGGCCACGACCTATACGCCTGGCGCGCGGTGCGAGACGGCCTCGCGCGCATGAGCCGCCTCCTCGTGGACGCCCTCGTCGACGGCCGCGTTCCGACCGACGCGGAGCTCAGCGTGGCCCTCGCGCTGACGGCATGACCGGCGGCCCGTACGCAGAGCCAGCGTGCTCTTCCCCTGCAACGGCAACCGTGCCGGCAGAGAGATCGCCGAGGCCGGCGACGTGGGCGCCGTGGCCGATGTTGGTGCCGGGGGTGGAGTTGTTGTCGCCGTCGTAGAAGTCGCGGCCGCCGACGGTCATGGTGAAGCTCACGT
>DATFNF010000050.1:0-5942 GCA_035266525.1 Trueperaceae bacterium | reverse complement strand
TCAGCCGCTTCGTGTGCGACCTGCTGGCGTGGGCGGGGACGGGCTGGTACCGCCTCGGCGACGACCTGGTGCAGGGCAGCTCGATCATGCCGCAGAAGCGCAACCCGGTGGCGCTGGAGCATGCCCGCACGCGTTTCAGCCGCGCCCTGGGCGCCGCGCAGATGGTGCTCTACTCCAGCCACAACATCCCCTACGCCGACCTCAACGACTTCGGGCCAGACGTGCAGGGCGCGCTGCAGATGCAGCACGTGCAGCTCACCGGCGGCATCGACCTGCTGCTGGCCTGCCTGCGGGGCGGCGCCTTCGACGAGGACCGCCTGCGCCAGGCGGCGGCGGTCACCGACACCACCGCCACCGAGCTCGCCGACGAGCTGGTGCGCGGCGCGCACCTCGCCTTCCCCGACGCGCACGCCCTGGTGGCGCGCCTGGTGACGCGGCTGCAGGAGAGCGGCCGCACCCTGGCGCAGGCCACCCCCGGCGACATCGCCGCGCTCGGCGGCCCCGACCTGACCCCGGAGGCGTTGCGGGACGCGCTCGATCCCGACGCCTTCGTCCGCCGCCGGGACGGTCCCGGCGGCCCCGCCCCCGCCGCCATGGCGGCGCATCTCGAGCGGGCTCGGGAACGTCTGGCCGAGGACGCCCGGGTCCTGGAAGGAAGGAGGCAGGCACTCTCCCGCGCGGGCGACAGCCTGCGCGCCTCGTGAGGACACGTGACCGTACGCGCCGTAGCGGGCCCTCGTGGCCCGTCCTCGGCGCGCCCCAAGGAGGCGGTTCGATGAAGAGATGGTTGCTTGCCGTGGTTCTGGGAGCCGTGCTCGGTGTGGCGCTGGCCCAGAAGACCACCATCACCTACTGGCAGTACGCCTACGACACCCGCGTCAGCGCGATGGACCAGCTCATCAAGCAGTTCGAGCAGGCCAACCCCGACATCACCGTGAAGCAGGAGACCTTCCCCTACAACTCCTACCAGCAGCAGGTGGCCGCCTCGCTGCCGGCGGGGCAGGGCGCCGACGTGGTGCAGCTCTACTACGGCTGGCTGGACACCTGGATGAGCGCCGGCTACGTCAAGCCGTTGCCGAGCCAGTACTTCGACACGGCCGCGCTCGACCAGGAGTTCATCCCCATGACCCAGGCGGCCAAGCGCAACGGCGAGTACTACGGCCTGCCGACCGCCGTGCGCAGCCTGGCGCTCTTCTACAACAAGGACATGTTCAAGGCAGCCGGCATCCAGGGCCCGCCCAAGACCTGGGACGAGTTCGTGGCGGACGCCAAGGCCCTCACCAAGAGCAGCGGCCCGCGCATGACCCAGGAGGGCTTCGGCTTCGCTCCCAACGGGCAGGGCCACAACCTGCTGCGCGAGGTGCTCATCCGCCAGTACGGCGGCCAGCCCTACTCCGCCGACGGCACCAAGGTCGCCTACAACGACGAGGCCGGGCTCAAGGCCTTCGAGTTCTACACCGGCCTGGTCACCAACGACAAGGTGGCCCAGCTCAACTTCGTGCCCGGTGACAACGGCTACCGGGACGGCTTCAGCAAGCTCGACAACATCGCCATGATCGTCGACGGCAGCTTCGCCATCGGCGACGTCAAGGCGAACGCCAACTTCGACTGGGGCGTGGCCGAGCTCCCCACGCTGGCCAACGGCGTCAAGTCGGACTTCGGCTCGTTCTGGATGAACGGCCTCACCCCCAACGCCTTCAAGGATCCCGCCAAGCTCGAGGCCGCGTCGAAGTTCCTGAAGTTCGTGACCAGCCCGGACGCCATGAAGCTGTGGCTCACCACCGTGGGCGAGCTGCCGGCCCGCGCCAGCCTGGTCGGTGACCCGACGCTCTCCGCGGACCCCGTGTACGGGCCCTTCATCAAGTCGCTGGCGTACTCCCACGCCACCCAGTTCGTCGACGAGTCCGGGCAGCGGCAGGTGTTCATGGACGCCGTCAACCGCGTGATCCTGCAGCACGAGGACCCGGCGGCGTCGTGGGCCCAGGCGGCCAAGGACGAGCAGGCCATCCTCGACAAGGCGCACGGCATGTAGACCGTTGCGGCGTGCGGGCGGGCCCTGGTGTCCCGCCCGCACGCCCCGCCGGCGCCGCCGCGGAGGCACCTCGCCTCGCATGTGCCGCCCTGGCGTAGGCTGCGGGGGCGGGATGCACCGAGGTGCTTCCGCCGCCGCGCCCTTCCGGGCTGCCCGGCCCCATCCCTCGAGCCACCGGAGCCGTCATGCGACCGACCGCGACAGACCTGAAGACCGCCGACGCGCGCGAAGCCGTGCGCCCCCGCCGCAGGCGGCTCAGCCTGGGAACGCGCGAGGCGCTGTGGGCCTACGCCTTCCTTCTGGTGCCACTCGCCTTCTACGCCTTCCTGCGCATCTACCCGGCCATCCAGTCGTTCAACCTGTCGCTCCACAAATGGAACGTCGATCCTGCGCAGCGCACCCTGGTGGGGCTCGACTACTACCGGGAGATGCTGAGCGACGCCAAGCTCCACCAGGCGCTGAAGAACACCGTGCTCTACGCGGCCATCGTGGTGCCCGCCCAGCTGGTGCTGGGGCTCACCATCGCGGTGATGCTGAACGCGGTGAGGCGCCTCAGGCCGCTCTTCCGCGCCATCTACTTCTCGCCCTACGTGACCCCCGCCGCGGCGGTCGCGTGGGTGTGGGGCTGGATGTACTCGGTCAACTTCGGCATCCTCAACAACGCCTTCATCGCCTGGAGCGACTTCGTGACGCGGCTGGGCCTGCCGTGGCTGTCGATCCCCGCGCAGGGCTTCCTCAACGATCCGCACCAGGCACTGCCGGCGGTGGCCGCGGTGGTGGTGTGGCAGCAGCTCGGCTTCCAGGTGGTGATCTTCCTGGCGGGGCTGCAGGGCATCCCGCGCATGTTCTACGACGCCGCCGCCATCGACGGTGCCGGCGGCCTGCAGCGCTTCCGCTACGTCACGCTGCCGCTCCTCAACCCGGTGATGGTGTTCAGCGTGATCATCTCGACCATCGCCACGCTGCAGCTCTTCGACCAGGTGGTGAACATCAACTTCACCGACCAGGGCGGCCCGCTCGGCAGCACCCTGAGCATCGCCGTGTACATGTATCAGCAGGCCTTCTCCAAGTTCCAGATCGGCTACGCGTCGGCGGTGACCGTGCTGCTGTTCGTGCTCATCCTCATCGTCACGCTGGTGCAGCTGCGGCTGCTCCAGCGACGCGTGGAGTACTGAAGCGGTGAGGGGCTGACATGGTGGAGATGGAGACCTTCGGCGAGTCGCGTCGCCGCGCCGACGCCGGCACGGTGGTCGCCTACGTGCTGCTCGCGGTGGGCAGCGTGGCCATGTTCTTCCCGTTCGTGTGGATGGTGCTGTCCGCGTTCAAGCCCATCCGCGAGATCTTCCAGCTCACCCTGCTGCCGCACGCCTGGACGTGGGCGAACTTCCGGCAGGTGCTGTTCCACACCTCGTTCCCGCGTTGGTTCCTGAACAGCCTGGTGGTGGCCGGCATCTCCACGGTGAGCGTGCTGTTCTTCTGCTCGCTGGTCGGCTACACCCTGACGCGGCTGCGCTTCCCCGGCCGCAGCGTGCTGTTCGTGATCATCCTGTCGACGCTGATGGTGCCCACCGAGATGCTCGTCATCCCCTGGTACGTGATGTCGACCCAGTACCACTGGGTCAACACCTACTGGGGCCTGGCGTTCCCGGGCCTCATCCCGGCGTTCGGCGTGTTCCTCATGCGGCAGTTCTTCCAGACGCTGCCGCGCGACCTGTTCGACGCCGGGCGCGTGGATGGCGTGAGCGAGTTCGGCCTGTTCTGGCGCATCGGCCTGCCGCTGGTGCGGCCGGGGCTGGCCGCGCTGGGCATCTTCAACTTCGTCGGCAACTGGAATGCCTTCCTGTGGCCGCTCATCATCGCCAAGTCGCCCGCCATGCGGACGGTGCCGGTGGGCATGGCGCTGTTCTCGGGCGAGGCCAGCACCCAGTGGAACCTCATCATGGCGGCGTCGTCGCTGGCCATCGTGCCGGTGCTGCTGGTGTTCTTCATCTTCCAGCGGCAGATCATCGAAGGCGTGGTGCTGACGGGCGTGAAGGGGTAGCGCGGCGGGTCCGGCCGCAGCGCCGGCCGGGCAGGGCGGCCGGCGGCCGCGCCCGCCGGGGGCGTCGGCGGATAGGCGGCGACGGATCGGCGGCGACCGCGCGTCGTCCGCCCGGGCGCTTGCTAGCATGGCCGTCGGCATGCGTCCCGATCTCGTCATCTTCGATTGCGACGGCGTCCTGGTGGACACCGAACCCATCTCCAACCGGCTCTTCGCCGAGATGCTCACCGCCGAGGGCTACCCCATCGACCCCGCCACGGTGATGGAGCGCTTCATGGGCCGGCCGACCAGCGAGAGCATCCGGGAGGTGGAGCAGGCGCTGGGGAGGCCCCTGCCGAAGGACCTCCCGGCGCGGCTCGAGCGGCGCATCATCGACGCCTTCACGGCCGACCCCAGGCCCGTGCCGGGGGTGCGCGAGGCCGCCCTGGCGCTGCCGGGACGGCGCTGCGTCGCCTCCAGCAGCGGCCACGGGTACCTGCGCGAGGTGCTCGCCGCCGCCGGCCTCGCCGACCTCTTCGAGCGCATGTTCAGCAGCCGCGAGGTGGCGCGCGGCAAGCCCGCGCCAGACCTCTTCCTACACGCGGCGGCGAGCCTCGGCGTGACCCCCGAGCGGTGCCTGGTGATCGAGGACTCGCCGGCCGGGGTGGAGGCCGCCGTGGCGGCCGGCATAGCGGTGCTGGGTTACGCGGCGAGGACGAGCGCGGAGGCGCTGGCGAGCCGGGGCGCGGTCACCTTCGACGCCATGCCGGCGCTCCCAGGGCTGCTCGCCGGGCTGGTCGCCGAAGCGTGAGCCCGACCGCGGCCAACGGCCGGCGCGGGGCCGGCGTCCTGCCGGTTCGGTGCGCGCTGCCGGTTCGGTGCGGGCTGCCGGTTCGGTGCGGCCTGGCGGTTCGGGACGCCCTGCCGGTTCCGTACGAGACGCTGGCTCAGTACGCGACGCCGAAGCGCTCGCCGACGTGCTGCGGCTTCTCCAGCTCGTCGAGCACGGCGACGGCGTAGTCCTCGTAGGTGATGAAGCTGTTGCCCTCGGCGTCCCGGAGCACGCGGTCGCGCGTGGTGCGGTAGCGGCCGGTGCGCTCGCCCGCGGCGATCTCGGCGGCGGGGCTGAGGTAGGTCCAGGCCAGGCCCTCCGCCTCGCGGCGCCACACGTCCAGCGCGTCCCTGCCCTCGCGCGCCTCTGCCTCGTACGCCTCGGGGAAGCCCGGCTGGTCGACCAGCGCCTGCCCGGGCGCGACCTCCAGGCTGCCGGCCCCGCCGACGTAGAGCACGCGGTCCACGCCCGCCCGGCGCAGCCCGGCGATGAGGGCGCGCACGTTGTCGACCAGCCGCGGCACCGGCAGGCCGCGCGCGTTCGGGCGGGGCGAGATGGTGCTGACCACCGCGTCCGCGCCGCGCACCGCCTGCGCCACGCTGTCCGCGTCGGTGGCGTCCCCGCTCACCAGCTGCACGCGGTCGTCGGGCGCCTGCGCGGCGGACGGGTCCCGCACCACGCCCTGGACCCGGTGACCGCGGCGCATGGCTTCCTGCGCGATGCGCCGGCCGATGTTCCCGGTGGCGCCGAAGAGCACGATGTTCATGCGGGCCTCCTTCCGGGCGGCAGCCCGTGGAGCCCGGCGCGCCGTACCGGCGCGGCCGACGGCTCGTGCCCGGCTACGGCCCGCGCCCACGCTACCGGCCGGGCGGGCGCTCGGGGGTCGCGGGGCGTCGCAGGGCGTCAGGGTGCGGTGGGGTCCACGGCCCGCACGCCCGCCTCGGTGGCGAGGTGCGTCACCGGAACGTCGTGAGGCTCGCGCGGCAGCGCGTCGACCACGAGCGACTCGAAGGTCACGCCCAGGCGCGGCACGGTCGGGGCCAGCCGGCCGAGGAAGC
>DATFNF010000049.1:0-35207 GCA_035266525.1 Trueperaceae bacterium | reverse complement strand
CGACCCCATCCCCGGAGCGAACCTCTCGGACGTCAAGGCCGAGGCGCACGGCCGCCTGGTGGCCGCAGGCGTGCTCGACGCCAACGTGGTGCAGTCCACCAGCAGCAACCTCGACCTCCTCGGCGACCTGCTCAAGTACGGCCCCATCGCCTTCGCGCTGGCGCTGCTGCTCAACTACCTGGCCATCGGCAGCCAGTTCAACTCCTTCAAGTACCCGCTGTACCTGCTGCTGACGGTCCCGCTGGCGCTGGTCGGGGCCGTCTGGGCCTTCTACCTCACGGGCAACTCGCTCGACATCATCAGCGTGCTGGGGGTGGTGATGCTGGTCGGGCTGGTGACCAAGAACGCCATCCTGCTGCTCGACGTAGCCATGCACCGGGCCGCCGAGGGCGAGGACCTCCGCTCGGCGCTCATCGAGGCCGCGCGGGTGCGCTTCCGCCCCATCGTGATGACCACCATGACGGTGATCGTCATCAGCATCCCGCTGATGGTCGGCGCCGCCCAGGGCGCGGAGTTCCGCAAGCCCCTGGGCCTGGTGATCCTGAGCGGCGTGCTGACCTCGGCGCTGCTCACCTTCTTCGTCGTGCCGACCGCCTTCTACCAGTTCGAACGGCGCCGCTACGCGCGGCTCGGCGCCGCGGCCGTGCCCCGCGCGGGCGCCATCTACGGCACGCGCGAGCAGGCGCTGGAAGCCCCTGCGGAGCCGCACCCGGGGACGCGCGGCAGCGATCCCGCGGCCGGCTCGCCGCGCGGTACCGGCTCCACCGGATCGGCTCGCGCGGAGACGGACGGAGCCCGTAGCATGGGCGAACGGGAGACGACCACGCGATGAGCGACCACCCCACCCCCGCCTTCCCCGCCCGGGCCATCCCTGCCAGGGCCTTCCCCGCCGTCGTCCTGCTGACCGACTTCGGGCTGCGCGATACCTACGTCGGCATGCTCAGGGCCGTCATCCTCGGCATCGCGCCGGAGGCGCCGGTCATCGACCTGAGCCACGAGGTGCGCGCCCACGACGTCCGCGAGGGCGCCTTCGACCTCTTCGTGGCGCACGCCTTCTTCCCTCCCGGCACGGTGTTCTGCTGCGTGGTCGACCCGGGGGTGGGCTCGAGCCGGCGGGGGGTGGCCGTGAGGCTGCGCCCCGCGCAGGGCGGCCCCTTGACCTTCGTGGGCCCCGACAACGGCCTGCTCACCGGCGTGCTCGAGGGCGCGACGGTGGACGCCGCCGTGAGCCTGGACGCCCCCGAGTACCGCCTTCCGGTGGTGAGCACCACCTTCCACGGTCGCGACGTCTTCGCGCCCGCCGCCGCCCACCTGGCACGCGGCCTCGACATCGCCCGGCTGGGCGCGCCCGTCGACCCGGACTCGCTGGTGCGCCTCGCCTGGGATCCGCCGCGCCGGACCGAGCAGGGCTGGGAAGCGGACCTCATCCATGCCGACCAGTTCGGGAACCTCATCAGCAACCTGCCCGCCCGCGCGCTGGAGCCCGACGTGACGCGCTGGCGGGTGTACCTCGACGGCTTCGAGATCGGGCCCATCTACCGGGCCTTCTCGGACGTGCCGGTGGGCCGCCCGCTCGCCTACCTGGGGAGCAGTGGCCTGCTCGAGATCGCCGTGCGCGACGGACGCGCTGCGGACGTACTGAGCGTGCGGCAGGGCAGCGTGGTGAGGGTGACGCCGGCGTCGGCCTGACGGAGGGACGCCGCGCTGGAAGGGGCGCATGGGGCGAGGGCGCATCGGACTGTGGGAGACCGTCGCCATCGGCGTGGGCGGCATGGTGGGCGGCGGCATCTTCGCCGTGCTCGGCCTGTCGGTCGCCCTCACCGGCGGCGGCGCACCGCTGGCGTTCCTGCTGGCGGGCGTGGTGGCCCTGCTCACGGCCACCAGCTACGTACGGCTGACGCTCGCCTTCCCCAGCCGCGGCGGCACCGTCACCTTCCTCAACGAGGCCTTCGGCCCGGGCCTGCTGAGCGGCGGGCTCAACGTCATGCTGTGGCTGAGCTACCTGGTCATGCTGGCGCTGTACGCGCAGGCCTTCGGCAGCTACGGCGCGAGCTTCGTGGCCGGACCGTCGCACGCCTTCGTCCGGCACCTGCTCCTGAGCCTGGCGGTGGCCGGCATCACCGCGCTGAACGTGGCCGGCGCCGACGTGGTTGGCCGTGCCGAGACGGTGATCGTCGGTCTGAAGGTCGCCATCCTGCTGCTCTTCGTCGCGGCCGGCACCCTGGCGGTGCACGCGCAGCGTCTCGCCCCGGGCACCTGGGCCGCGCCCCTGTCGCTGGCGGCCGGCGGGATGGTCATCTTCCTGGCGTACGAGGGCTTCGAGCTCATCGCCAACGCCGCCGAGGACGTCATCGAGCCACGCGTTACGCTGCCGCGCGCCTACTACCTGGCCGTCGGCTTCGTAGTCCTGCTCTACGTCGGCGTCGCCCTTGTGGCGGTGGGCGCCGTGCCTGCGTCCACCCTCGTGAACGCTCGCGACTATGCCCTGGCCGTGGCGGCGCGCCCCTCCCTGGGGGAGGCCGGCTTCGTGCTGGTGGCCGTGGCCGCCATGCTCTCCACCGCCTCGGCCATCAACGCCTCGCTCTACGGGGCGGCGCGGATCAGCTTCGTGATCGCCCGCTCCGGGGAGCTGCCGGAGGCACTGGAACGCAAGGTCTGGCACCGGCCCATCGAGGGCCTGCTCATCACCGGCGGCGCCACCCTGCTGCTCGCCAACCTGGTGCCGCTGGGCAGCATCGCCACCATCGGCAGCGCGGGCTTCCTGCTGATCTTCACCTTCGTCAACGTGGGAGGTGCCCGGCTGGCGCCCCGGACGGGCGCGAGGCCAGCGCTGCCGTGGCTGGCGGCCGCTGCCTCGGGCGCGGCGCTCGCCAGCCTGCTCGCCGTCACCGCCGCGCGGCACCCGGCGCAGCTCTGGTTCCTGCTGGGGCTCACGCTGTCGGCCTTCGGCGGGGAGGCCCTGTACCGCCTCGCGAGCGGCCGCCGCGGCACGCTCTGAAGCGGGGTCACGCCGCCGCGGTGGCGCCCAGCACGTGCTCGACGATGACGCCGTACGACTCGCGGATGCGCTCCTCGTCGTCGCCCACGATGTCGTAGCCGTGGTCGGCGCCGGGCACCTCGCGGTACGCCGCCAGGCTCCCCACGGCATCGAGCTTGCGGGCGTAGGCGGCGGCCTCGTTCCGCAGCCCGTCGAGCTCGGCGGTGATCACCAGCGCCGGCGCGATGCCCTCGAGGCCGTCCGCGTTGGGCCCCCAGACGGGCGACGCCAGGCGGTCGCGGCACTGCTGCGGGTCCGGGATGTAGGCGGTGTGGAACATCTCCCCCATCCACGGGCGCAGCACCGGCCTCGCCGCCCGGGAGCGCTTGGCGCTCGGCGGCGTGACCAGGTCGAGCACCGCGTAGTGCAGGACCTGGAGCGCGATCCGCGGCCCCCCGTTCTCCAGGGCGAGGCGCGCCACCGCGGCCGAGAGCGCCCCGCCTGCGCTCTGCCCGCCGATGCACAGCCTGGCGCCGTCCCAGTCGCGTTCCTCGCTCGAGGCCCAGGCGGCGACGTCGTACAGCTCCTCCACCGGGACCGGGAAGCGCACCCGGGGCGCCACGTCGTAGTCCACGTTGAGCACGACGATGCCCGCGCGGTGCGCGATGAAGCGGCAGAGCGGATCGTCCTGCTCCGGGTAGCGGATCACGAAGCCGCCGCCGTGCGCGTTGAGGTAGACGGGTGGCGCGGCCGTGGCCCCGCCGGGCGGGCGGTAGAGCGTGCAGGCGACGTCACCGTGGCGCGTCGGCACGGCGAGGCGCTCGCTCTTCCCCGGGATCTCCGGGAAGCGCCGGCCGGTCTTGGGGGCCAGAGCGGTCAAGCCGCCCATGACGCGCGCGGCCGTGTCCGCGATGAACGGCACCGACATCATCGACATGGATGAGCCCCCTTGGGCGGCGCGCTCGCGCAGCCGCGCGCCTGGAACGCTAACGCGGCGCCGCGCGCCCCTCGTCTCAGGCCACCGTCACCTCGTCCGAGAGGTAGACGTCCTGGATGAGGTTGAGGAGCTTCACGCCGTCCTCGAACGGGCGCTGGAAGGCCTTGCGCCCGCTGATCAGGCCGCTGCCGCCGCCGCGCTTGTTGAGCACCGCGGTGCGCACCGCCTCGGCGAAGTCGTTCTCGCCCGAGGCACCGCCCGAGTTGATGAGCCCCACCCGGCCCATGTAGCCGTTGGCCACCTGCCAGCGCACCCACTCGATGGGATGGCTCGGCACGAGGTCGCCGTACATGCGCGGGTTGGTGCGGCCGAAGCCGATGGCGGTGAAGCCGCCGTTCACGGTGGGCAGCTTCTGCTTGACGATGTCCGCCTGGATGGTCACGCCCAGGTGGTTCGCCTGCGCGCTGAGGTCCGCGGCGGTGTGGTAGTCGGTGCCGCCCTTCTCGAAGGCCTCGTTGCGGGTGTAGCACCACAGGACGGTGGCCATGCCGAGCTGATGCGCCTGGTCGAAGGCCTCCGCGATCTCCACCAGCTGCCGGTCGGACTCGGGGCTGCCGAAGTACACGGTGGCGCCGATCGCGACCGCACCCATGTTCCACGCCTCCTCGACCGTGCCGAAGAGAATCTGGTCGTAGGTCTTGGGGTAGGTCATGAGCTCGTTGTGGTTGATCTTGACGATGAAGGGGATGCGGTGGGCGTAGCGCCGGGCGACCGCGCCCAGCACGCCGAAGCTCGACGCCACCGCGTTGCAGCCGCCCTGGACCGCCAGCTCCACGATGTTCCGGGGGTCGAAGTAGTCGGGGTTGGGCGCGAACGAGGCCCCCGCCGTGTGCTCGATGCCCTGGTCGACGGGGAGGATGGACAGGTATCCGGTGCCGCCCAGACGGCCGTGATCGTAGAGCTGCTGGAGGCTGCGCAGCACCTGCGGGTTACGGTCGGAATCCAGGAAGGCGCGCTCCACGAAGTCCGGGCCGGGCAGCGTCAGGCGCTCCTTCTCGATGCCCGTCGCGCGGTAGTCGAGCAGCTCCGTGGCGTCGTCGCCGAGGTAGGACAGGAAATCGTTCGCCATGCACGGCTCCTTTCTTGTGCGCCCTGCCATGGACCCGCGGCCGCACCGCGGGCGTGGCGGCCGGCGGGCCCTTTCACTGCCCTCAGGGTACGGGACCGGCGTCCGATGCGGCGTGCGGCACACCGCGAGGACCACAAACCACCCGACGGTCGCCGGACATCCGGGCGACCGTCGGGGCTCGTAGAGTCGACCGAGGCGCGCCATCGCTGACGCCGGCACTCGATCTTCCCTAAGGGAAATCCATGCTAGGGCACCGGGGCGCCCCCGGCCAGGGACGAACGTCCTCCACCGCCGCCCGCGTACGGCGCCCGTCCGGCCGCTGCCGGCCCCGCTCCGGCGGCGACGGGGCGGTGCCCGCGCCCGGCGGCGACGCCCGGCCACAGGGCAGGCAGCTCGCCCGGGCGACAATCACGCATGCACACGCTCCAAGCGGTCTTCCCCATCTACGGCCCCGGTGCCCGCGCCCTGCTCGCCGGCGGGACCCTGGCCGTCTTCGTCCTGGCCAATGCCGTCCTGCAAGCCGTCCTGAACCGCGCCATGCGCGGGCGGGAGGTCCACGCCGGCCTGCGGGTGCTGGCGCGCCAGGGGCTGCGGGTGGCGCTGTGGTTGATCGGCCTGGCCTCCGCGCTCGGCACGCTCGGCATCAACGTCTCGGCGCTGATCGCGGGCCTGGGGCTGGGGGGCTTCGCCCTCGGCTTCGCGCTTCGCGACATCCTCGCGAACCTGGTGGCGGGGGTCCTGATCCTCGTGTACCGGCCCTTCCAGGAAGGGGACGACATCACCGTGGCCGGCCAGAGCGGCTCGGTGAGCGCGATCGACCTGCGCTACACGGAGCTCGCCTCGGCCGGCAAGCGCGTGCTGGTCCCGAACCAGACGATCTTCACCAGCGCCGTGGTGGTGACGCCGCCCTCCGCCGCCGCGCCGGCCGAGGGGAGCACGGCCGCTCCGTGAGCGGGCGCGCGCCACGCGCAGCGGGCCGAACGCCGTCACCATCGGCCCCTCCGCCCTCGCAGCCGGCCGCGCAGCGTCTTCGCAACCCCCGCAGCGCTAGCATGGCCGGACCGATCACCTGGGCCGGCCCGGCCGGCCCACCAGGGAGGGGTGGCCTCGGTGGAGACGACGTGGGGAACGTTCGCGTGGGCGCTCGGCGGCGGGCTGGCGGCCGAGGCGTTGCGCTGGTGGCGGCTGGTGCAGAACCACCGCTCCGGCAAGACCCTCAACCTGCCGGCGTACGTGCGCAGTCCCTTCTACTGGGCGTTGACCGCCGTCATCGTGCTGGCCGGGGGGATGCTGGCGGTGGCCTACGCCGCCTCCGGCCAGCAGCTCAGCCCCATCCTGGCGATCAACATCGGCGCCAGCGCGCCGCTCGTCATCCAGGGGCTGGCGGCCAGCGCGCCGCTGGGCCTCACCGCCGAGGAGGCCCCTACCCCCTCGGTGCGGGCGTTCCTGAGCGGCCGCTGAGGCTCTGCCAGGGGCGCGTCGAGGCGTGGGCCGGGCGGTCGCCGCCCGACCCCTCGCGCGCGACGTACCGCCGGTGTCGCCTTCTCAGCCCGCCGGCGCCGCCCCGTCGTCCAACCACCCGGTGAGGGCGCTCCAGGCGGCGTCCAGCGCGCCGGCATCGAGATCGGCGATCCCGGCCTCGACCAGCTCCATGGCGTCCAGGTTGCCGCCGACCTCCCCCGCGAAGGGGCTCCCGCCGATGCCGTGGAGCGCCACGTCGAGCCCGTCCGCGCCCGCTTCCAGGGCTGCGCGCGCGTTCGCCACGCCCCGCCCGGCGTCGTGGAGGTGGACGCGGACGACCGCCTCGGGCCAGGCCGCTCGCGCCTTCCGCACCAGCGCCTCGACGTCCTCCGGGTAGGCCCCGCCGGTCGTGTCGGCCAGGCCGATGTCCCGGACGCCACGGGCGTACAGGCGGTCGCCCCACGCCAGCACCCGCGCTTCCGGGGTGGCCCCCTCGAAGGTGCAATGCCAGGCGTTGGCGAGGCCCACGCCCACGTGCACGGCCTCGTCGCGAGCGCGCGCGAAGATGACCTCGTACTCGTCCATGGTCTCCTCCTGGCTGCGGCCCGAGTTCTTGCGGTGGTAGCTGGGCGACAGCGCCAGGACCAGCTCCAGCCGGTCGGCGCCTACCTCGCGGGCGCGCTCGTACCCCTTCAGGTTCGCCACCAGGGCATCGCGTTCCCCGGGCCGGCCCGCCAGCGCGCGCCACAGAGCTTCGGCGTCCGCGAGCTGCGGCACGCGCTTGGGGGACACGAACGAGGTCACCTGGAATGCCGCCAGCCCCGCGGCACGCAGCGCCTCGTAGAGCGCCGCCTTGCGCTCCGTGGGCAGCACCTGCGGCAGGACCTGGAGGCCGTCACGGAGCGTCACGTCACGGATCAGCACGGCGCCTCCCCCAGCCCGACCACTCCGCGCCCGACCAGGTCGGCGATGGCCGCGGCATCCAGGCCCAGCGTCTCCCGCAGCACCTCCTCCGTATGCGCCCCCAAGGCGGCGCCCGGCCAGCGCACGGCGCCCGGGGCCGCCGTCAACGTCGGCACGACGCCCTGCATCAGCAGCGGTCCGTCGGCGCCGTCCACCTCGACGACGGTGCCGCGCTCGCGGAAGTGCGGGTCGGCCGCCACCTCGCGCGCCGTGTTCACCGGGCCGGCAGGCACCCCTGCCTCCCCGAGCAGCGTCACGATGTCCGCCAGCGGCAGGCTGCGCGTCCATCCCGCGATGCGCTCGTCGAGGAGCTGCTGGTGGCGGCCACGCGCCTCGTGGCCGGCGAACCTCGGGTCCCGTCCCAGCTCCGGCTCGCCCATGGCGCCGCACAGCCGCTCGAAGGGGCCGTCGGCGTTGGCCCCGATGACCACCCACTGGCCGTCCTGCGTCGGATAGATGTTCGAGGGCGCGACGCCCGGCAGGGTGTTCCCGGAGCGGCTGCGGACCGCCCCGGTCGCGCCGTACTCGGCGAGGACGCTCTCGAGCACCGCCACCACGGCGTCGGTGAGGCCGGTGTCGACCACCTGGCCGCGACCCGTGACGTCCCGGTGGCGCAGCGCGGCGAGGATGCCGAAAGCCGTGAACAGGCCGGCCAGGGTGTCGCCCATGGCGAGGCCGACCCGGACGGGCGGCCGGTCCGGCTCGCCGGTCAGATAGCGCAGGCCCCCCATCGACTCGGCCACGCCCCCGAAGCCGGCGCGGCGGCTGTAGGGTCCCGTCTGGCCGAAGCCGGAGATCCGCGCCACGACCAGGCGCGGGTTCTCCTCCCACAGCGAGGCCGGGTCGAGACCGAGGCGCTCCAGCGTCCCCGGCCGGAAGTTCTCGAGCAGCACGTCCGACGTCAGCGCCAGCCGCCGCACCAGGTCGCGGCCCTGGTCGGTCTTGAGGTCGATGGCGACGCTCCGCTTGTTGCGGCCGATGACCGACCACCACATCGGTGGCCCGTCGCCGCTGTGGACGCCCCAGCTGCGCATGGCGTCGCCGCTCCCCGGGCGCTCGACCTTGATGACGTCCGCCCCGTGATCGGCCAGCACCTGCCCGCAGTAGGGGGCGGCGATGAACTGCCCCAGCTCCAGCACGCGCACGCCGCTCAATGCGCTCACGCCGGCTCTCCCGCGGCGACCAGCCTGAGACGCGACCCCAGGCTGTCGACGCTCCGTTTCAGGTGCCCCAACGTCCTCTCCAGATGCCCGGCCATCACCTCGGCGGCCTCGTCGCCTCGCCCCTCGCCGACGAGCCGCACGATGCGCCGGTGCTCCTCGTCCCCGCGCCGGGCCGACTCGGGCGTCGTCAGCTCGAGGTAGCGCGCGCGGGTCACCCGCGGCAGCAGCGCCTCGAGGCTGTCCGCCAGGAAGCGGTTGCCGCTGGCGCGGGCCAGCGCCAGGTGCAGGCGGGCCGTTCCGACGAGGCGCTCCTCCGGGGGCGTCACGTCACGCAGCCCGGACAGGATCGCCTCGACGGCATCGAGCCCGGCCCGCTCCCGCCGGGCGGCGGCCCAGCGAACGGCGCTCGTCTCCAGCAGGGCACGGAAGGCGAACAGCTCGTCGAGCTCGGCCAGGTCGATGGGCGCCACGTGGTAGCTCCGGCCCAGGCGCCGCACCAGCCCCTCCCGCCGCAGCTCGGCGAGCGCCTGGCGCACGGGGCTACGCGACACGCCCAGGAGCCGTTCCAGCCGGCGTTCGGGAAGGGCTTCGCCGGGCCGCAGCGCCAGCGACAGCACCAGTCGCCGCAGCTCGCGGGCCGCGTGCTCGGCGCGGTTGGCCGCCGCCGGACCCAGCGTCATGTGGTCTTCGGGAACGTCCATGCGGACACTGTAACCGATGGGTATACCGCATTGGTATACCGAACCTGCCGGCCCCCTGGAAGGGAGGAGCCGCGATCCCGGTGCGGGATCGCGGCTCGCTGGGCGACGCGCCACGCGTCGTCCCCCGGAGGACGGCGATGGCTACTTCAGGTAGGGCTCCAGCGCCTTGGCGCCGATGTCCATCATCACCTGGGCGTTGCCGGCGGTGTCGACCTTGACGGCCTCGAAGCCGGCCGCCACGTTGCCGTACTGGTTGAAGTCGACGGGGCCGCTGGCGCCCTCGTAGTTGATGGCCTTGCCCGCCTTCAACAGGTTCGAGCAGTCGGCGAAGGTGGAGCAGGCGGTGCCGGGACCACCTGCCACGTCGTGCATGGCCTGGAACACCTTGCTGCCCGACGTGGTGCCGGCCTTCTGCCACGCCAGCGCCATCACGTTCATGGCGTCGTACCCATAGTTGGCGAGCTCCACGGGCTTGCCGCCGTACTTCTTCTGGTAGGCGGCGTCGAACGCGCCGGCGCCGCTGCCGCCCTTGGAGCTGCCCTCGATGGAGGTGATCATGGCGTCGGCGGTCTTCACGCCGACCGCCTTGACGAAGTCGGCGGACGCCGTGACGTCCGTCCCCACGTAGGGCGTGGAGGTGCCCTCGAGCTCGGTGACCTCCTTGAAGTAGGTACCGCCCGTGCCGGGGTCGAGCTGGAAGAACACCACGTCGGGCTTGGCGGCGTAGATCTTGAGGATCTCGCTGCGGTAGGAGCTCTGGCCGGGCGAGATGCCCACGTCGGCCACGATGGTGCCGCCCTCCTTCTTGAAGGTGTTCACCACCGGCGCCTTCAGCGACTGCGCCGAGGCGTTGGTGCCGAACACCACCGCCGCCCGGGTGTAGCCCTTCTGGTGCGCGTAGTACGCCATCGCCACGCCCATCAGCGAGTCCGAGGGGGTGGTGCGGAACAGGTTCGGAAGGCCGTTGTTGTCGAGGGCGGTGGTGCCGCCCACCATGATGTCGACGATGTTGAGGTTCTTGACGAACGGCAGCGCCGCCTGGATCGTCACCGACGACGGGCCGATGATGCCGTTGACGTGGTTGACGTTGACGACCTTCTGGAGAGCGGGCACCGCGTCGATGGCGTCGCCCGTGGTGTCGCCGGTGGACGCGTCGATCTTCTTGCCCAGGACGCCGCCGTCCTGGTTGATGAGGTCGGTGGCCAGCTGGACGCCCTTGAGGGTGTCCGGGCCGATGAACGACTCGAAGCCGCTGTAGGGCCCGACGACCGCGACCTTCAACGTTCCCTGGGCGAACGCTGCCGGGACCAGCAGAACGGCAGCGACGATCACGGTGACGATCGTTGCGACGGCGGGAAGACGGTTGCTCCTCATGAGGTGTGCTTCTCCTTCTCCGGCCCGCGGTCGGGCCCCCTGGCGCTCGACGTGCTTGGCGTGCTTTCGGCCATACCCTTCGCTCCCCTTTCCTCCACGGGTCCGGCGGCCTACTCGGGCACCCGCCGGTCCGGTGAATGCGATGCCTTGCGGACGGCCCGCAACATGCGGTCCTTCGCCGTCATGACATGCCCCTCGGCGAGACGCCGGGCGAGCAGGGGGTCACGGTCGTGCAGCGCGCGCAGGATGATGCGGTGGCTCTTCAGCGGATCGCCGGTGATGCGTTCCTCGGCGGCGGTGCCGCCGCGCGCGCTCTCGATGTAGCTCCACAGGTTGCCGAGCATCAGCGCCAGCATCTTGTTGCGGGAGCCGTCGTAGATGCGCTGATGGAAGTCGCGGCTGGTCTGCTGCAGCGACGGGAGATTGCCGCGCTCCATGTAGAACGCCATCAGCTCGACCACCTCGTCGAGCTCGGCGATCTCCTCGTCGGTCATGTTGATCGCGGCCAGCTCGGTAGCCAGGCCCTCCAGAGCGCGACGGATGAGGTAGACCTCCTCGAGCTCGTCGAGCTGGAAGGTCTGCACGCTGATCTGGCGCCTGCTGGTGGTGACCAGGCCCTCGCTCTCGAGCATGTGGATGGCCTGCCGGATGGGCGTGCGGCTGACCCCCATGGCCCGGGCGAGCTGGTTCTCGCTGAGCTTCTGCTCGGGGCGCAGGTGCCCCCGGAGGATGGTCTCGCGGAGCGTCCTGAACGCCAGGTCCCCGAGCGAAGCACTGGGGTCCTCGCGCTGCTGCGCGGCGAACATCGCGGCCAACGCATCTTCGAGCTCCATTACTTCCCCAGATAGAGGCTGCCCACCTCGGGGTTCGCCAGCAGAGCGCTGCCGGTGTCGGCGAAGCGGTTCTGACCGCTGGCAAGGACGTAGGCCCAGTCCGACAGCTGGAGCGCGGCAGCGGCGTTCTGCTCGACCAGGAGAACCGCCACGCCCTCGGAGCGCAGCGCCTCGACATGCCGCAGCGCGGACATGGCGAACTTCGGCGACAGCCCGGCCGTGGGTTCGTCCATCATGACCAGCCGCGGGCTCAGCATCAGGGCCAGGCCCAGCGCCAGCATGTGCTGCTGCCCTCCGGACAGCTTGCCGGCGGGCTTGTGCCGGGCCCTGGCCAGGTCCGGGAACATGGCGTACACCCGCTCCAGACGCTCGCGCAGACCCCCTCTGAGGGTGAAGGCCCCCATCTCCAGGTTCTCCTCCACGGTGAGGCTGGGGAAGGTGTTCTCCACCTGGGGCACGTAGCACAGGCCGAGCCGCACGATGCGGTCCGGGGACCAGCCGGTGATGTCGCGGTCCTCGTAGACGACGCGCCCCTGCGTGGGGCGCAGCAGCCCGAACACGGTCTTCATGAGGGTCGACTTTCCGGCCCCGTTGGGGCCGATGATGCTCACGACCTGGCCCGGCTCGACGGCGATGGCGACGTCGCTCAGGATGGTGGTGTCGCCGTAGCCGGCGGTGAGTCCCTCGACGCGGAGGAGGGCCATCAGACGACCGTCCCCAGGTAAGCGTCGACGACCGCGGGGTTCTCGCGGATCTCTCTCATGTTGCCCTCGGCGAGCACGCTCCCCTCGGCCATGACGACGACGCGCTCGCACAGGCGCTCGACCATGTTCAGGTTGTGCTCGATGATCAGCAGGGTGATGCCGCGCGAGCGCATGGTCTCGATGTACTCGGCGATGTTGCGCGCGGTGGTGGGGTTCACGCCGGCGAGCGGCTCGTCGAGGATGAGCATCTCCGGGTCCGTCATGAGCGAGCGCGCCAGCTCGAGCAGGCGCTTCTGGCCGCCGCTGAGGTTCCCCGCGTACTGGTTCGCCAGGCGGGTGAGCTGGAACAGCTCCAGCAGCTCGAAGGCCTTGCGTACCCACTCCTCCTCGGCGGCCCGGATGCGCGGCAGCTCGAACAACGTCTGCAGCAGCCCCTCGTAACGCTGCAGCTGGGCGGCGATGAGCATGTTCTCCATCACGGTCAGCGCCCGCAGCTCACGCGAGATCTGGAAGGTGCGCGTCAACCCCTGACGCGCCACCCGCCACATCGGCAGGTTCTGGATGGGCTTGCCGTTGAACACGATCTCGCCACGATCGACGGGCAGGCGTCCCGAGATCAGGTTGACGGTGGTGGTCTTGCCGGCACCGTTGGGACCGATCAGGCCCACGGTCGTCTGGGCCTTCACGGTGAAGCTGCAACCGTCGACGGCGTTGTTGCCGCCGAAGCGCTTGTGGACGTCCCTGACCTCAAGCATGGGGCGGCTCCCCGGCCTCGTCCGCGGGGATCGGGGTGCTGCTCAACCGCGCTCCCCGCTTCGCGTCGCGCTCGAAGCGGTCCGAGCGTTCCGGCACGATGCCCTGCGGACGGAACTTCAGCGTGAGGATCAGCAGCAGGCCGATGATCACGTAGCGGAAGGCTTCGATGAGCTGAGGGTTGGAGGGGATGTTCGGCAGGAACCTCGTCCCCTCGGTGAACACCACCGGAACCAGGACCGCCCCGAGGATGGCTCCCCAGTTGTTGCCGCTGCCGCCGATGAGCAGGGCCGCCCACACGAAGAAGGTCTCTCCGGTGAGGAAGGCGCTGGGGTTGAAGGCGCCCACGTACGCCGCCAGCATGGCGCCGCCGATCGACGCCAGCACGGCGCCGATCACGAAGGCGCGCAGCTTGAGCGAGGCGGTGTTGCGCCCGAAGCTCTCGACGACCACCTCGTCCTCGCGCACGCCCCTGAGGATGCGTCCGAAGGGGGCGCGCAGCATCACCTGCGCCAGCCAAACCACCAGGACGAGCAGCACCAGGCTGACGCCCAGGAAGAAGAAGTTGTAGTCGTTGAAGGACAGCTTCAGTATGCCGTTGAACGGCTGCGGGATGCCGGAGACACCGTCCCAGCCGTTCGCCAGCCAGGTCTCGTTGCCGGCGAGGAGCCACAGGATCTGGCTGAAGGCGATGGTGGTGATGGCCAGGTAGTCGCTGCGCAGGCGCCTCAAGGCCACGGCCCCGAGCGCCCAGGCGACCGCGCCGCCCACGGCGCCCGCGGCCGCCAGGCCCACGACGAAGGGCAGATGGAGGCCCAGGATGTAGGTCTGGCTCGCCCCCGGGATGGGCTTCCCCAGCGTCAACAAGGCGTAGGTGTAGGCGCCGATCGCCACGAAGGCGTAGACCCCGAAGTTGAGGATGCCGGCGAACCCCCACTGGATGTTCAGGCCCAGCGTGACGATGCTGTAGATGCAGGCGAAGATCGCCAGCACGCTGACGTAGTAGCTCAGTGCCGCCATCAGCCGCGCCCCCTCGATGCGAAGATGCCTTGCGGCCGGATCAGCAGGACCAGGATCAGCACGCCGAAGGCGATGGCGTCCTTGTAGGCCGAGTCCATGTAGGACGCGGCCACCGAGGTGATGACGCCGATGATCAGCGCGCCCAGCATGGCGCCGTAGGGCTTGCCGATGCCGCCGACGATGACCGCGGCGAAGATCACCAGCAGGAAGCCGAAGCCGGTCGAGGGCGTGAAGCTGGCCGTGTTGATCGCCAGCACCACGCCGGCGAGGCCCGCCATGGCGGTGCTGATGAACCACGTCCAGTCCGTCAGCCAGGTGGTGTTGATGCCCACGACGCGGGCCAGCGTGCGCCGGTCCGACATGGCCCGCATCGCCTTGCCCAGGCGCGTGTAGCGCAGCAGCACGTGGATGACGAGCATGGCCACGACGGCGAACCCCAGGACCGTCAGCTGCCGCGGGGTGAAGATGAACGGGCCGAGATGGAGCGGCTGGCTGGGACCGAGGGAGAACTTCTGGAACTGCGCGCCCCAGATGGCCAGCAGCCCGCTCTGGATGATGAGGGACACGCCGATGGTGGTGATGAGCAGGATGATCGGGTTGGCGCCGCGCCGCACGAAGGAGTCGAGCGCCAGGCGGTTCATGATCACCCCCGCCAGCCCCGTACACAGGATGACCAGGGGAAGCGCCTCGTACACGCTCAGCCCGAACCCCGTGCCGAAGACCAGCGTCAGGTACATGCCCAGCGTCATGAAGTCGCCGTAGGCGAAGTTCACGAAGTTGGTCACCCCGAACTGGAGCGAGAGCCCCACCCCCGCGATGGCGATGACCGACGCGGTGATGATGCCGAAGCCGATGGACAGCAGGAGGATGTTCACGTGCTCTCCCCGCCGGGCGCGGCCGCGCCCCGGTGCGGGCTCCGGGCCCGCCGCGATGGTGCGCGGAACGAATCTCGGATGGCGTACGAGCTACCCATCGGCCCTCCCACGTGAACAGGCCAGAAGCCACCGTGGACCCGTCGTCCGGGCCCTCACCCGGCGCGCGGCGGCGCCGCGCGCGCTCTCGTTGCGTGTACCTTGGTATACGAAAGATACATGTATACAAGATGAGAGGCGGTCTCACCTGCGCGCCTGGAGGCGCCCGCCAGCCCGGAGCGCGGCGGTCGGTCACCCCGGAGAACGGCGCCAGCCACACGAACGGCGCGGCTGGATCAGCGATCCGGCCGCGCCGCATCCGCCCGCGCCGTCGCCGGCCCGGGTCAGCTTCCGGGGGTCAGCTTCCGGGGGTCAGCTTCCGGGGGTCAGGTTCCGGGGGTCAGCTTCCGGGGGTCAGGACTCGGCGTCCGCCGTCCCGAGGCGCCCCCTGCCCGCTGCGGCACCCGTCGCCGAGGGGTGGGCGGAGGCCGCGGCCTCCTCGGCCGCTCCCTCGCCGCCCTCCTCGTTCTCGAAGAACTCGTCGTGCTTGAGGTTGAGCTCCGGGAGCAGGAACGTGGTCAGGAAGGCGAGGACGGCGACCACCAGGCCGACGGTGAAGATCTCGCCCATGCCGTGGTCGAGGCCGACGCGCACGGCGTGCACGAACTGCTCGTAGAGGGTCTGGCCCTGCGCGCCGAAGCGGGCGAAGCTCGAGCGGATGGCGTCCTGGGCCTGCGAGCTGATGAGCCCCTGCGGATCGTTCATGGCGGCCCGCTGGGCGGGCGGCAGCGACTGGAGCACCTGCTGCAGCTGCGACGGCAGGGCGGCATGGAAGCTGCCCACGAAGCCTCTCGCCAGCACGGTTCCCAGGATGGGCGCGATGATCACGCCGCCGAGCGAGCGCACGAACTGCTGGGTGGCGTTGACCACGCCCATGATCTTGTAAGGGAAGGCGTTCTGGACGGCCACGTTGAGGAGCGGCAGCAGCGTCCCGATGCCGATGCCCATCACGATCATGTTGCGGACCACGGTCGGCCAGGTGGTGCCAACGCCCATCAGGTTGAACAGCACCATGCCCCCGACCATGAACAGGGCACCGAAGATCGCCAGCACCTTGTAGCGGCCGGTCCGGCTCATGAGCCAGCCGGAGCCGACGCTGCCCACGATGAAGCTGAGCATCATCGGCGTGAGCACCACGCCCGAGTTCTGCGCCGACATGCCCACCACGCCCTGCACGTACAGCGGCAGGAACATCAGCGTCCCGAACATGCCCATGGTGACGAACAGCGCGACCACCACGGTGACGCTGAAGATGGGCTTGGCGAAGAGACTGGGGTCCAGCACCGGCTCCGCGGCGCGCCGCTCGTTCCACACGAACAGGCCGAGGAAGACCGCGGCGGCGGCGAACATCCCGAGGATGATCGGGCTGCCCCAGCCGTACTGGCCGCCCGCCCAGGTGAGCGCCAGCAACATCGGCACCAGGCCCACGGCCATGAGCACGCTGCCGCGCCAGTCGAGCGAGACGCGATGGCCCACCCGCACCCGCGGCAGGGTGGCGAGCACCGCCACGAGGGCGGCGGCGGCGACCGGCAGGTTCACGTAGAAGACCCAGCGCCAGCCCCAGTTATCGGTGATCCAGCCCCCGACGGTCGGGCCGATGATGCTCGAGATGCCGAAGGTCGCGGCGATCACGCCCATCCAGCGGCCGCGCTCGCGCGGGTTGAAGATGTCCCCGATGGTGGCGCGCGGCATGCTCATCAGCGCGCCGGCGCCGATGCCCTGGACGCCGCGGGCGAGGATGAGCTCGAGCATGGTGTGCGCCTGGCCGCTGATGGCCGAGCCGATCATGAACACGATCAGGCCGAACACGTAGAACGGCTTGCGGCCGTAGATGTCCGACAGCTTGCCGTAGATGGGCACGGTGATGGCCGAGGCCATCATGTAGGCGGTGAAGACCCAGGCGTAGACGCTCAGGCCCTTCAGGTCACCGACGATGACCGGCAGCGCCGTCGACACCACGGTCTGGTCGAGGGACGCGAAGAACATCGACAGCAACACCGCGCCGAGGGCCCACCAGCGGGCGTTCCCGGTGATGCGGTTGGTCGTCTGCACCTCGCGGCGGGCGCGCCCGCCGCCGGCCGCCGCTCCCGGCCGCCTCATGCCGACGCCCCCTGACGGCCGCCGCCGTCCTCCGGCGCCGTGCCCGCCTGCGCCGCCAGGTCCTTCGCCTCCACGGCGTCGGAGAGCGCCTCCATGTCCGCCGCGAGGCGGGCGATCGTGCCGGCCGGCACGTCACCGAAGACGTGCGCCAGCACCTCGCGCATGGCGCTCCAACCGTCGGCGCCGGCCTGCGCGCCGGCCTCGGTGACGACCAGCGCCACGCGGCGCCGGTCGACGGTGTCGGGCTGGCGCTCCACGTAACCGAGCTCCACCAGACGGTCCGCCACGCGGGTGACCAGCGGGGCGGCGGTGTCGGTGCGGTCGCTGATCTCGTGGGGGAAGGCGGAGCCCGCCTCGACGGCCCGCAGCAGGATCAGCTCCTTGGGGGTCAGGCCGCAGGCGTCATGCACGGGACCGCCCGCCACGCTCTGCATGGCACGGCCGAGCCGACGCGCGGCCTTCGACATGCGGATGACATCGTTGATGATGGTAGTCGTTTGCACGTGGAACAATATAGGCTTGAATAGTTAACACGTCAATGATCTCCACGACATGCCCTTGCGATGCCGTTCCAGACATGGGATCCGGCCTGTCGGCCG
This sequence comes from Trueperaceae bacterium, assembly GCA_035266525.1. Taxonomy (GTDB): domain Bacteria; phylum Deinococcota; class Deinococci; order Deinococcales; family Trueperaceae; genus JASBRS01. The sequence continues at coordinate 17,522 of DATFNF010000049.1, read as the reverse complement.
GCCGCCTGTGCCGGGGGACGCCCGGCCCGTGCGCGAACACAGGCGACCCGGTCCGGCCGGCGCGACCGCTAGGGTGACAGCAACAGCCCGCCGCAAGCGGCCCCTGCGGCCCCGGCGGGCGACCGGCCCGTCACGACGTCGCCGCGCGCGCTCGCGGCGATGACGACCACCGAGCGACCCCCTCGCGAGGAGGAACGATGGCGCCACCCGACCCATGCCCCGGGACCCGCCGACGACGCGACGCCGCGACGCCATGCGGACGCTGAGGCGTCTCGCTGCCGAGACCATCCGGGGCTTCCAACGCCACCGCGTGCCGCGGCTCGGCGCCGCCGTGGCGTTCTACACGGTGCTCTCCATCGCCCCGCTGGTGGTGGTCGCGGTGGGGGTAGCCAGCATGGTCTTCGCGCGCCAGCAGGTGCAGACCGACCTCATCGACCAGATCCGCTCGGTCGTCGGACCGGCCGGGGCCAAGGTGGCGCACAACGTCTTCCGGAACGCCTACCGCGCGTACCAGCCGCGCTCGGGCATCCTCGCGACCATCGTCGGGGTCGGCTTCCTGCTGTTCGGGGCGTCCGCCGTGCTGCAGGCCCTGAAGGACGCCATGAACACCATCTGGGAGGGCCCCCCAGAAGAGCAGACGGGCTTCCTGAGGCCGGTGCTGATCCGGCTCGTCGCCTTCGTGGTGGTCCTGGGGCTGGGCCTGCTGCTGCTGGCGTCGCTGCTGTTCGCCACCGTCAAGGCCAACTTCAACCAGTTCTTCGCGCAGTCGATCGGAGCGCCCACGGCGGTGCTCACGGTGGTCAACGGCTTCGTCTCGTTCGCCTTCATCGCCGTGATGATCGCCTTGCTGTACCGCTACCTGCCCGACAAGTGGGTGGAGTGGAGCGACGCTTGGCTGGGGGCGGTGGCAGCCGCCGTCCTGTTCGAGGCCGGCAAGTGGGTGCTCGGCAGATACCTGGCGCACAGCGCCGTGGCCTCGGCGTACGGCGCTGCCGGCTCGTTCATCATCGTGTTGCTGTGGATCTACTGGTCGGCGCAGATCTTCTTCCTCGGCGCCGAGCTGGCGCGGTCCTGGGCGAAGATCCACGGCCACCCCGACGTCGACCTGGGGAACGGGCCCGGCGGCTCCGGGCCACCCGCGCGGGAGCCCGACGCTCCCCCCCGCCGCGGCCGGAGCGGAAGGCCCTCCGCGAAGGCAGGCGCGCCTGCCGGGCCCGGCTCCGGCCCGGCGCCGCCGCCTGGCACTAGCTCGAGCTATCGGTCCCCGCCACGCGGTCGTACCAGGGGCCCCTGGAATCGTTGAGCAGCATCGCGATCTCCGCGGCTTCGGCGAACTGCAGCCGGGTGAGCTCGTCGGTGACCGCCTCCCCGTCGCCCGAGAGGACCACGTCCGCGAGCTCGGTGTCGGGGTCGACCTGCACCCCGAAGCGCTCGCCGTAGCTGGCCAGCACTCGACCCTGGTTCTCCAGGGCGGGGAGGTCCAGGTCTTCCAGGATGGCGTTCGCGCGGTCGATGTCCATGGTGTCCGCCTCCCTTCGTGGGGGCAGCCTAGACCCGTACCCGCCAGACGGGCGCGGCCCGCGCAACGTGCGCCGTGCACGCCACGCGGGGCGCGGCCCGCCGATCCGGCCGTCAGTTGGGCGCCGCCCCCGTGACCGTGAAGCTCAGCTCGAACGAGGGCAAGCGCTCGCCCGGGTGGTCGATGACGTTCAGCATCGGCAGCAGCAGGTAGTTGGCGTTGGCGGTGCTGACCGGGGCGCCGGGCCCCTTCAGCTCGCCCTTGTAGATGCTCGGGAAGATCCCGATGTAGTGCGTGCCCGCCGGGCCGGGCGCCTTGATGTGGATGGTCACGTCCCCCTGGCTGTTGAAGCCGCAGGCGTAACCGAAGGTGGCATTGTCCATCAGCACCGTGACGATGTTGGCCGTCTCCGACCAGCCGATGCCCTTGAGCCGGATGGTGATGTCGCCGCCGGGTGCCACGGTGCGCGGGGACACCTCGGCGACCGAGGGCTCGATGGTGTAGTCGACGCTCGCCCGGGCGTCGCCTGCCGTGGCCACGACGTGATGCACCCCGCCCAGGTCGTCAGGGGTGTCGAAGCGGTACGTGAAGGTGCCGTCGGCCGCGGCCGTGACGCTCGCGAAGTCGCGCGTCGATTCCTCGAAGCCCTGGCCGGAGATGCGGTTGCCCACCACCGTGCTCCAGGTCATCGACACGGCGGCGCCGGCCGGGAAGCCCGAACCGTGGAGCACGGTCGGGTCACCCACCTGGCCGGAGCCATGGTCGAGGCGCAAGGCAGGTCCCGAGCCGGCACCGCCGGCGGCGCCCTCCCGAGGCAGTCCCTGCGAGGCCGCCGGCGGTGGGATCACCGGGACGCCGGGCGTGATGGTGAACACCGCGCCCTCCACCAGCGGCACGCCCGGGATGTAGATGGGCGCCTGTTGCTCGTTCAGATAGGGCGACGAGTGGGTGCCGACGATGGCCTGCAGCGTGTGCGGCCCGACGCTGCCGGTGGCGGGGAGGGTCACATCGGCCACGCCCCTGGTGCTGAGCCCCGAGAGCATGCCGGCGTCCGCACCGTCGTACTTGAGGTGCCATACCAGGTGGTAGAACTTGTAGCCCAGCCCCGTGACGTGGATGTGGATAGGCGTGCCCAACGGCCCGGAGCTCGGCGAGACGGTCATGTGCGGCGCGACCACGAAGCCCTGCCGGGCGAGCCTGGCGCCGTGCGTGTCGGTCAAGAACACGTTGTGGACGTAGCCGTAGTCCTCGGGCACGGTGAAGTGGAGGTCGGCGGTGCCGTCCGCGGCCACCGTGGCGGTGGCCAGCGGGTGCTGGACCTCGGACGCGGTCACCCCGATGAAGTGCCCTCCGTTCACGTCCCAGGCGGCATCCGCGGTCTGCCAGGAGAGCGTCACCCGGGCTCCCGGCGTCAGCCCGGTACCGTGGGCGGCGACCGCCGTTCCCACGGGCCCGTGATCGGGCGTGAACGCCAGCTTGGGCGCTGCCCAGGCGCCGGCCGTCACCAGCAGCAGCCCGGCGGCGAAGGCCAGCCGCGCGGCAGCCCGGACGGCCGAGCGGGCCACGCGACCGGGACGCGGCGATATGCGGTGGTTCATGCGACCTCACGCTCCTCGAGACCCGCGGCGGGGTCCGCGCGAACGCCGGCGGGCCCGGCCGCGGCCGGAGACGGCGGCGCAGGCGGCCGGCACCTCCGAGATCGAACGGCCGCGGCTCCCTGCGTTCAGGCAGGGCCGCGGCCGCTGTTGGCTAGAAGGTCGGGTCAGGACGCCGTCAGGACTGCGGCTTCGCCACCGTCAGCTGGTTGAGGCCGACGTTCTGTCCGATGGGCGTGTACGCGTCCTTGTGGCCGTTGTTGTCGGTCACGGTCACCGTGTAGTTGTAGGTACCCGTGGAGGCGTCCGCGGCGATCTCCCATGCGCCGGTCCAGAAGTGGGTCTGACTGGCAGCAGGGGCACTCGGGGGGTGGGCGGAGTACTCCGCAGCGATGGTCTTGCCGCCGTCCAGGCTGATGGTCACCTTGATCCCGCGCTGCTGGATCTCGTCCGCCGTGACGCGTCCGCCCGTGGTCGCGTCGTACACCTCGACCTGGAACACCACCGATTCGCCAGGTTGGAACACGGTGTTCGACACGCACACGGGCCCCTTGGCCCCGGTGCCGCCGCGGACGGTGTTCATCTGCACGAAGTACGTGTTGGCGAAGGCCGACGTCGCCAGGACCGCCACCAAGACGGCCAACCACTTCACATGACGCATGACTCTCCCTCCGATCGTCACCTCGAGCGCGTTTTCGAGCGGATGCCCGAGCCCGTGGCCACTCTCCCCTCAACGGTAACAGCTACCGGGACATTCGACACCAGAGGACATTTGTCCCGGATGTGAGGCGCCGCCCCGCCCGCCGCCGCCATCGCGCGCCGCCATCGCGTGGCGCCATCACGCGGCGCCATCACGCGGTCCCGTCGCCGCCTCCCCGAGCGACTCTCACCTGGGGCTCAAGCGCCTCACCTGAGGCAGGCCCACAATGGCCGGCGGCCACCACGGGCCATACGTAAGCTCGCATAACCTGTTAAGGAGGCCGCAATGTCCGTGCGTCCAACACTACTCGTCCTCCTGGCGCTTCCGCTGGCAGCGCTAGGTTTCGCCCAGTCGCTGCCCGCTACGCCCGTCAGCAGCGACTTCTCGCACGTCCTCGCGTCCGTCAACCTGCAACCCGGTCAGTCCGCCTCCATCACGGTGCCCGACGCCTACTTCAAGGGCGCCGCCCCCGGCGACATGACCATCTACATCCCCGTCGGGACCTTCAAGGACCCGGTGACGTTCCAGGTGCTGGCGGCGTCCAACAGCCACTGGGACGGCATGGCGAAGTCGGGGCAGAAGGTGGTCGCCAACTTCGCCTACCGCGTCTACGACCGGAAGACCCATCAGGTCGTCGGCAAGTTCCCGTCCGCCGTGCAGTACACCGTCGCCGACACCATGGTCGACAAGCACAGCGTGTACTGGGCGGTCAAGCCCGGGGCCACCCCGAGGCTCATCAACGCCAACAGCGCCAGCACCATCCAGGGCGACGTGCTCTCGCATCCGACGCCCACCGCGGCCGTCGGCTGGATCATCACGACGCCCACGGCCGACCTGGCGATGAAGGGCTCGGGATCCGGCAGCTCCATGTCGGGCAGCCAGTCCAGCACGGCCGGCTCGAGCAGCGGCGGCGGGTCGGGCGGCATGTAGCCGCCGACCCGATCAGCCTTCGTCGTAGAAGCGGCTGTTGAAGTAGTACTCGACGAGCAGCAGCTTCACGAACCCGGCGAGCGGCACGGCCAGCAGGGCGCCCAACACGCCGCCGAAGTGCAGGCCCAGCAGAAGAACGATGACCACGGTGGTGGGGTGCAACCGCGAGGTGCGCCCCAGCACCAATGGCTCCAGCACGTGACTCTCCAGCTGGTTGGCGATGGAGTACACCACCAGCACGCCGACGACGGTCCACAGGCCCATCGGCGCGGCCAGCAGCAGCGCCGGCGCGATGGAGATGATCGGGCCGAGGTAGGGCACGAGGTCGAAGAGCCCCCCCAGGAACGCCAGCGACAGCGCCAACGGCACGCCCAGGATGGTGAGGCCGATGCCGATGACCGCGCCCACCACGGTCGCAACCACGATCTGCCCGCGGAAGTAGCCGCCCACCGCCTGCTCGAACTTGTCGATGACCCCTGCCAGGAAGGGTTGGTAGGGCCTGGGCACCGCCAGCTTGAAGCTCCGGCTCACCCGCGAGAAGTCCGCCAGCAGGTACGCGGTGAGCGCCAGCAGCGCCAGCAGGCGGACGAAATCGCCGACGATCGAGCGCAGCGTCTTGAAGAGTCCGCCCCCTGTGACGTACCTGGCGAACTGATCGAGGAAGCTGCTCGCCCAGCTGTTCAACTGACCATGGAGCCTGTCATACGCCTCGACGAGGGTCGACTTCATGGACGCCGGAAGATGGGCCCCGAGGATGGCGCCGGGGACGTTCTGACTGACGGACTTGGCGTGCTGGATGAGGTCCGGCAGCTGACTGGGCAGGTTGCTCAGCTGCTCGAACAGCCGGTAGAACAGCAGTCCGAAGCCCCCCAGCACGACGAAGACGAGCAGGACCGACACCACGAACCCGATCCAACGTGTGTGGAACCGCCGGCTGCTCCACGACACCAGCGGATGCAGCAGGTAGGCGAACACGAAGGCGACGACCGCCACGAACCACACCCCGCGCGTGACGTACAGGAACCAGATGGCGGCCGCCGCCAGCACCAGCGCCACGACCACCCGCACCAGGGCGTTCCGCCACAGTCTGGTGAAGGCATCACGCATTCTGCAGGTCGCTCCTTCCTAGAGGGGGCGTCGAGCCGGGCGGCACCGCGGAACGGGCGCCCGAGATGGCGACCCGTCGCGCGCCGTCCCAACCACGTGGCGGGCACCCGGCGAGCGCGAGGCGTCCGGCAGGCCCACGGGCAATGTAGCGTGGGCCGGCGATGCGACGGGACGCCGTCCTCACGTGACGGGGGTCGTCGCCCGGCCGCTCGCCGCCTGGGGGCGGGGCGCGATGTGCGGTCTGCGCCGGGCGGGATGCCGTGCCGCCGGGCGGGCCTGCGCCGCTCGCCGCGGGATCTCCCGCATCGCGCTGCTGCCGGGTGAGGCCGGCCGCTCGGTAAGCCGAGCCCTCGGCCGGTGTGTACCGCTGTGGTACAATCAGCGTGTGTGACGGGGCCATGCCTCGCCGTTCCCCTCGAGCATCCTCACCAGCGTCCTCATACCGGGTCTCGGATGCCTGGCATCCGATTCCGGGACGCGCACACAGGCCCCCGCGCCGACCGCGAGGGCCGGAGAGCGTGGCACGCTCATCACGCCCGCCGCACGGAAGTGGTTGTGACCATGAACAGAGATGCGATGGAACACGCGCACGAGCAGGAGTACGAGCCCGAGACCGACACCTCCCTGACCCCCGGCCGGTCGGCCGAGAACGCGTCCGACCGGCAGCGCTCCCAGGCCACCGACGCCAACGATCTGCAGCGTTACCTGGGAGAGATCGGGCGCGTGCCACTGCTGAACCGCGAGGAGGAGGTGGCGCTGGCCCGCCGGGTCGAAGCCGGCAAGGAGGCCGAGGAGCGCCTCCGGCAGGAGGCCGAGACGCTGAGCGAGCGCGACAAGCGCGAGCTGACCCGCCTGCTGGGGGACGCCGAGGCCGCTCGCGAGGCGCTGGTGGAGGCGAACCTGCGCCTGGTGGTATCGGTCGCCAAGCGCTACCGCGGCCGCGGCCTGCCGATGCTGGACCTCATCCAGGAGGGGAACGCCGGCCTCATGCACGCGGTCGAGAAGTACGACGTCAACACCGGCTACAAGTTCTCGACCTACGCGGTGTGGTGGATCCGCCAGGCCGTGGTGCGGGCGCTGGCGAACGCCTCCCGCACCATCCGGCTGCCGGTGCACTTCCAGGAGACTCTCAACCGGCTCCGCACCACCGCGGACAAGCTCGAGCAGAACCTGGGCCGGCCGCCGACCCGCGAGGAGATCGCGGCCGCCCTGGGCGAGGGCTGGACGGTGGAGCGGGTCGACCACACGCTTCGCCAGGCGCGCGACACGCTCTCGCTGGAACGGCCCGTGGGCGACGAGGACGACACCTTCCTCGGCGACCTGCTGCCCGACGCGTCGGCGGTCGCGCCGGTCGAGCTCGCCAGCGACACGGCGCTCTCGGACAAGCTGGAGCAGCTCCTGCGCCGGCTCTCCGAGCGCGAGTCCGAGGTGCTCAGGCTGCGCTTCGGCCTGGTGGACGGCAAGCAGCACACCCTCGAAGACATCGGCCAGCACTACGGCATCACCCGGGAGGCGGTGCGGCAGGCCGAGGCCCGCGCTCTGCGCAAGCTGCAGTACCTGGCGCGTCGCGACGTGTCGCTCCGCGACTTCCTGGATTGAGCGCCGGCTCGCGACGCCGGAAGCGAATCGCCGAGGCAGGGGACCCGGCCTCCGGCGGCGACTGGGCCCGCGGCGCCGCATGGCCCGGCCTCAGCCCGGCTCGCCGATACGCCAGTGCCCGGGCGAGACCGGGTCCCCCAGCGGGCTCCTGGAGATGACGGGCGCAGGGGCCGCCGCGCCCCGCGGCAGGCCCTGCGGCATCGGCGCGCCGGCGTCGCCCGCCTCATCCCGCACGAAGCGCACCACTTCAGCGTGCTCGAGCGCGTAGACGGCGTCCTCGGCCACCTCACGCGAGACGCCGAGCCGAGAGCGGACGGCGGCTACCATGCGCTCCCGGCCGCGCGCCCTGGGCTCGTCGAGGCGGAAGCCGAACTCGTTCCGCAGGGCGCGGAGTGCATCGGACGGCTTGATGTCCCGCATGGGGTGCTCCCTTCCTGGATCCTCGCTTCCAGGATCCTCCTTCCAGGATCGTCCTTCCAGGATCGTCGCTACAGGGTCCCCCGCGCGAGGGTCTCGTGTCTTCGCCCGCAGCGCCCGGCAGCGGAGTGGCGGGCCGGGCCCGCCACCCACGCTCGTCGGGCCGCACCCCGGCTTGCGGGGAGTGCGGCCCGACGTTCCGTTTGGGATGCCGGCGGGGTGCCGGTCAGGCCGAGCTCACACGGCCGCCGAGGCGTGCTCGGCGCGTGCCGCGGCGTCCAGCAACGCACCCAGGCCGAGGGCGAGGGTAGCCACCAGGACCAGCGGCAGGCTCGCGGACGTGACCACGAGCGCGAGGATGCCGAGCGCCACGCCGCCCATGCCGATGAAGAGCACGGCGCCGAGCGAACCGCCGGCGGACTCGCGCGCGAGCGTCTTCACGCGCGGGCTGGCATCGGACGCTTCGATCATGATCTGCGAGATGCGCCCGATGCTGCGGCCGCTGGCGATCTCGACCGCTCCCAGGATGATGACGCCGATGGCGAGCAGCGACGGCCCCGCCACGCCAAGGAGGGCCAGCAACCCCAGGAGCGCGGCCGTCAAGCCACCGACGAACTCGGTGGTGACGCCGCCGCTCACCGGGAGCGCGCCCAACTGCCGGCGCTCGTCAGCGGACAAGCCCGCCCCGTAGCGCGACACTGCGGTGCCCTGTGCGGCTATCAGCGCGGCTCCCACGACGATGACGCCGATCTGGGCGAGAAGGTGCGGAAGCACGCCGGCCAGGCCGATGATGGCCACCACCGCACCGGCCGATCCGACCGTGGCTGCGGCGGCCTCGCCACCGACACCGCCCGTGGGCGCGCTTCGAGGGATGGACTTCATGGTCTGCTCGTCTGCCATCGTGATCCTCCTTTCCATCCGCCCCTTCGGGCGGAAGAGGACGTTAAAGGCAACGGCAACAACAAGGGCTTCTCTCGCTCTTGTCACGCGATCGCTACCCGATCACGCCAAGACCCTAGACCTCATCGCCGTCTCGATGTGCGTACAGGGCAACGTGTCCCAGCACACCATGCGGTCCCGCATCGAGGCCGCGGAGCGCGTCAGGGCGGGCATCGTCTATAGTTGCCGTGTCGTGATCATGCGGGAGCTCCGCTTGCTGGGCGAGCCGGTGGCCAGCTCGGACGGGGTGGAGCGGACCCTGGCACGCAAGGACGCCGCTCTGCTGGCGTACCTGACGCTCGCCGGCGCCGCCTCGCGCTCCAAGCTGGCGGGCCTGCTGTGGCCCGAGGCCGGAGAGGCCGGCGCCCGCGCCAACCTGCGGCAGCTGCTCAAGCGCCTGAAGGGCCGCCTGGGCGGGGGCATCGTCGTGCTGGACGACCCCCTGCGCCTGGCGGAGGACACGCGCGTCGACGTTGCCGAGGTGAAGGTGGCCGCTTTCCAGGGTCGCCGCGACCGGGTCCTCGCCGCCTCCGGCGTGCTGCTCGAGCCCTTCGACTACGACGACTGCCCGGCCTTCGAGGACTGGCTGTTCGCGGAGCGCGAGGAGCTGGACGGCCTCACCCGCACCGCGCTCGTCGAGGCGATCGCCGAGCTCGAGCGGAGCGGCGCGCTGGGCGAGGCGCTCCGGCTCGCCGAGGCCCTGATCCGCCGCGACCCCATCTCGGAGACCGCCCACACCACCGCCATGCGCCTCCACCTGGCCGCCGGCGACCGCGGCCTGGCGCTGGCCGCGTTCGAACGCCTCCACGACACGCTCGAGCGCGAGCTCGGGATCGCACCGTCGGCCGAGACCGTCGCCCTCGCCGAGGCGATCCGCCGGGGCGAGGCGGAAGCGCGGTCCGCGGCCCCCGCTGCCGCGGCCGAGCGCGGCATCCCCGCGACGCTGCTGCGTCCGCCCCGGCTGGTTGGCCGCGAAGCCGAGCTGGCCGAGCTCGACGCCGCCCTCGCCGCAGGCGCCACCGCCCTCGTCGCCGGCCCGGCCGGTGTGGGCAAGTCGCGGCTCGCCGAGGAGGCGCTCCGCGGGCCGGTGCTGCGCTGCGAGGGGCTCAGTCACGACACCGACGTGCCGCTGGCCACGCTGGACCGCGGCCTGGCCCGGTTCTGGCAAAGCTTCCCCGCCCTCGTTCCGCCCGGCGACGTCCTCGCCGACGTGGCGGCGCTGCTGCCGGGCGTGCAGGCCCTGACGCCGCGGCCGCGTCTCCCCCGACCTTCGGAGCCGCCCCCGGCGGGCGGCCGCAGCCGCTTCCGCGGCGCGCTGGCCAGGCTGCTGGGCACGCTCATGGAGCGCGGCGTGACCCTCCTCTGCGACGACCTCCACGCTTTCGACGCCGCCTCCTTCGAGGCCCTGATGGCCGCCGCCGAGGCCCTGCGCGGCGACGCCCGGGACCGACCGGCATGGCGGGCCGTCGCCTCGCTGAGGCCGGGCGAGCTCGCGCCGCAACGCCGCGCCGCTCTCGAGCGGGCCGTCGCGGGCGGGACGGCGCGCTGGATCACCCTGCGCCCGCTGACGCGCGACGCCGTCACCGCCCTCCTCGCCAGCCTCGAGCTCGGCGCCTTGCCGGCGGGGGCGGTCGACACGCTGGCGGCGCGCCTGCATCGGCACACCGGCGGCAACGTGCTGTTCGTGGTGGAGTGCCTCAAGGACCTGCTGGCCGCCGGCGGCCCGGCCGGCGACGAGGTGCGACTGCCCATGCCGCAGCGCGTGGGACAGATCATCCGCCAGCGCGTGGCGCGGCTGCCGGCCCCCGCCCAGCGTCTCGCCCTGGCCGCCGCGGTGGCGCAGGGCGCGTTCGACCTGACGGTGCTGGCGGCGATGCTGGATGCCGAGCCGCTCGGGCTGGAGGGCGAGCTGCGGGCGCTGGAGCAGGCGCAGGTCATCCACGAAGGCGCCTTCACCCACGACCTCATCGGCGAAGCCCTGCTGGAGACCGCGCCCGAGCCGGTGCGCCGCTACCTGGAGGGTCGCGCCGCGGAGGCGCTGGCGGGCGTCGACGCGGAGCCCGCGCTGGTCGCCCGGCACTGGCTCGACGCCGGCCGGTCCGGCGAGGCGCTGCCCTACCTGCTCCGGGCCGCCGGGCGCGCCGCGTCGCGCCTGGCCTACCGCGAGGCCGCCGGCGCGCTCTACCAGGCGGGCCGCATCCTGGCCGACGAGGGCCGCGAGGCGGAGGCGTTCGAGCGCCTGGCCGAGGCCTACGAGCTGGTCATCCACGCCAACTCCGGGGATGACGCCACCCGCATCATCGCCGCCCTGGAGAGGCTCGCCCGGACCCGCACCCAGCAGGCCACCGCCGCGCACGCCCGCGCCGGCCTGCTCGCCACCGGCGGCCACGGCGCCGAGGCGGAGGCGGCGGCGCGCCGCGGCCTGGAGGCGGCCCGGGACGCCGGCGACCCGGCGCTCGAGGGCCTGCTCGCCAACGACCTGGCCACCGCGCTGTTCGCGCGCGAGGCGTTCGAGGACGCCGCGGACGCCTTCGGCGCCTGCGTCGACGCGGCGCGTGAGCGCGGCGACGACAGGGCGCTGGTGGAGGCGATGGCCAACCGCGCCGTCGCGCTGACGCGGCTCGACCGCCACGACCGGGCCATCGATCTGCACCGTCAGGCAGCGGAGCTGCTGGAGTCGCTGGGCGACGCTTCGGGGCGCATCACGGTGCTGACCAACCTGGGCGTCAGCCTCTCCGAGACGGGGCGCGTGGCCGAGGCTCTGGCGACGCACGAGCGCGTCGCGCAGCTGCTGGCCGGGCTTCCCGAGGTGGGCTACGCACAGCTCGTCCACTGGGCGAACATCGGGCTCTGCGAGCGCGACCTCGACCATCTGGGGCGCGCGCTCGAGCTGCTGCAGCGCGCCGCGGCGGCCGCCACCGAGCTCGACTACTGGGGATCCGGGGCCATCGACCGCCACCTCGCGGAGCTGCACAGGCGCCTGGGCGACGGCGAGGCCGCGCTGTGGCATGCGCGACGGGCGCTCGAGCAGGCGGCCGGGCGGACGGAGCAGGAGCTGAGCGCCCGCCTGCAGCTCGCCGCCGTGCTGCTCGGCGCGGATGGCGGCGCGGATGGCGGCGCGGATGCCGGCCCGCAGGCGGCGCGAGCCGAGCTGGGGCGCGCCGAGCCGCTCTTGGCCGCGGTCCGGCCGAGCTATGTGGCCTGGTACCACCTGCTGGCCGCCGACGCGCTCGCCGCCGACACGCACCCCGATCTCGACGGCGCCTGCCGCCACGCCGGCGAGGCGCTCGCCATCGCCGGCGGTCTGGGCCTTCACGGGCACCGCCTGCCGGCGCTGGCCTGCCTCAGCCGCCTGGCGCGGGCCCGCGGCGCGGCTCGCGAAGCGGCCGAGCACGGGCGCGCCGCGGCCGCGCTGCTCGGCACCTACGCCCCGCGCTACGGCACCGCCGGCGAGGTGCTGCTGGCGCACGCCACCGCCCTCGACGCCGCCGGCGAGCCGGGCGCCGAGGAGGCCCACCGCGCCTGCCGTGCGTGGCTCGAGCGCGTGACGCATGACCACGTGCCACCGGAACGGCGCGACGCCTTCCTCCGCCATGACGCGGTCCACCGCGCCCTGATGACGGCCTGAGCCCGGCGCGCCACGCTCCCCGGCCCGGCAGCACTCCACGACCCGGCAGCACTCCACGACCCGGCGCGACCCGCCGCCTGGGCGCGAGGCCGCGTCCAGCCACTGTCACGCCAGCGTCACGCGGGCCTTCCTAACCTTCCCCATGTTCGCGCCCAACACCGTGGAAGGCCCGCCAGCTGACGCTCGCGTCCCTCGCCCGGCCCCGCCGCGGCACGAACCGGGAGCACGTATGCACCGCTACGATCGACGGGTTTACATCCTGCGCGTGTGGGTCGAGCGTGACCGCCCCGGGGACGAACCCCGCTGGCGCGCCTCGCTGACCGACGAGCTCGACGGGCGCACGCAGCGCTTCTTCTCCTCGCCGGAGGGCCTTCTCGACCACCTCCAGGAGCGCCTCCAGGGATGGGCGGAGCGAGAGCGCTGAGGCCGTTGGGGGCGGGCCAAACCCCCTTCCCCAGGGACGTGTCGCATAACGCGCTGCAAGTGCTGCAACCTCTTGCGGCGCGCGGGGCGAATGTCTAGAATAGAAGCCCACTCGAAGCGCAACGTCTCCAAACGTCACAACCCAAGTAGCCTCCTCACCGCACCGGTGCACATCGCTCGAGCCTTCGGGACCGAGCCTGGAGCGGAAGCGAACAGGAGACGCGCATGGTACGGAAGACAGCACGTCACACAGCGCACGTCTACGCACCGGTGCCGGGTGGTCATGGGGTCAGGCTGCTGGAATCTATCTCCCCCAATTGCTGGAAAGGCGAGACCGCCTGCGTCGTGGGCCCGTTCTCCAGTCGCGGCACGGCCAACGGCTTCGCCAACGTGACGACCGACTTCGGCCAGTACGGCGAGGTGCGCTTCAGCGTCTTCGCCAAGCGCGAGTGCTGGTACGTGGAGGTGCAACCCCACGCCTGACGCCTCCGGGGCCTGCCGCCGCCCTCGCGGCCGCCCCGACCGTACGTGGCAGAGGCGCGCGCCTTCTCGGAGGCGCGCGCCTTCTCCGTTGCGACCCTCCGGCGATGCCGTCGGGCCGGACCGCGTTCGGAAGCTCCAGGACGAGTCCGGCGCACGCTCGGTCGGCGGCGCGCCCGAGCGCCGAACGCGCCTCCCGCCGCGGCGGCCTGCGCCCGACGGCGCACGGCTCAGCCGTCGCCCAGGCGGTCCGCCGCGCGCCCGATGCCGTCGCCGAAGTCGTCGAGTCCCACCACCTCGGCGAGCTCCGGCTGGAGGCTGAGCGCCCGCAGGAACGCCTCGTCGGCGCTGCCCGTCCCCACCGCGGTCACGGTGATGCCGAGCGCACGGGCGTGCGCCGCAGCGTCCAGCGCGGCGCGCGCGTCATCGGGCATGCCGTCGGTGATGAGCAGCACCAGACGGTCCCCGCGGCGGTGACGCAGGCGGTCCGACGCCAGCCGCAAGGCGGCCGCCATGGCGGTCCCGCCGTTCGGCTGCAGGCCCGACAGGCAGCGCTGAAAACGCGCGGCGTCGCGCGTGGCCCCGCTGAGCAGGCGCGCGGCGGCGGCGAAGCCGATCACGCCGACGGCGTAATCGCGCCGCCAGGCCTCGTAGAAGAACCGCACGGCGCCGCGGAGCAGCTCGGGCATCTTGCCGCCATCCGCCATGCTGGCGGAGACGTCCAGAAGCAGGTAGACGGTCCCGGCCAGCCTCACCCGCCGGCCCACCAGCGCCTCGCCCGCGCGCCGCACCAGACGCCTCGCCGCGCGGCCGGGCGAGGCGTCTTCGCCGAGCGGGACGAGCGGACCCGGGCGCAGGCGTGCCATGGCCGCACTCTAGCGCCGCCCAGCCGGCGCGCCGGCTGGGCGGCCGACGCCGTGCCGCAGGCAGGACGCTCCGCCACGTCGCCAGGCTGCGGCGCCGCGTATGCTTGCCAGCGGATGGTGCTAGCTACCCCCACCGGACAGCTCCACGGCAGCCTCCGGCTCCCCGCCGGCGCGGACGCGGCACCGGCCGTCCCGGTCGCCCTCATCGTCGCCGGCTCCGGCCCCACCGACCGCGACGGCAACAGCGCCGCCCTCCCCGGCACCAACGACTCGCTGAAGATGCTGGCGGACGCGCTGGCCGAGCTGGGCGTCGCCTCGCTGCGTTACGACAAGCGCGGCATCGGCCAGAGCGCGGCCGCGGCGCCGCCCGAGTCGGAGATGACCTTCGACCTCCTGGTCGACGATGCCGTCGGCTGGCTGGAGGCGCTCGCGGGCGATGCGCGCTTCGGCCCGCGCGTGGTGGTCGGCCACAGCGAGGGATCGCTGATCGGCATGCTGGCCGCCCGGCGCGCCGGCGCCGACGCCTTCGTATCGCTCGAGGGCGCCGGCAGGCGCGCCGCGGACGTGCTGCGCGGCCAGCTCGCTGCGCAGCTCCCGGCAGCGCTGCTCGCCGAGATCGACACCGTGCTGGCCGAACTGGAGGCGGGACGGCTGGTGCCCCGGCTCCCGCCGGGGATCGCCGCCGTGCCCGGCGTGGGGCAGGCGCTCTTCCGCGACAGCGTGCAGCCCTACCTGGTGAGCTGGTTCCGCCTCGATCCGGCGCAGGCCATCGGCGAGCTGGACGTCCCCTGCCTGATCGTGCAGGGGAGCACGGATCTGCAGGTAACGAGCTCCGACGCCGAGAGGCTGGCGGACGCGGCGCGCACCGGCACGCTGGCCTCCATCGAGGGCATGAACCACGTGCTCAAGGCGGCGCCCGCCGACCGGGCCGCCAACCTGGCGACCTACACCGATCCCGCCGCACCGCTGGCAGACGGGCTGACCCAAGCGCTGCGCGGCTTCCTGGAGCGGGCGCTGCCCGCCTCCTGAGGTCGACCGGCCGCGCCGCGAGGGCCCGGCCGCGAGCGCGGGCTCAGCCCAGCAGCGAGATCAGGCTGATGCCGCTGACCAGCTGCACGCCCGTGACGATCAGCAGCGCGTAGATGGCCAGCGTGAAGGCGCGCTCCCTGACCGCGCGGTTCAGCCACACGCCCAACGCCGCGCCCAGGAACGCCAGCGGCAGCAACGTCAGGGCGACCTCCAGGTTGGCCACGTCGAGCAGGCCCAGCCAGGCGTAGGGCACCAGCTTGATCAGGTTGACGATGAAGAAGAACCAGGCGGCCGTGCCCACGTAGAGCTCGCGTCCCAGGCCGCGGGGCAGGAGGTAGATGGCGACCGGCGGCCCCCCGACGTGCGCGAGGGTGGAGGTGAAGCCGGCCACGCCGCCCAGGACCGCGCCCCACAACCGCGATGGCGGCCGGGCGGCGAGCAACCGCAGCACCCACGCTCGCAGCATCTGCCACGCCACGAACGCCAGCGCCAGCACCCCGATGCCGACCTCCAGCGCGCGGCCGTGCGGCGCCAGGGCGTCGAACGCCAGCGATCCCAGCACGATGCCCGCCACCGCGGCGGGCAACAGCAGCCGCAGGTCCCGCAGGCTGGCGCTGCGGCGATAGTGCCACACCGCGAAGATGTCCCCCGCGATCAACACCGGCAACAGCAGGGCCGCGGCCGCCGGTACCGGCATGGTGAGCGCGACCAGCGGCGTGGCGATCACCCCCGAGCCCGCGCCGAACCCCGCCTTGGCCACGCCGATCAGCACGGCGGCGACGGCCGCCGCCAGGAAGGCGTCGAGCGGCAGCCCCAGAACGCTGCTCACCGGCCGGCCCCGGGCGCGTGGCCCGCGGCGTCCGCCTCGGCGTGCTCGCGGAAGGCCGGCGGCCGCCACACCCGGGCTGCCTGCTCGAACGCGTAGGCGTAGCCGATCAGGCGGCCCTCGCTGTGAGCCTCCGCGAACAGCGACAGCCCCACCGGCAGGCCGTGGACGTAGCCGGCCGGGACGCTCACGTGCGGGGTGCCTGCCATGGCCGCGGGCGCGGCGCAGCCGCCCAGCTTGCGGTCGCCGTCGATGAGGTCGGTGACCCACGCGGGGACCAGGCTCGGGGCGACCAGCGCGTCGAGCCGGTGGCGCGCCAGCGCGCCCTCCACCGCCTCGCGGCCGGCACGCCGGCACGCCGCCCGCACGCGGGCGTGCGTCTCATCGTCGACGTCGCCCGCCGCCACGGCCCGCTCCAGCAGCTCCTGGCGGAAGAACGGCATCACCGTCTCGCGGTGTGCCCGGTTGAAGGCGACCACGTCCGCCAGGCTGCCCATGCCGGCGCCGGGGTGGGCGGCCAGGTAGGCGTCCACGCCACGCTTGATCTCGATGACCAGCAGCTCCCTCTCGGGCGCCCGGCGCACGCCCTCGTACCCCACCTCGACGCCGTCCACGACCTCGGCCCCGAGCTCGCGCAGCACGGCGATCGCGCCCTCCGCGACCGCGTCCGCGCCCTCGTGGCGGCCGAAGCAGTCGCGGGCCACGCCCAGGCGGGCGCCGCGCAGCGCGCCCGCGTCGAGGTGACGCGTGAAGTCCGCGCCCGCACCGCCGGGGGCGCCCGCCGTAGCCGGGTCCAGCGGGTCCGGCCCGGCCATGACGGAGAGCAGCAACGCCGCGTCCGCCACGCGCCGGGCCAGCGGGCCGGCGGTGTCCTGAGAGGCCGCCACCGGGATGATGCCGGAGCGGCTGACCAGGCCCACCGTGGGCTTGATGCCGACCACGCCGTTGGCGGAGGCGGGGCTGACGATGGAGCCGTCGGTCTCGGTGCCGACCGCGGCCGCGCACAGCCCGGCCGCCGCCGCCACGGCCGAGCCGGAGCTGGAGCCGCTGGGGGTGCGGTCCAGGGCGTACGGGTTGCGGGTCTGACCGCCCCGGCTGCTCCAGCCGCTGCATCCCCGCGTGGAGCGGAAGAAGGCCCACTCGCTGAGGTTCGTCTTGCCCAGCACCACCGCGCCCGCCGCGCGCAGCCGCTGCACCAGCCCCGCGTCCGCGGCGGCGCGGTGGCCCGCCAAGGCCAGCGAGCCGGCGGTGGTGCTCATGCGGTCCCCGGTATCGATGTTGTCCTTGAGCAGCACGGGGACGCCTTCGAGCGGTCCGCGGGCGCGGCCCTCCGCCAGGCGCCGGTCGCTGGCGTCGGCCAGCTCGAGCGCGTCGGGGTTGAGCTCGATCACCGCGTTCAGGCTGGGGCCGGAGCGGTCGATGCCGTCCACCCGCGTCAGGTACCCCTCGGCCAGCTCCCGCGCC